>JBDNDE010000225.1:0-7899 GCA_046719305.1 Gemmataceae bacterium | reverse complement strand
GACATCAAGCATATGAACAATCTTGCCCTTCTGGGTGTCGATGAAGACAACGCGATCCTCTCGATAAACCGTAACTAGGGCCAAATCACTGGTGCCGATCCAGGCCACCGCTTCGGGTTTGTCCCCTACCGCAATCTCGTGGAGCTTCTCGCGTTTCTCTAGATCGACCACCGTGACCGTTCCATTGTCGGAGTTGACCGCCAGCAGTCGTTTACCGTCGGCAGAGACATCGAGGAGGCTATTTGAGGAGCCGGCCAGGAGGGGAGCGGGCGAGCTGAGCACGAGAGAGAAAAGAGAGCAAAGAAAGAAGCGGAGCATGGAAGAATCCTCCAGAGGAAGAAGGCAGTAGGGATATTATGGGGCGCGAGGAGGAAAGTGGGGATACGAAAAAACCCATCTGAAGAGCAGATGGGGCAAGGAAGACGGAGTGGGAGGCAGGGAGCAGAGAGGGGGATGCGGGAGTGAAGCTGTACAGATCCCTCGGTCGAAGAGGGAAGGTAAAGGAAATCCTTAGAAAGGAGGTGATCCAACCGCAGGTTCCCCTACGGTTACCTTGTTACGACTTAGTCCCAATCAAGAGTTGAGAGTTAGGCGCTTACCCCCTTGCGGTTGGCACGGCGACTTGGCTCCCCCCTCTCTTTCGTGGCTTGACGGGCGGTGTGTACAAGGCTCAGGAACACATTCACCGCGGTGTTGCTGACCCGCGATTACTAGCGATTCCAACTTCATGTAGGCGAGTTGCAGCCTACAATCTGAACTGGGGCGTGCTTTTTGGGATTGGCGTCCACTCGCGTGGTAGCGTCCCTTTGTACACGCCATTGTAGCACGTGTGCAGCCCTGGGCATAAAGGCCATGAGGACTTGACGTCATCCCCACCTTCCTCCGGTTTAACACCGGCAGTCTCTCCAGAGTCCCCGCCCGGACGCGCTGGCAACTGGAGACAGGGGTTGCGCTCGTTATGGGACTTAACCCGACATCTCACGACACGAGCTGACGACAGCCATGCAGCACCTGTGTCTAGCTCAGGATTGGATACCTGTGGGCCACCGTTTCCGGCACCTACGTCTAGACCCTTGCGGACATGTCAAGCCCAGGATAAGGTTCTTCGCGTTGCCTCGAATTAAGCCACATGCTCCACCGCTTGTGTGAGCCCCCGTCAATTCCTTTGAGTTTCAGCCTTGCGACCATACTCCCCAGGCGGGGTACTTAACACTTTTGCTCCGGCAGCGACCCCAGGACAGGCCGCTACCTAGTACCCAACGTTTAGGGCCAGGACTACCGGGGTATCTAATCCCGTTTGCTCCCCTGGCTTTCGTGCCTCAGCGTCAGTAAAGATCCAGCGTGCCGCTTTCGCCACCGGTGTTCCTCAGAATATCTACGCATTTCACCGCTCCACTCTGAGTTCCGCACGCCCCTATCTCCCTCGAGAAGGACAGTATCAGGGGCCCTTCCACGGTTGAGCCGTGGGCTTTCACCTCTGACTTACCCCTCCGCCTACGCACCCTTTAAGCCCAGTGATTCCGAATAACGTTTGGACGGTTCGTCTTACCGCGGCTGCTGGCACGAACTTAGCCCGTCCTTCCTCCGGGGGTCGATCAAGTTGCCTTTTCTCCCCCCCGACAGAGCTTTACAACCCGAAGGCCTTCATCGCTCACGCGGCGTCGCTCGGTCAAGCTTGCGCTCATTGCCGAAGATTCTCGACTGCAGCCTCCCGTAGGAGTCTGGCCAGTGTCACAGTGCCAGTGGCGCAGGTCGTGCTCTCACACCTGCTAGACATCTTGGCCTTGGTGAGCCGTCACCTCACCAACTAGCTAATATCACGTAAACCCCTCCCAGGCCGCCGGAACTTTCCTCGCCAGGAGATGCCTCCTAGCGAGCGTATCTGGTATTACCCATCCGTTAGGAAGGCTATCCCAGTGCCCGGGGCAGGTTATCTACGCCTTACTGCCCCTTTCGCCACTTCCCCCCTTGCGGGGATTCGTTCGACTTGCATGCCTAATCCACGCCGCCAACGTTCATTCTGAGCCAGGATCAAACCCTTCACAACATATGCTCGTAAAAGGATGTTGCCATCCTTTGGTGAACATGTCTACTGGTCTGCTCTCTCGCGAAAGCCCAACCAGGTGAGTTTGAACTGGTCACCTGTCTGAAATACACTCAAAGATTGAAAGGATGCCGAAACCCACTCTGCCTCGAAGCGATCGTTGCCGACGCCCCCCGACACAGTGATCTCGACTTCATTACGATCGTGAGTGCTTCCCAACAGGGTTGCCTCACTCTCGCGTGACTTTCCTCTCTACTCCTACCTACCTGTCAAAGAACTCGATGATACCTTCGCATCATCGACACCCTCTTAGATGCCGCACCCTTCCAAAGGATTCACCAATCAGAAAAAAAATTTCTCGTCGGCCCCCCCTGCTCTGCTCTCGACGAACATTACAATGGATCTCACACAATGTCACTCCAATGACGGACGAGACGAGGAACAACCCATCCAAAAAGGAAATCACCGCCGAGCCGAACTCCTGCGGTGATCCCAACCTCGGCGGAGGATGCCGCTACGCTCAAGACGTAGCCGTAGCCCTAACCAACGCTTACCGAAGATCGCGTCGGGACGCACAAGAAAAGAAAATGAAGCCGTCGGGGAAACTACTGTTGGGGAGATTACAAGGGGATATGATTAACCTAGCTCATCAGCGAGAAATGTCAATTCATTCGACGATGGCGACGTGCGGCACGTAAAAGTCTTGCCACTCGCCGACGTAGAACGCGTTCGCGAGCTTCGTGCAAATACCGCGCAGTGTTCCATATACTCATACCTAGCCCGACAGCTAGGATGGCAGCGTACAATCCAAGCAAACCCATGTGTAACAACCAGATAGGGGAACAGGTGGGGCCGTTTCTCTGCGGAAAATCTAGCCTATGGCCGAATCCCGAGCAACTCAACCGCACGATTTCCGCACCTCTAATCCGGTTTTTGACCGCGGTTTGCTGGAACAGCCGTTACTTCGGCTATGTTCCGATCAACTGCTTGACCAACAAGGTTATCTTGTCGGAAGCGTTCAGCTACACTTGGCCTCCTGGCCCTTGAATTGGTTCCGGCCCACGATTCGGACTGTTCACGAAGCATTTGAACAGCCGGTGGTTTTCTCGCTTCGCCGGACTTGGTCGCTGGTTCCGCTTTGGGAAGTTCGTGAGGCAGAGGAGCGCTTGATTGGTTGGGTGAACCGGCAAGGGGCCTGGGACCGTCACAAAGAGGTGCTGTTTCGCGTCGACCCGCAGCAGGTTTATCGCTCGGAACGAGGAACGTCACTGGGGGCGATTCGCGGCTCATGCCTTCAGTTTGACCCCCTCACCAATGGCCAGCCCTTTGTGCGGATGCTCATGCTGGGCGTGGCCATGGTCCGAATGGCAATCGTCTAATCGGCTTAGGGGTTAGCGGATCGGTATCAGGCGGATATTGCGGAACGAGATCGGTGCCCCTTCGGATTGCAACGCAATCTTGCCTTTTTCTCGTTCGCTGTTGGTCCCCTCGTTCAGTTTCACTTCGTTGACATACAGCGTGATTGTGTCGCCCTTGCACACAATCCGGTAACTGTTCCACTCGCCCATTGGTTTCTCTACCGGCTTATCCGTCTTCATCTTGAAATAGTGCCGCTCGATCTTCGGGTCTTGCCGGCTCTTGTCGATGTCCAGTTTGAAACCACCGATGAGCCAAATATCGCCGGCGTTGCCGCTCATTAGCTGCGCCTCGGCACTCTTGGGCCAGATCATGTCTTGGCCGCTGACGTGTAGAAGAACACCGCTGTTGGGCACCTTGATCTTCTTGGCCTCTTCGCCCCACTTCCATTCCAACTCCAGGATGTAGTTGCCGTATTCTTTCTCGGTGATCAGGTAGCCGTTGGGCTTGCCGGTGCATTCGATGACACCGTCTTTGACGCTAAAGCAGTCTTCAGGCTTGGCCTTGTTGTCTTTGAGAAAAACACGCCAGCCGGTGAGATCTTTGCCGTTGAAGAGCATGTGGTCCTTTTCCTCGGCACGAACCCAGCCGAGGCTGACCATCCATAGCAGAGCAGGCAAGACCAACAGGGAGAGAACAGGTCGCATGACAAAACGATCCTCCAGGTGGGAATTCGAGCAGATGACTCCGCGGTCGATTCTAGAAGTCGATTCTAGAACCCAGCAGCTAAATCGGCATAATAATTCGCGGAGGAAACGCACATGCACGAAACCACCCGTCTGTTACGCGATTTGGTCCGACTGCCCAGCGTCAATCCGATGGGCTTGCCGGTCGAGGGACCGCTGTATCTCGAAGGCCGTCTGGGCGACTATCTCGAAAACCACTTTCGCGAACGTGGCTACCAGTATGCACGGCAGAGCGTCGCGCCCGGCCGGGACAATCTGCTGGCGATTGCCGAGCCGGAAAAGCCACACGGCACGCTGATTTTCGAGGTACATCAAGACACGGTTCCAGTGGAGGGGATGACCATCGACCCATTCGGTGCGGTCATCGACTCGGGTCGCCTCTACGGTCGTGGAGCCTGCGATGTCAAGGGCGGCATGGCGGCCATGCTGGCGGCGTTTGGCCGTTATGCCCAAGAGCGGCCACGCGGTGGGCCACGGTTGGTGTTGGCCTGCACTGTCGATGAGGAGTTCACCTTTCTAGGGGTGCAACGGCTGGTGCGGGAGCGACTTGGCCCCGATCCGGTGCGGGCCGTGGTCGCCGAGCCAACCGGGCTGGACCTCGTCCAAGCGCACAAAGGCGTCGTCCGCTGGGTGATCTCGACCACCGGCCGGGCTTGCCACAGTTCCACCCCCGAGCAGGGCATCAATGCCATCTACCGCATGGGCCGCTTGCTACCGCATCTGGAACAGTACGCCGAGCGGTTGCGTCAGTCAGCTTGCGATCCGCTGCTGGGGCCGCCTACCTTGAGTGTCGGAACCATCCACGGCGGGGCCAGTGTCAACGTCGTGCCCGATGGCTGCCGGATCGATATTGACCGGCGGTTGATACCCGGCGAGCAGCCCGAGGATGCCCCCCGACAGTTGGATGCCTACTTACGGCAACACACGCCCGAGGTGGAATTCACCACCCAGCCACCGTATCTGAACTGTCCGTCGTTGGCCCCAACGGGCAGCGATCTCATCGCCGAGCCGTTAGGACAAGCGATTGAGGCGGTCCGGGGCAAAAAGCCTCGCGTCTTGGCCGTGCCTTATGGGACGGATGCCTCGTCGCTGGCTTTGGCGGGCATACCGAGTGTCGTCTTCGGTCCGGGCGATATTGCCCAGGCCCACACCAAGGATGAATGGATCGAACTCGCCCAGGTGGAGATGGCCGCCGAGATCCTTTATCGCTTCGCGTGCTGGGAAGCAGCAAACGGACTCGTGGGCCGCACTCGGGGCGTTGGCAACTAGGCCACCCGCTGGCGTTCCTCGCGTTGCAACCACATTTGCATGCCGGCGAGGTCTTTGGCCCATAGGTCGCTGTGGCGACGGGCACCGAAGGCATCGTAGAGCAGGTCGAGCGTCTCGATGAGATGGCGCAGTTGATTAACGCGTTCTTCCAGACGGGCGCGCTCTTCGGTTTCCTCGGGGGCCGGTAGCTTCGCCCCGGACACCGCCAGATTCTCTGCTGCGATCGTGAGTTCGTACTGCGAGCCTTGCCGTTCCAACACCAGACCGAGCTTACGGGGCAATTTGCCGGATTGAATAGCGCGACGAGCTTCGGGCAAACGATTGGGCGCATCATGTGTGATCGACTCCCGACCGGTCTGACCACGCGGGCACTCCAGGGCGAGCGTGCGGGCGATCAGCACAGCTACTTCGCTTTGGTCCGACAAACGTAGCGTGTCGCCTTCGTTCTCCAGAGTATACCACAGCCACAGCAAGAACTCGTTGCCCAGGAAATCCTTGCTGTCATCGTCGAGAATCCACTCCAGACGCGACGGCGAAAGACCCGGTAAAAAGGGCGACGCTTCGGCATCATCCACGCCACGCGTCTGTCGTCGCGACTCGGCCAGCCGATAGGCCAACGGCCCGGCAGAAAGCGGCTCAAAGCTGCGATCAAAGGTTTGTTCAAATAGCAGATGCAAGCGATCGAGAACCGATTGAGAGGTCGAGGCCACCAGCAGTTCGTTGCTCAGACCGTCCCACAACACCGGATAGACCTTGCGACGCACAAATCGGCCATCGCGGGCCTCGGCCTCCAGACGCTGCCGGGCCGATTCGCGTGCCTCGCGGCGTTGCCGTGCACTGGGCCGGCCGCTGGGATTTTTCTCGGCCAAGGCGCGCAGGTCGATAGCAGCATAGGCTCGCAACAGATCACTAGGTAGCTTCAACGTATCCACACGCAAAGCAAACTGAAGCGTGTCATTAATCACGTTCTTAGTTAGATCAAAATCGGTGTCCAGCAGATGTTCACCGGCCGTCCAGCCAATCTCGACGCCATCGCTAGCCGCGAGACGTTGCTTGCCAATTGCATGGTCGGCGAGTTGGTTCAGCTCGTCGAGGCCAAAACTGCCCGGTGTATCGCCAGAAACACGAAAGCGTGCAAAACTAACCCGAGCCGATAGGAAAGACATCGAGGCAACTCCCCATCGTTGAGAGTGTGGGATCGTGGGAAGGTTATCGGCTGGTGGGTCAGTCGCTCTGCACTGCTGAGAGGTTAACCGCGGACAAAACGCTTAGGCCGCGGCTCGACGAAGCCGATCGCGCACGGCAAGCCAGTCTTCACCAGTAGGGAGAGCGGCAACGACAATGCGGTCTAGGTCGAGTTGGTCGAGCCGATGTAGGGCAGCATACAGGCCGGCGGCGAAGCCGGAGGCATCGTCGGGCAGTAGTTCGGCAGGTGGATCCGGCGGGGACTGCTCGCGTAGGGGGCGACCCAACCAGCCGACACGCAGGCCGGCTTTGCGTGATTCAATACAAATGTTCATACCATGGTCCGAGGCAAGAACCAGCGGCGTCCGCGGTGCATAGTGCTTCTCCAGTAGTCCCGGTGAGGGGAGCGGCTGAGTTCCTTCGGGGGCTGGTTGCGGTGCCTGGCGGTGTAGCTTTCCAAGCAACCTTTCGAGTTGCTGCGGTGCGATTGGTCCTGGACGCAGCAAACGGGGCACCAGATCGGAGACATCTAGCACCGTCGATTCATTCCCGCGGTCGTCGCCCCCCCAAGAATCACCGCCGCGATGCGACCCTCCAGATCCTTCAACACATGTTCGGGGGTTGTGGGGGAGAGCCGGCCCGAGCGATTAGCGCTCGGCGCCGCCAACGGTCGCCCGGTCAACCGCAGCAGCTCCAACGCCACCGGGTGCGCCGGCATCCGCAACGCCACGCTCGGACCCCCAGCCCGCACAATAGCCGGCACCGTCGGGCGAGCCGGCAACACCAGCGTCAGAGGCCCCGGCCAAAACTGCTGGGCCAGTCGCTGGGCCGCCTCGTTCCACTGGGCCAGGCTCTGGGCACAGGCCTGATCGGCCACATGGACGATCAGCGGATTGTGAGCTGGTCGCCCCTTGGCTTGATAGATGGCCGCGACGGCGTGCGGATTCAGAGCGTCGGCCCCCAGGCCGTAAACCGTCTCGGTGGGAAAAGCAACGAGTTGGCCGCCGCGTAGTAGTTGAGCCGCCAGATCGAGTTGGCCGGGGGTCAGGCGAAGGGTATCGAGCATTTGACCTTACAACAATAAAGACCTAAGTTAACAGAAATGTCGCCCCGCGCGTGCCGGATCATTGTATCATGTCCGAGCCAGTCCCGCCGAACCAAGACCGCCGCGTTCACGTCCGCTATGCTCGGCATCTAGACATCCTCTGGCAATTGCTTGGCTATAACCCCAAAGAGTTAACCAACGCTCGGATGATGGACTTATCCAAGTCGGGCGTCGCAGTCGTTGTTTCACAACCC
>JBDNDE010000224.1:0-7949 GCA_046719305.1 Gemmataceae bacterium | reverse complement strand
GGACATGCACGAAACCGGCTGGCAACCCGCTGAGGATGAAGACCCGCTGCCGCCTCCCCCCGTTCCTGAACCCCTGCCGCAACTACCCCCCGCTGGTAAAGAGCCGTCCCGGAAGGAAGAACCGACTCATGTTTAGCCCCTTGCTCGCCGCCGCGGAACTGGACCGTCTAGCCTCCTTGGGCGGCCTATTGTGGCTCATCCCCTCGCTGCCGTTATTGGCGGCCCTCCTTCTAGCCCTGCTCGGTCCCATCTTACGCGAACACAGCCATGGGCTGAGCATCGCGGCCATCGTAGCGGCGTTTGGGGTGTCGTTGTTCGTCTTCACTCCGCTGTGGAGCGAGATCAACACCCCTCACGACGATGATACTCCTGTTCAGCCTTTGGTCGTGAAAAGCTACTATCCGTGGATTCAAATCGAGCCTGGCAAGCCCGGCGGCGTTGATATCGGCATGACCTTGCGCGTCGATGCACTGACTGCCATGATGCTGCTGATGATCAACTTCATCGCCGCTCTCATTGCCCTGTACTCGGCTGGCTACATGCACGGCGAGCCCGGCTATGCTCGCTTCTTCGCTGCTGTGTCGGGCTTCGTCGCTGCCATGAACCTGTTGGTGATGGCTGATAACTTGCTGGTGCTGTATGCCGGCTGGGAGGGGGTCGGGCTATGCTCCTACTTGCTTATCGGTTTCTGGTATGCCAAGCCTTCGGCAGCTGAGGCGGCCCGTAAAGCGTTTCTGGTGACGCGTTTGGGGGATGTCGGATTGTTCTTGGGCATCCTCATGCTGTGGTATGGCACCGGTAGTCTGTCCTACGATGAGGTGTTTGCCAAGCTCCAAGAGGGCGTCCTAAGCGAACCATTTGTGTTGACGGCGGCCCTATTGGTGTTCTGTGGGGCAGCGGGTAAATCGGCCCAATTTCCGCTGCATGTGTGGTTGCCCGACGCAATGGAAGGCCCCACCCCCGTCAGCGCTCTCATCCACGCTGCCACTATGGTCACTGCCGGGGTCTACTTAGTGGCACGCTGCACTCCTTTGTTTATGCTGGTGCCCGCGGCCCAACTGACCGTCGCCGTTCTGGGCGGGTTTACGGCTCTGTTGGCAGCGTTGATCGCTCTGACCCAGACCGACCTCAAGCGGGTGTTGGCGTATTCGACGCTGTCGCAGCTGGGTTACATGTTTCTCGGTTTGGGCTGTGCCACCAAGTTTGGCGGCCCCGGACTGGTGACTTTCGCGGTGGTTGCTGCGATGTTTCACCTGTTGACCCATGCGTTTTTCAAGGCGCTGCTGTTCCTGGCGGCTGGCTCTGTTATGCATGGCATGGGCCACGTCATCGACATGCGGCGTTTTAGTGGGTTGCGACAGGTAATGCCCACGACCCACGCTACCTTCTTGGTCGGGGCACTAACGCTAGCCGGTTTCCCGCTCCTGTCGGGCTTCTGGAGCAAAGATGAGATTCTCGCCGCTGCCCAGCAGGCTAGCGAAACCGGCAGTTACGGCGCATCGACCTACTTCGTCTTGTTAATCGTCGCTCTCGTCACGGCGTTTCTCACCGCGTTTTACACTTTCCGTGCCTACTTCCTCACCTTCTGGGGGCCGCTGCGCGTGCCTGCCGAAGCCGATCATACCCACAGCCACCATGACGATCACGAGGCTACCCCCCGCCATAGCCACAGCCCGAGTAGCAAAAAACCAGCCGTGGAACGCGATTCGCCACATCCCAAGGCCAGCTACGAATCGCCGGCGGTGATGACGATACCACTGGTGGTGCTAGCGGTGTTTGCCTTGGGCATCGGGGCACTGCTAGCTGGACCGCATACCCTCAAGGCAGTCAAGGCGCTGTCATTTGCTCACTTTGTTGAGGCGACCCCAGGACTGCCGGCTGCCGATCCGCACCAGTACCAGCTTACGCTCATGCTGCTGAGCAGCCTTCTAGCCGTTTTGGGCATCGGGCTGGCTTACTTGCTGTATGTGGTGCAGCCGAGCCTACCAGCACAACTGGCCCGTTCGCTGGGACTGCTGTATCAGTTCTCACGTGACAAGTTCTACGTCGATGAAATCTATCATGTTTTAATTGTTCTCCCCCTGCAGGGGTTAGCCAACCTCCTGGCCGGGTTGGACCGTCATGGCGTCGATGCCACAGTCAGCGCCGCAGGCAGCGTCCCCCGCTGGCTGGGGCAGGCATTTCGGCCTATGCAAAACGGCCTGGTACAGTTTTACGCCCTTGCAATGGTGCTGGGGCTGACGGTGTTCTTGCTCGCGCTGGTCCGCTCGCTATGAGGACTTGATTACCGTGGAAGTCAACTCGCATCTCGCCGCCGCTCTGGGCGGGTTTGTCCCGCAATTGTTGCCGGAAATCGTTCTGTGCCTGGCCGCTTGCTTTCTGTTTCTGGCCGCTACCTTCCGCATTCCGCGGACGCTCTTCGGCCTTCTTGCCTTGACGGCCATTGCTGGAGCAGCGACCGCGTTGATTTTCGTCTACCGCCGGGTGCCGCTTCTCGAACAGTCGGGCGAAGCGGACTTGGTCAATACCTTGCGCTATGCGGCACCGGTAACCTTCACGCCGTTAGCCTTGTTGTTCAAGAATCTGGCTTTAATCACCGGGGTGTTATTGGTGCTGCTGAGTTGGGACGAGGGCGGCGACTCTTCGGGTGAATACCACGCTTGCTTGTTACTGATCACTGCGGGGATCAGCCTAGTCGGCTCGGCAAACGACCTCATCACGCTGTTTGTGGCCCTGGAACTGGTGAGCATCCCGACATACTTGCTCTTATATGTACCACGCGTTACACTTGCCTCTCAAGAAGCAGCTTTAAAGTATTTTCTTCTGAGTATTTTTTCCACGGGGATGCTTTTATTCGGCTTTAGCTATCTGTATGGACTGACCGGTACGATGAACATTCCCCGCATCGTCGAAACGTTGGCAGCAGGCCAAACCATCGGCCTAAATCCTAGCGAGTCGGCTGCCCCCTGGCGCGGTATGGTCTTGGTAGCTCTGGTGATGATCGTGGCTGGCCTGGGCTTCAAGATCACCGCCGTGCCGTTCCACTTCTACGCGCCGGACGTGTATCAGGGCACCACCACCGCCATGGCCGCCCTCTTAGCTTTTGTGCCCAAGGTGGTCGGCTTTGCCTCGTTGATCAAGTTGCTTGGTTTTGTCGGCTCTGAGCGGACGATGACCGCCTTGGGCACCCAGGTTCCGGTCTTGCTGTGGATCTTGGCTGCCGTCACCATGACGCTAGGCAATCTGCTGGCCCTATGGCAAAGCAACCTCAAGCGATTGCTCGCCTACTCCAGCGTGGCTCATGCGGGCTATATGCTGATCGGTCTGGCCGTAGCTCCTCGTCTGGTCGCCACCCCTGACGGTGTTGGCTCGGCCCTAGGCGGCGTCGAGGCCACCTTGTTCTACCTGGTCGCGTATGGGGCGATGACCCTCGGAGCATTTGCAGTACTGCAGTTGCTCTCGCAGAGTGGACACCCTGTCGAATCCGAGGACGACATCGTCGGTTTAGGTAAAACCCACCCACTCCTTGCTCTGGTCCTGACGCTATTCTTGCTCAGCCTAATCGGTATCCCTCTGACTGCAGGCTTCGCCGGTAAAGCGATGTTGTTCTTCGAGGCCCTAGGGGTTAACAGCGGCAAACTAGAGGGGCTGACCAAGGAACAAGCCGCTCAAGCTGCTGAACAGGCCCGGTTGTACGGCTATCTGGCCCTCATTGGGGCGATCAATGCCGCCATCGCGGCTTGGTACTATTTGCGTCTTCTAGCGGCGATGTATCTGCGCGAGGCGATTGAGCCGTTACCCAAAACGAAACTGTCGCCAGCTGTGGGGACGATGGCGTTGTGTGCAGTCCTGACGCTGACGCTGGGCATCGTGCCGCGTGTGTGGCTCGACCCGGTGCAACAAGCAGTACGCCCCAAAACAGCGCCCCCGGGCGTGGCCCGTGTTGCCGAGTTGCCCCATGATCCGGTGGCCCAGCGTTGATCCCAAGCTCCCTCTGGCCTATTGGCCGCAGGGGCTAGGGGAAGCCCGTCCGATCCCCGCGAGCGGACTAAGCGGGGCCTGTGTGTGGCAAGTAGGGGAAGCGTTTGCCCTGCGAGCCACTCCCGCCGCTCAAGCATCTCTCGCAGAGATGAAGCAACGACATCGCTGGATGCGGATGGCCCGAAGTGTGGGTCTGGAGTTTGTTCCTCATCTGGTTCCCCTCTCCGACGGCACTACTGTCTTTTCGCTGGCGGGCTGGTTGTGGGAGTTGCAACAATGGATGCCAGGGCAAGTCGATTCAGATCAGCCGCCACAACCCCACCGGGTCGCCCGAGCATGTCAGGCCCTGGCTCGTCTCCATCTCGTTTGGCAGCGGGAACAACGTCCATCTGCCACGGCCCCCGCCATCGAACGCCGGCTTGCAGAATGGCCGGACAGCGAACTACAGCGTTGGCAGGGGCGAAGCTGGCAGCTTCACCCGTGTCTGGTAGACATTCACCGCGCGCATGTTTTCTTTGAGGCCGAACAGGTGAGTGGCATCATTGATTATGGCACCCTTCAATGGGATATTCCTCACGCTGATCTCGCGCGGCTGCTGGGCAGTTGGGCCGAAGATGACGAAACGCTCTGGCAAGCCGGATTGCAGGCCTATGCCCAGGTAGCTCCGCTGCCGGAGGTGACACTGATTCGGTGTTTAGATCGCGTCGGTACCCTGGTGGCAGTGCAACGCTGGCAACGCTGGCTGGCCGGTGGAGGCCCTGCATCGCCCATAGCGTACCAACGCTGGCAAGACCTACAGCGACGGGTATCGCAGTGGAAAGAGCCAGTAATCGTAACGAAAACAGCAGGATGTACAACCATCCTAGAAAAAGATGATCAAGCCTCACGGACGAGCTAGCTTTCAGCCAACTCGTCCGTTGAAAGTGGCATGCACAAACTTGCTTGTTACACTTACTTGCTTTCTGGGGGCGTCTGCCCAGCTGGCTTGTTTTCCGGAACGGGTTCCCCAGCCGGAGGCGTACTCGGCGGAGCCTCACCGCTGGCCGGTGCCTGAGCCGATTCCGCTGCTGGTTTTTCCTCCTTAGCCACCGGAGCCGGGGTCGGTTCAACCGGCTTGGGAGCCCTCAGCGGAGCCGGGGCGGGAGCCTTCTTCTTGGCTGGCCGATCCCCCGGCTTGACAAATTCTAAAAAGGCAGTCTCGCCCGCGTCGCCCAGACGGCGTTGGGAACGCTTCAGGATACGTAGGTAGCCGCCGGGCCGATCCGCATAGCGTGGTGCAATTTCGTTGAACAGTTTGATAATCACGTGCCGTTCGTCGGCATCAGCCGGCTTGTCCTTGCTGGCCTCGGCATCTTCCGGGCGGACCTCGGCCTTGGAAGGCGGTCCAAGTCGAGCCAGCACTAGCCGCCGTGAGTGCAGGTCGTTCTTGCGGGCCAGGGTGATGAGCTTTTCAATGAACGGCCGCACCGCCTTGGCCTTAGCCACGGTGGTGATGATCCGCTCGTGACGGATCAACGCTAGGGTCAGGTTACGGTACAACGCGGTGCGATGCGACGCGTTGCGGTTGAGTTTGCGGCCGGCCTTCAGGTGGCGCATGGTCGGTTACTCCTTGGAATCGCGACAGGCTCAACGCTTGCCGGCGGTGGGAATCTTCATACCCAGAGACAATCCCCGTTCGGCCAGTTTTTGCTTGACCTCCCGGAGGGTAGTATCGCCGAAGTTACGCACTTCGAGCAGTTCTTCATCGCTACGCATGACCAGATCACGAACCGTGGTGATGCCCTCGGTTTCCAAACAGTTGGTAGCCCGCACCGAGAGATCCAGTTCGGCCAAGCTCTTATTCAATTCCGCTTCCAAGGCCTGGAGTTCTGCCGAGGCCGCGGCCGACTCGGCTACATCTTCTAGGCCGATTTCCGGTCCGGGTTCTGCATATTGGATAAACGGGTTGAGATGCTTGCGAAGGATCTTGGCGGCTTCCACCAAAGCCATTTGCGGGCTAACGGTGCCGTTGGTCCAGATTTCCAGGACCAGCCGGTCATAGTTAGTCTTTTGGCCGACCCGGGTTTCCTCGATGTCGTGTCGAACCCGAACGACCGGACTAAAGCTAGAGTCGACCGGGATCACGCCAATTTCACGTTCTTTGCCGGCATTTTCCTCTGCGGTGCGATAGCCGCGACCGTTTTCGACGGTCATTTTAACGATGAAGGGGATGTCATCGGTGAGTGTAGCGATGATATGGTCGGGGTTGATAATTTCCACGTCGGCATCGGTGATGATATCTTTCGCTTTGACAATGCCTTTTTCGTGGCGTTCGATACGGATTTCACGCGGCTGTTCGCTGGCATTTTTCACCACTAGTGATTTGATGTTGAGGATAATGTCGGTCACATCCTCAACAACGCCAGGAATCGACTGAATTTCGTGTTGGATGCCCTGGATCTGTACGCGAGTGACGGCACTGCCCTCCAGGCTAGAGAGCAAAATCCGCCGTAAGCTATTGCCCACCGTGACACCAAAGCCGCGTTCAAACGGTTCGGCGTAGAATTTGCCGTAGTGGTCGGAGAGGGTAGAACGATCCGACCCGACTTTGCTCGGTAATTCCAGTCCACGCCAACGGATACGCATTGCAGGGATCTCCCAATAAGGGTTGGGGGAGGTTGGTTTGCAGAAGTCTAGAGCAGGCTCTTAGAAAAGCTCCCGACACACCAGCTAGGACGAGGGCCGCGGTACAACCCCGCAGGCGACCTCGTCCTGAGTAAACATACCAAAGCAGCTTAACGCGAAACAAATTCGATGATCAGCTGCTCGTTGATCTCTTCGCTGATCCGTGGATCGACATCGGCCCGGCCGGGCAATCGCTTCACCACCCCCTCGCCAGGGTCGGTCGAAGTCCGTTCTAGCCAGTCGGGTACCGGGTTGTTGTTGTCCATCAAGGTTTGTCGCACCATGGCCGGGGCGTTGCGTTTGCGTTTGCTGCCTTCGCCTTCGCCTCCGGGTTGGCCCTTACGACGCGAACGCTCTCGCACCTTGACCGCGATCACATCGCCCGGTTTGACCAGCAAGCTGGGAATGCTGCAGCGCTGCCCATTGAGTGTAATGTGCCCATGCAGCACTAATTGCCGGGCAGCAGCTCGACTCGTGGTGAAACCTAACCGATGCACCACATTGTCCAGGCGGCGTTCCATCAACGCCATCAACACTTCACCGGTGTTCTCCGGCGAGCGAGACGCCAAGGCAAACAAGCGACGGAATTGCCGCTCTAACACCCCATAAAACCGCTTGAGCTTCTGCTTCATCCGCAGACGCACGCCATACTCGCTGGTCTTGCCGCGACGGTAACCATGCATCCCCGGAGCGACATTACGACGGTCGATCGCACATTTGGGCGATTCGCACCGAGTCCCCTTGAGGTACAGCTTGATGCCCTCGCGGCGACACATCTTACATACGGGATCTAGTGTGCGTGCCATTGCTCGTTGGTTTGCCTCTTCGGTTCGCTTAAAGACTTTTTGCCTCAGTTCAGATCACACACGCCGCTTCTTCGGGGGCCGACAACCGTTGTGTGGCAGAGGGGTCACATCCTCTATCGCCTTGACGGACAGATTCGAGGCCACCAAGGCCGTGATCGCCGACTCGCGGCCCGAGCCGGGCCCCTTAACTTTGACATCCACTTCTTTCAGGCCGAATTTCAAGGCCTTTTCGGCTGCTACCTCGGCTGCTCGTTGAGCGGCAAAGGGGGTGCTTTTACGGCTGCCCTTGAAGCCGACCGCCCCACCCGACGAGGAGCAGAGTACATCGCCATTGGTATCAGAGATAGTGACGATGGTGTTGTTGAAGGTCGCCTTGATATGGGCGATTCCTTTGCTGACGTTTCTTCGTTGCTTGCGTTTCTTGCTCTTGGCCACGTTGGCTCCCCCTCAGAAAGCAGGCCGACGGGGAGAGAACGCAGGCGATCTCTCCCCGCCGAC
>JBDNDE010000223.1:0-8004 GCA_046719305.1 Gemmataceae bacterium | reverse complement strand
CTGGATTCTCATCCGTGAACAGACCTACACCGACGTGCCGAAGGCGCAGGCGCTCACCGATTTCCTCTACGAAACTTCCAAGAAAATCATCGCCTCGATTGCCAAGAGGGTGATGCAGATCGCGCCGAGGCGAGAAGGGGCCAAGCCAACCCATCTACGCATGTACCGGGTGATTCAACAGATGCTCACGCCTTATGAAATTGCCCAGGGCAAAAGCCCCATCGAACCGACCAAATTCCTGCCTTACTTCCTGGGCGAGTTTGACTCCGAGGGCACTCTGGTCGATCCCACCGACCCCTTCCTCTATTGGCTTGTGCCCATTCTGATGGTGCCGGCCAACTATCCCAATCACGGGCTGACTACCCCCAATGGGGCACCCTTGATGCTGACCCGCATCATCCCGCCGCCCCCCAACAAAGAACTCGATGGTCTGGAAATGCACGCTGCTGGCCCCCTTCCGGAGAAATGAGCATGGCTGCCACAACGAGTACATCTCAAACCAATCAAGGCTGGCTGGGCGTTGTCCAAGCGCTAGACCGCTTCTGGTTCACTCCTAGCGATCCGACGCCACTTGCCTGCATTCGTGTCGTGGCCGGGCTGGTCGTCTTCTACATTCATTGCTGCTACAGCTGGGATCTGCTCGGCTACGTCGGCCCAGAAGGCTGGATCGACCGCGAACTGAGCCTGTACATTCGCAATGACATCGAAATCCACCGCTACGGTCTGAAATGGGACGATCTGCCCGAGAAGGTCTCCCAGGGCAACTACTTTTGGTCCCCCTATTTCGAAATAGCCGATCCGGTGTGCATCTGGCTGATCCATAGCGGTTTTCTAGCGGCGATGCTGCTGTTCGCGTTGGGGTTGTGGACGCCCTACACCGGCTTTCTGAGTTGGTTGGGGCTAATCGCCTATGTGCAAAAGGCGACCATCACGCTCTACGGCGTGGACACCATGATGGCGATCGTGTTGCTCTATCTGCAGTTTGGCCCGTCTGGGGCGGTCTATTCGCTAGATCGCTGGTTGGCGGTTCGGGCGGCTCGTCTCAAAGGCCAACCGCCCCCTCCTATCGAACCGAGCGTTTCGGCTAACTTTGCCCTGAGGATGATCCAGTTCCATTTTGCATTCATTTACTTTGCCAGCGGCACATCAAAGTTACTCGGTTCGACTTGGTGGTCGGGCACTTCGCTGAACTATGTGGTTCTCAACGCGGCTTTTGCGCCGCTGCATTGGCCCCCGTATTACCACCTGCTGTCGCTACTGGCCAAGGAACGCTGGATCTGGGAAATCGTCATGAGCGCAACGATTGTCGGTACCCTGCTGTTGGAGTTGTGCTTCATCTTCTTGGTATGGGATCGTCGCTGGACCTGGTTGTTGGTGGCTGGGGCCACTTGCCTACACCTGGGCATCGGTTTGATCATGGGACTGACGACCTTTAGCATGATGATGTTTGCGATGTTGATTAGCTTTTTCCCGCCGGATGTCTTGAAAGCCTTGATCCAAGAGATCCTCGGCCGTGCCTGGCAGGGAGTGGCTTCGCCACAAACAGCGTAGGTACAGCTGCGAATCGTCACGCCTAGTCATTTGGGGCCGATACCCTAGACTTGCTTCAGCCGCCATTTTCTGCTGGAGGAATCTGCATGCTGTGTGGGTTATTTGTGTGGCTGGCTGTCGGCCCCGCCGTTCCTGCTGCTTTGCCGGTGGCGGGTGCCAGAACCACACCGGCCAACATCGTCGTTCTGTTCTCCGACGATCTGGGCTGGGGCGATGTTAGCATGAACGGACGTAAAACCTGGCAAACGCCCAACATCGACAAGCTGGCCAGCCAGGGCATCCGCTTCGAACGCTTCTACACTGGTGCCGTTGTGTGTGCTCCAAGCCGCGGTGTGCTGATGACCGGCAAATGGACTATTCACAACGGCATCAGCGGCAACAATGACGACCTACCGCTCGATCAGACCACACTCGCCCAGGCCCTACAAAAGCATGGCTATGCCACAGCTCTGTTCGGTAAATGGCATCATGGCCGGCCTCGACCCGGACAGAAAAGCTACCGTCATCCGCTCGATCTAGGATTCGATGAATTCTTCGGCTTCACCAATGCTCGCCATGCCTGGGAGCATTTTCCCAAGCAACTCTTCCACGGCCGCGATCTCAAGCCGGTGAGCGGCTACTCCGATACGATGTTTGCCGACAAGGCGGTTGATTTCATCGGTCGGCACAAGGAGAAGCCATTTTTTTTGTATGTAGCGTTCAATGCACCGCATTTCCACGTCGAAGCCCCCGAGGAGGATGTGGCGGCGTTCCGCGGTAAATTCCCCGAACGCGACCCCAAGATCCCGATCAATGCAGCCTACGCGGCGGCCGTCACTCGACAGGACAAAGAAGTCGGCCGGATTCTCAAAGCGTTGGATGACCAGAAGTTAGCCGAGCGAACGCTAGTCATATTTACCAGCGACCACGGCGCGACCTTTGAAGTGGGTACCAAAGGGGCCCCGGCTTATCACGATAGCAACTACCCCTTGCGGGGCCAGAAACGCACCCTGTGGGAGGGCGGGATACGCGTGCCCGGAGCGGTTCGCTGGACAGGCACTATTCCGGCGGGGCAGGTCAGCCGTGTGCCCACCCACATGAGCGACATCTTTCCCACGGCATTGGCGGCTGCCGGCCAAGCTCCCGAGGAAGCCTGGAAGGTGACCGGTGCCAACATGCTGGAGGTGTGGAAGGGCAAGGCCAAGCCGCCCCAACGGACGCTCTTTTGGGAATGGCGTGTCGAGGGCTATTACCAACTTGCCGCCATGCGCGGTGATACAAAGCTTGTCCTGACCGGGGAACGTAACCCTCCGGAACTCTTTGATGTGGCTCGCGATCCGGCCGAACGCATCAACCTGTTGCCCGAGCAGAGGCCTTTAGCCGACCAACTCAAGAAGGAGTTGGAAACCTGGCTAGCCACAGAAACCGAGGCTTCCAAATGGGGGCGACAACCAGTCAAAAAGCCGATTCCGAAGACTCCTTGACGCGGCGAGTCTGCTCTCCTCGCGGTGAGTCTCCTCGCGGCGAGTCTCATGGAGGGGTAATCTCACATCATATTAAAGGGATCCACATCAAGGTGGATTTCGACATCGCGGGGCGGTGTGAACTTGGGCAGCACCTGACGTAGCATCCGGTGGAGCATCGCAGCGCTAGGCGACTGAAGCTGAAAGTGATACCGATAGTAGCCCTGCAAGCGGAACACTGGCGCTTCTGCTGGCCCAAGCACTCGCACCGTCACGGGCTCGGTTTGGCCTAATTGCTCCATCGCTGCCGTGAAGGCAGCAGCGAGGCGTTCGCTGAACTGTCGGGCTACTTCTTCGTCCAGACCGCGGACGATTAGCCGAGCCATTCGCTGGAACGGCGGGTAAGCATGCTCCCGGCGTTGGGCCAATTCTCCTTCAACAAACTTGTCATAATCATGCGTTGCCGCGTGCTGAATGCAGGGATGCTCCGGCGAGAAGGTCTGCACCAGCACTTGTCCGCCGCGCGGTCCTCGACCGGCTCGTCCACTGACTTGTGTGAGCAATTGAAATGTCCGCTCCCCCGAACGAAAATCGGGTAGGTGTAACCCCATGTCTGCATTAATCACCCCGACCAACGTCACGTTGGGAAAATCTAACCCCTTGGCGATCATCTGCGTGCCCAGCAGGATGTGAATCTCGCCACGCCGAAACGCTGCTAGCGTGCGGGCATGGCTACCCGCTCTGCGCATGGTATCGGAGTCCATCCGCCGGACCACCAACCCCGGAAAGCGCTGCTGCAATTCCGCTTCCAGCTTCTGGGTGCCAAACCCCTGATAGCGGATGGCCGACTGCCCACAGGCCGGGCAGGTGTGGACCGGTTCTTGCTCGTAAGAACAGTAGTGACACAGCAGCACCTCGCGTTGTTTGTGATAGGTCAGGACCAGATCGCAAAACCGGCACGATTCGACATGGCCGCACGAGGGACAATGCACATGGGTAGAAAAACCGCGACGATTCAGTAGCAGCATCACCTGCCCGCCGTCGGCCAAAGCGCGTTTCATGGCCTCGACGAGTGGCTCACTGAGGGCGGTAGGGCGGCCTTTTTGTGGGGCTTGCCGACGCATGTCGATCAGACGGACGGGCGGCAACGGGCGCGACGACACCCGTTGCGGCAGGGTCAGCAGGGTGTAGTTGCCCTTCTGGGCGTTGTGCCAACTCTCTAGCGAGGGCGTCGCCGAACCCAGGACAATCGGAATGTTCTCCAAACGCGCACGCATTACTGCCACATCACGGCCATGATAGCGTGGCGTGGTATCTTGCTTAAAGCTCGTTTCATGTTCTTCATCGACGATAAGTAATCCTAGTTCACGCGCCGGGGCAAACACCCCGGAGCGTGCCCCGACGATCACCCGAGCTTGGCCGTTGTAGACCCGCCGCCAATGCACGCCCCGCTCGGCATCGCCCAAGTGCGAATGTAGCACGGCCACATCTCCGAAGCGGCCAGCGAAGCGGCGAACGGTCTGGGGGGTGAGGCTGATTTCGGGCACCAGTACTAACGCTTGCTTGCCCTGCGCTAGTGTCTGCTCGATGGCCCGCATGTATACTTCGGTCTTGCCACTTCCAGTAACGCCATACAGCAGAAACGGCTTGAACGTCGGTTTGTCCAGGGTCGGCCGCAACGCTTCGACGACGGCAAGCTGGTGGGGGTTGAGTTCGCGAAGGGGCGACTCATCGTTCTCCTCGGTCGCAGTCAGTTCGCGATCCAAACGTTTGACCAACTGGCGAATCAACCCGCGTTGCAGTAGGGTTCGGATCACGCCGATCCCACAATTCACCTGACGCTGGACGGCGCGGGCATCCAACGGTTTGCCGGAATCGCGCAGCACCTCTAGCACCGCCCGTTGTCGTGGTGACAGCTTGGCCGGTATCTCTGCCTCGGGCACCAGTTCCAGATACGCCCGCTTGATGCTACCGGCGCTGTGGCGCGCTCCAGCGGGCACCACGGCATGGATCACTTGCCCCCAGGCGCAGAGGTAATAATCGGCCATCCAGCGTGTCAGGCGCAGGAGGGTTTCGGTGAGCAACGGCTGCTCATCCAGCACGTTTGAGATGCATTTGACGGATCGCCCCGGTGTTTGCTCGCTGATGCCAACACAATACCCGACAACACTGCGATTGCCGCGACCAAAAGGCACTTGCAGACGGGTACCGACGGCCAGACGCGGAGCCAGATCGGCCGGCACTCCATAGGTGAAGGTTTGATCAAGGGGACGATCGAAGACAACCTCGGCAAAGAGCGCGGTCGGTGCAGGAGTTGGCTGGGGCTGAAGAAAAAGATCCTGCTGCATAGCACACCTCGTCGCGCGCGGGGGAGTTCGACGAGCGTGTAGTCTAAACCAAGCGACCCTGCAAAAGCGAGGTCGGTAGCTGGGCGGGCCAGCGAGAAGGGGCTAGGCCAAGAAGCGTTGCAGGCGATCGAGACCGCCTTCAAGTTGCTCGCGACTGGTGGCGTAGGACATACGTACAAAGCCTTCGGCCCCAAAGGCCACACCCGGTACCAGATTCACATGTACGCTCTCCAACGCGGCCAGGCAGAAGCTCAGCGAATCGGTGACGGCCTTGCCGCCCAGGGTGCGACCGAAGTGGGCCGAGACATCGAAGAAGGCATAGAAAGCGCCATCGGGCAGGAACGACTTGACACCGGGCAGGCGTTGCAGCCGGGCGCACACCAGATCACGCCGGGCCTCGAACTCCCGGCGCATTGTTTCGACACACTCCTGCGGGCCATCCAACGCAGCGACGGCGGCAGCCTGGCTGACACTGCTGGGGCAGCTGGTCTGCTGACTCTGCACGTTGCCCATTGCTTTGATGACCGGCGTTGGTCCGACTGCCCAGCCGATTCGCCAGCCGGTCATGGCATAGGTCTTGCTTACCCCAGAGATGGTCAGGGTCCGCTCAGCCAGGCCGGGTCGCAAGGTAGCGAAGCAAGTGGCCTGTGCGGAGCCGAAGACGAGTTTTTCGTAGATTTCATCGCTTAGGACGGCAAGCGACGAAGCGAGCACCACGTCGGCGAGGGCTTCCAGTTCGGCCCGCGAATAGACCACTCCAGTGGGGTTAGAGGGCGAGTTGAGCATCAACAGTTTGCTGCGTGGCGTGATCGCTTGGCGTAGCTGCTGGGGAGTCATCTTGAAGCCCGAATCCAAAGTGGTTGGGATAAGCTTGTACGTCGCGCCGGTCATGCTCACCAAGTCGGAATAGCTCACCCAGTACGGCGTCGGGATCAGCACCTCATCGCCCGGACCGACCGTGGCCGCCAGTGCGTTGTGGATGCTATGTTTAGCTCCGTTAGAGATGATTACCTGAGACACATCCACTTGCATGCCATAGTTACGCTCGTAATACCGTGCCACGGCACCGCGTAGCTCCGGCGTACCGTCGGCCGGGGTGTACCGCGTCGCACCAGTGTTCATGGCCTTTATGGCCGCAGCGCGAATATGTTCGGGGGTAAGAAAGTCCGGCTCACCTAGGCTGAAGTCGAAAACTTCGATTCCCTGCGAGCGAAGTAGTCGCGCTTTGGCCCCCGCTGCTAGCGTAGCCGAGGGTTGCACGGCGGCGGCCATGCGAGAGATAGCGATCATGCGTCCCCTTTCCGAATGTCAGCAGAGGCTATTGTAGATCCCAGCGCCTGGGTGGGCTACGATTCTTCTCGCAGTCGCTCGGCTTGGCGTTGTACCATTGCCCGGCGTTCCTCGGCCATGCGGCCATATTGGTTCAGCAGATGGGAACGATTGGCCAGGGCATCGTAGGCGGCGAGGAACAAGGCGGTCAGGAGTGAGACGAGGATCACGACCCAGGAATAGCCCCACAAGCGGTAATAGATACGATGCTCCTCGGCGATGGGAGGCGTGAGCATTTTTAGGTATCTTTCCCACAAGATATATTGAAAGACAATGAGCATTGCCATGAGCAGCATTAGACCGCAACCTACCAAACGACGGATGGCCCGGCGACGCTCAAAACGCCGCTCGGCCTGGGGCAGCTGGGCGGCCCGGCGGAGGGTAGTACGCTGCGCCCAGGCAAAAACCACCGCCGCCCCCAACAGCACAGCGACCAGTAAGGCTCCGGAGATAGCCTCGGTATTTGGCATAGGCTCCTTTATTTCTGTCGTTGCAGCCAGACACTGAGCACCTTGGCCACCTGAGCCATCGGTTTGGGGCTGCAGTTCTTGGGCACATCGCTCAGCTTGTGCCAGTGCGGATAGTCGAAATCGATGATGTCAATCGCGGGGATCCCCCCCTCATTCAGCGGGATATGATCATCATTCACAGCAACCCGGCTCATGCCGCGTGTGAAGGCCTCGCATTTGAGTTCGGCGGCGATATCCCAGACCTCACGGACGAGCTTGCCGGCATGAATCACCGAGTTTTGCTCCATGGGAAACTCTGCCCCTTTGCCGGCGATCATGTCAAGCAGAATCGCGGCGGTGTACTTGGTTTTTTTGCGGTTCTTAGCATACTCGCGGGCAAAGTGTCGCGAACCGAGGAAGTAATACGATTCGTCCTCGCTGGGATCGTGGATATATTCCTCGCCATCAAAGAATACAAAATCGACGCCCACTTGGAGTTTCATCCCTTTCATATGATGACCCAACTCCATGAGCAGAGCCACCCCAGAGCCGCCATCGTTGGCACTGACAAACGGCTCCTTCCAGCGACGCGGATTGTTCTCCTGGTCGGCGATCGGCCGGGTGTCGTAGTGGCTACACAAGATGACGCGGCGTTGGGACTCGGGATTGTACGAGACGATCAGGTTGGCCATCTCGACCGGTTTTTTGCGTGGCTGTTTGCCGAGGAATTTCTGATAGCGGACGTTAGCCCCTAGATCAGTGAAGTGCTTTTCGATGAGCTTCTGCTGCTTGGTCATGCCCTCGGTGCCACTGATGCGAGGACCAATCACACAGATGGCTTCGAGATATTTCATGACCCGTGTTTCATCGATGAGGGTCGCCGCA
>JBDNDE010000222.1:0-8017 GCA_046719305.1 Gemmataceae bacterium | reverse complement strand
ACCTCTTCCGACATGCCGGCTCCCCCGGCCAAAATCGCTGCGGTCAGGCGGACGTTGACTTCGGCATCGCCTAAGCGTTCTCGCAGTACAGCTTGGACCTGGTTCAACGCGGACGCATCGCGAGACGGCAGGTAGGAACGCTCTAGCCAGTTTGCTATTTCCAAGGGGCCATTAGGGGAATAGTGCAATACCGGACTGGTACACAACAACGAGCAAAAATCCGTCGGAGTGAGCCAGGTCGCCTGCATCTGCATCAGCGGTATGATCATGTCCCACAGATTGAGACGATTCAAGCAGCCTTCCACACGTTGCAGGGTCGGCGGATTCCTCAACACCTCGGGGGTCAGTTCACGCAGTGCTTGCTCGTTCTCGTAGCTCGTGCCCCTACCGTACCGCACGCTATAGGCCACCAGCCAGAAAAAAGCCTCCTCAGGGCCAATCGCCTCATTCCACCTCAAAAAATCAGGCCGCTGCGCATTCCTGATCAACTCCTGCTTGCAGGCCGCGAAATCAAACGGTCGGTGAACTAGCCGGGACGCTGCGATCCGCGAAACGCTGGCTGGCACAACTTGGGCCGGGGTGGTGGCGGGTGCCACGGGTGCCACTGGTGGGGCAGCAGTGGGGGCTGCAACCGCATCTGTAACTGCATCTGTTGGGACGTTGGAAACTTCTACATAGCCTTTCTTGGTCTTCTCGGCAATCAATTTCTCTGCCGCTGCTTTGGCTTCGGCCTCACTACCGAATGTCTTGAGTTGCTTCTGGCCGTTGGTGCCAATTCTACCGAAATGGACGTGCAAGGACGCGCCTTCCCCCCAGACGGCCCAGAATTTATTGCAACCGCCCTCGACACAATGAAAGGTGCGGCGCGTCATGACTCAATTCTCCGTCAACAGGGTGAAGCGATCGGAAGATATCGGTCATTATGCAACGCCGTAGTCTACCTGACCATCTCAGTAGGCAAGCGGGGGGGCCTTGGGCCGCGATCACCAATCCGAACGTCGTAACGGTAAGGCAGACCACTCGAGAAACAGAATGAGGCCCAAAACCGGAGCGATCAGACTTAGGCCGGTCAAGCAGGCCTGCTGATCCCAACAGGAGCAGTCAGCGGGGTTGGTTGTCTTCACTTCCACTTTCCTGTTTTCACACTCTCCTAAACTTAAACTCGACGGCTGCGGTTTCACTTCGACCGCCACCGCCGGTGTGGCCAACGACATCTCCACTGGGGTAGCGGTGGAGACGGATGCTCCGGCGGGGGATGCAACTGGGGATGCAACGGGTTTGAGGTGCTGCCGCCAATCTGCCCAGTAGTGTTGGATAGTACACTGGAGCGATTGCGTTGATTGTTGCCATCTCTGCCAATCAATCCATGAAGCGCTGCGAGTAGCATTGCTCGACTTCGCCGGAGCAGATGTCGGAGCCAAGGCTACCATGGGGGGGATCGGAGTCACTGGGGTCAGCCCTGTTGCGGTCTTTTCTGACTCGATGGTGACGACTCGTGAAGCAGGAGGCGTCGACGACATGCGTCGATTACCGTACCAGATTTCCGGTGGCTCGGCTCGTAGGCCGGCAACCCCAGTGATCAAGAGGGGGGCGATGAAGATTGCACGCCAGTTAGGGCATCCGCACATGGAAAGCCTCCCGAAACGGGGCAATAGGGGATGGTGGGTGAAGACAAGTTACCTTCTCCATCGGAGCAAAGCTGGGCAACTCTGCATGGAAAACCGCCGGCAGCGGTTCTAACCCTTCGAGTTCGGCCCCCCGCTAGCTAGGCAGACTTAAGGGAAAAGCCGCTGCTCCGTACAGAAGACCACCGCTGCCACGCGAGATGCAACGTTCCAAGCAGCTACACCTGAAACAGCTGCGCTGCCGATGACAACAACCACGCCATTCTGAGCGTTCGCGCTCGCAGCTGCCCAGAGAATTCTCACTGGGTTGCGAGATAGCCCGTTGCCCGTTTCGGGTTTGGCGGCAATGGTTGGGGCGAACGACCGTGGTTGCGGTCGCAGTTCGCCCCCCAACCAAGGGAAGGATCCCCACGAATCCTTCCGGGCGAATCTGGGTCAAGGATTTGGTCTATTTAGGAGAACGGTCTGATGAACACACTGGTGCGGCTCTGGCGCGACGACCACGGAGCGGTTATCGCCACAGAATACCTCTTCGTTATCACCATCCTGGTGATTGGTTTGGTGGTCGGCTTGACCGGCTTACGCTCGGCTATCAATGCTGAATTGACCGAGTTAGGTAACGCAATTCTAGCGTTGAGCCAAGGATTTACGGCGAATGGTCAAACTTCCAGTGGAGGAAGCATTGATGGCTCGCAAGCGATTGATTTGCCGGATCTGCTGACGCCTCCGACCAGTGTGCCCCCGTTTGCCCCATCATTGATTGACGTGCCGGTCGCGAACTAGGCGAACAGGCTGGTACCGATTTTACTACCTTAGCGATGCCCTTGCGGGTTGCTCAACACCGAGCAAAGAACGCAAGGGCATTGTCAATTTGTTGCAAGGGCCACGGTGGGGTCCTAACGGTCACACGAGGCGGCACGATTGCTCATGGAGCGAGGGATTGAGCGATCAATCTCGATAGGGCGGTTGAGCAAGCCTCGCCTCTCTGCCTCTCTACCCAGACTGCCCGCTTGGCATTCATTCACCTGCCTTCCCAAATTAAAGTGAAGTCACGCAAACTCCAGATGGCCTAAGTCCTCACGATCATGTGAGAGGCCTTAGCAATGAATAGTTGAATCATTGTTAGGAGGAGCGTTGGGACATCCCTTTGGTGGAGGTTTTTGAATCATGGTGAAGTCGATCTGGACAAAGTTGTGGAACGATGATGCTGGCGCTCTAATTGCTAGCGAGTTCTTGTTCGTGGCCACCATCCTGGTCATTGGCATCGTGGTGGGGCTGTCGAGCGTCCGCATCGCTGTTGTGGCGGAACTTTCGGAACTGGGCAACGCTATCCTGGCCCTGAGCCAAGGCTACTCGATCAGTGGTCTGACCGGCTGCTGTGCCGAAACCGACGGCTCGCAGGCCATTGATACCCCCAGTCTGCTGGCTGAACCGACTTGCACCCCGCCGGCTATTCCGTCGCTCATCGACGTGACCCCCTGCAACTAAGCCGTTGGGTTAGGCGATCCGGGACGGTCAGGACCGGCCGTCCCAGATCTGTCAAGAAAGATTTTACGCAACCTTCTGAAGATGCCGTACAGTCTAATTGCTCCGAATGTAGCGATTACACAAATCGAATGGATTGTAGCTTGCAATCATCTCAGGAAAAATAGACTACTCGGGTAGATTATCTTGCTGATGCAGATGCTTCTATTTAGACTCGTCGTTGACGTAACACCTCCGGCGTCGTTTTTCTACGAGGAGCGCCCTGACTCGCATAGTGTGTGCGTGGGTGCTACCAAGACGGAGGGAGCCTTTTAGGGAGAGTCTACCTCATCATGATGCAACGAATTGTCAATCGGTTGTGGAACGATGATGCTGGTGCTTTGATTGCCAGTGAGTTCCTGTTTGTTGCCACCATCCTGGTTATTGGCATCATTGTCGGCCTCTCGGGTGTCCGCATCGCTGTGGTTGCCGAGTTGACCGAACTGGGCAATGCCTTCCTCGCCCTGAGCCAAGGTTACTCGATTAGCGGCTTAATCGGTTGCTGCGCGGAGACTGACGGTTCACAAGCTATCGACACTCCCAGCTTGCTAGTTGAGCCGACCTGCACCCCGCCGGCGATTCCCTCGGTCATCGACGTGATCCCCTGCAACTAAGCTCTTTAGGTTTGAGTCGAGCTTACCGGCCAGTCCACGGGTAACGCCCAGAGGCTGGCTGGTTTTCGTTGTGGACGGCTTTTTGAGCGACCCGAAGTGCAGCTGCTTCCGATGCCTGTCATGGAGTCTCTCGTATCCCCGAGGTAATGGGCTACCATGCGATACTTTCCTGATCCCTTAAGTGGCTGGTTGTTCGTCTCGGGCCTCGCTGTGATCCTCGCCCTGGCAAGCTACACCGACGAACGTTACACCAAAGTACCCAAGTGGATCACTCTGCCTGCTTTCTTCGTGGGGCTGGTGGTGAGTATGCTGCGTGGAATCTGGTTGTCCGTTCATGGCATGCCTGTTTGGCTTCTGGGTGAAACTAATCTGGTGCTAGGGGCTATCGACGGCCTGCTCTTCGCTCTGTCGGGCGTCGTAGTTGGTTTCGTCATCTTTTTCATGATTTGGATTCTCGGCGGTTGCGGCGGCGGCGATGTTAAACTGTTCGCCGCCTTGGGAGCCTGGGTCGGCCCGTACCTCTCCTTTTGGAACCTGCTGGTTTCCATGGTTTTGCTCATGTTCTGTTTCCTGGGCGTTATCACCTATCGCCTGTTGAGCGGTCGGCGTCCCTTGCCCTCTAAAAATGGCCGCAGCCCCGTGGTGGTGCGTTTCTCCCTACTGGCTGCGGTTGCTGTGATGATGGTTTCGTTGTGGTCGTTCCGAGAAGATCTCGGACTCGTGCGGTCCCGAGCCGTTCCCTCGACATTGGAGGTCAGCCAACATGTTCGCTAAGTCCCGTCGCGGCCATGTGGCCATCGAACTGCTTGTGGTTCTGCCGATTCTGTTAACAGTGTTGTTGGGGACCGTCGAATTTTCCCTGTTGCTGACCGCTCAGCAGCAGGTTTCGCTTGCTTCCCGCGAGGCCACCCGAGTAGCGGCCACGGGCGGCAGTGTGGCGGAGATAGAACAGGCAGTGCGACAGACCCTGGGCGAGAGTCGCTTCGCCCAGGCGACGGTTAGGGCCATGCTGACAGATAGCAACGGCGAACCATTAGCCAGCGGTGAACCGATTGCTGTGCAGGTGCAACTACCCGCAACGGCGGCGGTGCCTGATCTACTGGTTTTTGCAGGAATCAGCATTCGTAACCAAGTTGTGATGGGCCAAACGGTGATGCGCAAGGAGTGACATCCCGACGAGTGGTTGGCAACTGGAGTGACATACCATGAGAGCAAGTACCATGTTTGCGATGACCCTGGCCCTGCTTGCAGGCGTCGGGGCCGTCGTCGCGACCCGCTCGGCGGGTTGGTTCAACAAGGCCGATGCGCCCAAGGAAAAAGAAAAGGAAATTCAGGTCCTTGCGGCCGCTCGTAATCTTTTCCCGGGCGACCTGATCGACGCCAGCTATGTCAAGGTCCGACCTCTGCGTCCCGAAGAACGCGAGGACTACGAGAAGAACAAGGCCAGCTATCTTCCGGCCGTGACCACCGCAGTGACCCTTCGCGTGGCCAAGAACCCCATCGAGGCCGACGCTCCGATTCGCCGCGAAGATCTCAAAGAGATGGTCAAGCCCGACCCCCTACACCAACGCCTGTTGCCCAACATGCGGGCTGTGAACATCAGCGTGCAAAAGGACCAGTCGGCTGGGGGTCTCATCCAAGAAGGCGAATGGGTTGATGTCTATTTGACTAGCAACATCACCGCCAATGGTCAGGAGACGACCCGCACGGCTACCTTGGCCACAGGCCTGCGTGTGATCGCCAAACGCAACACCTTGTTCCAGGTACTCGCCCCGCTGCCGGACAACAAGCCGGTTCACTTTACTCTTGAGGCCAACCCCTACCGGGCCGCGCTCATCGAGTACGGCAAGACCAAGGGGGCGATCACCTTGGTCCCGATTTCAGCCGCCGAACAGAAAGAATTGGAACAAAAACGCAAGGCCGCCTTGCAGGCTAATCTGGAGCACTTGCCCGTCCAGTTCACTGCGGCCGATGAATCGACGATTGCCGAGGAAGAAGATCGTGTCGAGGCATTCACCCGCGGCGAGATGCCGATCGGTACGGCCGACCTGATCCGCATCTTCGACCTGAAGACCCCCCCCCCGCCCCAAAGCGCTCTATTGGTGGAGTCGTTTAGCGGCCTGAAGCGGACGGCCACAACCCACTTCAGCCCTGAGGGGGAGTATATCGGCACCGATCTGCCCAAGCGGGCGGGTATCGCGGCCAACACCTCGCGTACTCGCGGACGCAATCAGACGGCCGATGCCTCTTCGTTTAATTTCTCGGCTCCCGGATGTAGCACTCCTTCCAAGGAATGTAAATCCTGCAAGAAGTAAGGGTAGAATACCGAATCCGGTTCGCAGGGAAAGCGAAGGATCCTATGAGACAACGGACCTGTCGACGCGGCGGATGGGTTAGCCTGGCCGCTCTTGTTCTGATGACCGTCTTGCTGGCTGCGATGGCACTGGCCATCAACGCTGGCTGGCTGGGTACGGCTCGCCTCGATTGTCAAACCGCAGCGGATGCTGCCGCTCTAGCCGCCACCGCTCGGTTGATCGATGATGAGTGGCTGCGGCAACCTGCTGCTTCACAGGCTGACCTACTGCTTGCTGTGCGTCTCCAAGCCCAAGAGTACGCCCTGCGTAACCGGGTTCTCGGTCGTCCCTTGACTCTCCTCGCCGAGGATCTGGCCATCGGTAGCTACGATGCTAGCGAACGGTTCCTAGCGGCCGACGAGACCGCAACGCTCGACGAAGCGGATGTGGTGCGGGTAGCGGCTCGCCAGTTGCGGGAGCGAAACCAGGGCGTTCCGATTCTGTTCGGTGCCTTGTTTCTCACCCCGGCGGTCAGTGTGCAGGCTTTCGCCGAAGCTCGTTTAGATCGCGACATCATCGGCTTCCGTGCCCGTCCATCACGCCCCCTACCCATCCTGCCCCTGGGTCTGCGGCTGGGAGTCTGGCAGAGCCAGATTCTCTCGGGCGGCGGGCCGGATTCCGATGCCTTTACTCCCGGTGTCGGATTTACCAGCGGAGCCGACGCTATCCCCGAGGTGGAATTTACCCTTCCGTTGGCACCCGACGGCAATTTGGTCGATGGAAATGGCGCAGTGATTGCGCTGGGCACTGGAAATCCCTCTGTGCAGATCGCCGATGGCGTGAGCCTGGACGATCTGGCGGCAACACAAGGGATTCTCACCTTGGACGACAATAACGAGTTAGCTGTTGTGCCGACTGTTGGTCCGAATGTTTCTTCGGCAGAGTACGCCGCCCTGCTCGACGGACTTGAAACACGTCGGGTTTCGCTGCAGCCGTGGATTCTCCCGCTGCTGGACGACACCACCAACATCATCGCCTTCGTGGCCGTACGTGTGGTGCGTGTAGAAGAAACATCTGCCGATCTGCTCACTATTCGCCTGCAGCCGGCTATGCTGGCAGTGCCTATGGCTTTGAACGATTCCACGCGGCGAGGCACGGCGGCCTTGCTGCCCAACCCGTACTTGGCTCGGCCACGCTTGGCCCGCTGATCTCTCACGGAGGTTTCTCTCAATGAAGCAGTCTCCCGCGGCCGCTCCCGGTCTTCACCCGGCGCGGATGCAACAACTCAAGTCGGACATTCACCGCCAAATTCTGGGCGTGGTGGATCTCTCCGGGCTGACCGCCTGGAGCAACGAACGCCTGCGGGCTGAAGTGCTCACGCTGGCACAGCAACTGGTTCGTAACCTGCCCGAACGCCTCAACAAGTCCGACCGCGATGCCCTCGTCGATGCCGTCATGGCCGAGGTGTTCGGTCTGGGGCCGTTGGAGCAGTTCCTCCACGACCCGACGGTGAGCGACATCCTGGTCAATGGCCCTCATAACATCTATGTCGAGCGATATGGCCGGCTCGAACCCACAGGAGTCTCGTTTCTCGATAGCACGCATCTACTGCAGATCATCCAGCGGATCGCAGCCCAAGTGGGTCGTCGGATCGACGAATCTTCGCCGATGGTCGATGCACGACTGGCTGACGGCAGCCGTGTCAATGCGATCATCCCCCCGCTGGCCCTGGATGGCCCGATGCTCTCCATTCGTCGTTTCGGGGTTCGGTTGGGTGAAGGGCAGTTGCTGACCAACGGCACCCTGACCACCGAAATGCTCACCGTGCTGGAGGCCGCCGTCCACTCCCGCATCAACATGATTATTTCCGGCGGTACCGGTGCGGGGAAAACGACCTTGCTCAATGTCCTTTCGGCTTATATTCCCCACGACGAACGCTTGGTGTCGATCGAAGATGCTG
>JBDNDE010000221.1:0-8041 GCA_046719305.1 Gemmataceae bacterium | reverse complement strand
ATGGCCGGCCGGGAAGGCCCGGGTGGCTCCCTTGCGGTGGACCCAGACCTTCTTTTTCTTGTTGCCGATGGTGTGTTCTTCGAGCTTGGCGATGTTGTGGGCCACATCATACAGCAGGCTCATGCCCAACTCCGCCCAGGAACGCCCAAAGACGTTTGCAAACACCTCCCGTGCCTGAAGCGTCAGCAACTGCCGATTGCACCAGGCATAATTGGCAGCGGCTCGCATGGTACCGATGTAGCGTTCGCCTTCGGGACTGCGGACCGGGGCACAGGCTAATTGATGGTCGGGCAAGGCGATGCCGTATTTCTCCGGGGCGCGCCGTAAATCGCGCAAGGCATCGTCGCAGACCTGGTAGCCCAAGCCGCGCGAACCCGAATGGATCATTACACAGACTTGATCCTTCTGGAGGTTCATGACTCCAGCGCTTTGTTCGTCAAACACATGATCGACTACTTGTACTTCCAAAAAGTGGTTGCCCGATCCTAACGTGCCGCACTGGTCCAAGCCACGACGCACCGCTGTATCACTTACATCCTCCGGGGTCGCGCCATCCAGACAGCCGCCGGCCTCGGTATGGTCAATGTCCGCCGGCGTAGCCCAGCCGCGCTGCAGCAAATAAAGCACGCCCTGCTGCATCAGTCGCCGCAACTCCTTGTCGGTGAAGCGGAAGCGACCGGATTGACCGACGCCCGTCGGGATCGTGTTGAAGAGCGTCTCGACCAACTCACGCAGGTGCGGCTTGACCTCGCGGTAGGTCAGGTTGGTGCGAATCAACCGCACCCCGCAATTAATGTCATATCCAACTCCGCCGGGCGAAATGACGCCGCCCTCGTCCGGATCGGTTGCTGCCACTCCCCCGATAGGAAACCCATAGCCCCAATGGATGTCGGGCATGGCCAAGCTGGCTACCTGTATACCCGGCAAATGGGCAACATTGGCGACCTGCTCGGGCGCTTGGTCTTTGGCCAGCGTCGCCAAGAGCGTCTCATTGGCAAAGATTAGGCCATCAACCCGCATGCCGGGCTTATAGGTTTTAGGGATGCGATAGCAGCACGGATCAACCGGTTCCAGCGGTCCGTAATAAGCGCCCTTGCTCATGATTCATTTCACACTCCAGGGAATACAGCGGATTATAGTAGCTAGGACAGCCGTTCGCGAAACAGGTTCGCGGGACAGCCGGCCCAAACCATGCTACAACAAAGCTCAACCGCTCCCCAAAGCGCGGTCATCGGCACGAAATCTAAGGAGTTCTGATGCGTGTGTTGTTGCAATCCCAGGTGCCCGGCGTGCCTTGCCGGCGCGGTAAAGTCCGCGACGTGTATGATCTGGGCGACCGGTTAGTATTGGTGGCAACCGATCGCATCAGTGCCTTTGATGTTGTCTTGCCGAACGGGATTCCCGACAAAGGACGTATTCTGACCTGTCTGACCTTGTTTTGGCTGGAGTTTCTAGGGGTCGAACATCATCTGCTGAGTACCGAGCCACCGGCGGGCTTTGAAGCGCTGGCTGGTCGGCTCTGTGTAGTCCGAAAAACCCAGGTGGTGCCCATCGAATGCATCGCCCGCGGCTATTTGGTTGGCTCCGGCTGGAAGGAGTACCAGCGCAGCCAGAGTGTTTGTGGTATCGCGCTACCCGCTGGACTTCAACAGGCGAGCCGGTTACCCGAACCGATCTTCACTCCGACGACCAAGGCCGAACAAGGCCACGACGAGCCCCTGACCTATGAGCAAGTCTGCCAGCAGGTCGGGGCCGACCTGGCTGACCAATTACGCCATCGCACCTTGAGCGTTTATCGTCGTGCCGCCTCCCATGCCGCCTCAGTCGGCATTTTCTTGGCCGATACCAAACTGGAATGGGGACAACTGCCCGACGGACGGTTGATCCTCATCGACGAGGTGCTGACGCCGGATAGCTCGCGGTTTTGGCCGGCCTCTGAATATCGTGAGGGGATCAGCCCGCCGTCCTTTGACAAGCAGTATCTTCGGGATTGGCTGGAGACGCATTGGGATAAGCACGGCCAGCCGCCAGAGTTACCCCTCGAGGTAGTAACCCGCACCCGTGAGAAATACATCGAAGCATATGAGCGGCTCACCGGTCGTCGTTGGGTCTAGTTTCCTGCTCAGTCGTCCTCGGTGTCATTGCCTTTGCTCTCTGCCTGGGAAGACTCCCGCCTGATTTGTCTCCACGCCATTGTACTGGTGATCAGTAAGCCGATCGACAGACCCAACGAGATGGCATTGAGGTAGTTCCAGACGCTCGATCCAGCTTGTGGCAACGCACGAACGATCAAAGTTAGCCGAACTGTTCCGAAGAGGTACTCCAATTGAAGGAGAGCTAGCCCAAAAAGAAACACATTGCGATTGCGTTTGGCACCATAAAGCGTGTGGCTTGTAAACAAGACGATCAGGTAAATGATCAGGGGTAGGAAATAGAGCAAGAAGCCTAGAAAAATGATCAAATCATGTGCCTCGGGTATCAGGTCGCCTAACGCCAGCAATCCCCCGCAACCACATGTGGCGTTCCACAAAAACGACATCAACGCTAGACCAAAAATCCAGTTGGCTAGCAGGGCCAACCGTTGGCTGACCGGGGTACGAGCGGGCAATCGAGATAGGCTATCCCGACGTCGTTGCTCTGCCGGCGAGGACTCTGCCGGTCGCCAAGGTTCGGTCGGATTGGGTACAGCCCGAGCTAGGGGCAACGGCGGGGACTGCGGTAGGCTCGGCGCGACAAACACTTGCTGGCAAAGCGGACATTGCACCCGTTGACCCCGCGCCTGTTCCGGCAAGTGTAACCAGCGGGAGCAGGTAGGACATTGGGCACGGTCCATTACTTAACCGGCCCCCAGTCGATACAAGGCATCGCGGGCCTCGGCAGCAACGGGGTTACCTTCGTAGGCAGCAGCCTGCGAGTAACACTTTTTGGCGCGTTCAATATCGAGTAACGCTTCAAATGCTTGTCCGAGACGTAGCCAGGTGCGTGCCCCACTCTTGGGTGATTTGCGAAACTCATTGAGACACTCCACGGCCTTGCCTGGCTCGCCCTTCTCCAGGTACAGATCGCCTAAGAGTTGATGGGCCGCATACCACATATCTTGGTCGCCGGCTCGTAACGACGAGGGCATCTCGACACGGCGTACCTGCTCCAACAGGGAAATGGCTTCATCAATATCGCCCAAACGCAAACGAACTCGGGCACGGGTCACTAATGCTTCGAGGTTTTGCGGTTGCACGATGAGGGCCAATTTGCTCAGATGCTCGGCGACTTCCAGCCAGTCCAGGTCGTTGTACTTGTCTAGAATGGTCGCACTTTCGCGCAAACAGTAAGCGATATCAAAACCAGGGCCATACTGCTCCAGCCGAGCTTGTAGCTGCTCGGGATCGATCGAGAAATAATACTTGGCTTTGCGTGCCAACAGGTCGGGGTCGCTGGCGTTGTACTGCAAGGCGCGGTCGGTGGTGCGTGCCGCTGCCAAGGCGTCGCCCTTCTTTTCATAGAGGTCGGCCAAGATGCGTAAGGTGCCCAAACCAGCATATTCCGATTCTAGATACAGTCGGAAGTTTTCGATGGCGGCATCGGTATCGCCGGCAGCGAGGGCTTCTTCGCCCAGAAGTTTGAGCGTCGAGAAATAGGCTTGCCGCTCCGCTTCGGCCAGGTTGGCTGGTCCTACCGATTGACCGGCGCGTTTGGCCAGTTCGTAGTGGTGGCGAGCCTCGGCCTCTAAGCCCATGCGGCGTTGAGCCTGGGCGATTTGTACAAAGAGTGTCGGCCCCAACGCGGGCAGACCCCGAGCTGCGATGCGAAGGAACTCACCTCCACGCTGCCACAAATCATCCTTGTCAATCATCGTCATGCCTAGATGCTGGGCATAGTGGTGATCGAAGTTCGCGGCGACCAGTCCGTCGGGGGCTACGCTGTTATAGTCTGCCTCGGTTAGGTCGCGATACAGCAGTTTCTTTAACGCAATTGCATCGGGGTCATCGGCTACTTCGTCGAGTCGACGTTCGACACAAGAGATGGCTTCCATCCGTCGCCCAGGACGTTTGAGCATCGGTAAACCGACTCGCTCACGCAGAGTCGGATGCAGCAGCAGCACCAATTGCCAAGCCGAGAACAGCACGGCAGCCCGCACCGCGTTGTTTGCACCGTAGTGAACCGGATCGAGCAACCGTTCTAGCAGCATAGCGGCTTGCTCCAGGTCGCCGGCATGCACAGCAGCGACCGCACGCCAATAGTCGGCCTGGGGTTCGCGATCGGGCTGCAGCCGGACTACTAGATCGAGCAGGCGACGAGCCTCGGTTAATTGAGTTGGGGTGGGCTTCTGCAGAAGCAGACTGCCGGCGCGATCTAAGCAGAGGTCCAGATCGACCAATCCGAGAGTTTGCGGATCATTGGCCAGCGATTCGAGATCCAGCGAACGATGCACTTCCCAGAAGCCCTCCCGGGCGACGCTATTGGTCGGGTCCAGCTGTAAAGCCCGGCGAAACGCTAGCAATGCTAGGCGATGCTGGCCGCTGCGTGTGTAACCAAGGCCGCGAAACGCATGCTTTAGTACCCGCAGCCCTGGCAAAATCCTCAGGGTGTAGAGAATGTATAACACCAACGGCACCAGAAACGCCGCCGAGGTTAATTGTCGCTGCCCTGTCAATAGGATCGCCAGCGCTAGCCCCAATAGCCCGCACAAAATGCCGATTTCAATCTCGGATTCTTCTTCGTAGCCGGCAAAAGTGAGCAGATAGAAAGCAGGGATGCCCAGAAGCAGGACACTGGCCAAAGCAGCAGGTTGCTCTAGGGGGTACGGTTTAATCCCCAACCAGGGAGCATCGAGTAGACCAAACCACGTCATCCCGATGGTGAGCAGGGCTCCAGCCAGGGCCAAAACTACAAGCATCCGGATCAGCCGATGTTGCACCTGACGCAAGAGTCCGAACAGAAGCCCCGCTAGAGCCGAGCCTCCCACAGTGGGCATAAACAACGCACGCAAGCCGGCTTGGCGTTCTTCGGGTACAAGTTGTCCGACACTGTAAAGACCAACCAGGGCACCGGCCAGCAGCCCACAGTAGACTAAAACAGAACTTTCCAGCAGCAGAAAGAGAAAAAACGCCACAGGCCGGCCACTGATGCGAATCCCTTGGCTTAGCTTCAGGAAGCCGGCTACGACCAGGGCAACCCCGAGCCCGCCATATAACGCTAGTGTGAAACGGACCAGACCGGCCCCAGTTCCTGGAATCGACGGGGACTCGGCCGGTAGTCCCGCAAGGATCATGCCCGTGTAGAAGATGAGGCCGAGGAAGATACCTTTGACGAGATATTCGGTTTGCACAAAGCGCATAAGACTGTTATCTTTGGGAGCCGCGGCAGTCCGCATAACAGGAAAGCCCACGGCAGTGGGGGCAGGGGCGGGGCGAGTCAAAGAAGACGTTGCCGGAAGCGAACGGCTGAGCATCAGGAGAAATTGCAATAATCGAAACACGTGTGGCCCCTCCTCTCTGGTAATTTAGCGAGGACAGACCAGAACGAAAACCACAGACCAAAACAGCAAGCAAGGAGCCAAACAGTGGAACGATAAGAAGACGATTTCCCAGCCAGATGGACTGGAAATCGTTGACAGACGCTGTAAGATGTCTAATATAGTTGTGCCAAGATGGCAGAACGATTCACGCTGGCTTCTTCTTATCTTTCTGCCCCAAGAGCCAAGTCTCTTGGGGAATCCCGAAGTCCGCATAGGAAGCAACCCCCAAACCCAAAATGATTTGATTGATTTGGTGTTACAGCAGAGTCGATTCTTTCAGGATGAATGGAATCGTACTCGTCTCATTTAATCCGGAGAGTAAATCATGACCGTCGCTCGCAGCGACGAAGGCAACACCGGCAGTCCGGTGCGCCGACGCTTTGTTCGTAAATCCGCAGCTTCCGTGTCCACCGATTCCCCTCCGCCGTCTGCTGCGGTTTCTGCTCCTGCTACCCCTCCCCCGGCTCCTCCGGCTGCTACAGCTGCACCGGCCACCTCGTCGCGGGTAGCTCCTGCTGGGCCTCGGCTGGATGACCTTTATCGTCTGCCTATGCCCAAACTCTTTGCCCTGGCTGAAAAAGAGGGCATCCTTGAACACGCCGGTATGACCCGCGTGCAACTCATCGTCGCCATCGTCCGTGAACAAGTCAAACGCGGCGAGGTCGTTCGTGGCTCGGGTACCCTCGAAGTGCTTCCAGATGGTTATGGCTTTCTGCGGAGTGCCGCCCACAATTACCTCGCTTCGCCGGAAGACATCTACGTATCGCCCTCGCAGATTCGCCGGCTGGGGTTGCGCACCGGCCTAGTCGTCGAAGGGCCGATCCGCCTACCTATCGAAGGCCAAGAAAACTTTGCTCTTATGCAGGTCGAGAGTGTCAACGGCCATTCTCCCGAAGAGAAGATGCGGCCGACCACTTTCGACGACTTGACGGCGTTGCACCCCAACAAGCGGTTGTTACTGGAAACCACCGGGGACGAAACGACCACGCGAGTGGTGGATCTGTTCACCCCGATCGGCAAGGGGCAGCGCGGTCTGATCGTTTCGCCTCCACGCACCGGCAAGACGGTGATGCTGCAGAAACTGGCGCTGGCGATCAAGAAAAACCACCCCGAGTGCTATCTGATAGTCTTGCTTATCGACGAACGGCCTGAGGAAGTCACTGACATGGTACGAACCGTGGCCGGCCCCGGTGCCGAGGTTGTCGCCAGCACCTTCGACGAGCCAGCCAGCCAACACGTTCACGTCAGTGAGATTGCCTTGGAAAAGGCCAAACGCATGGTAGAAGACGGTCGCGATGTCGTGATTCTGCTCGACAGTATCACCCGCTTGGCGCGAGCGCACAACACGGAAGCTCCCAGCGGCGGCCGGCTGCTCTCCGGTGGATTGGATAGCAACGCCATGCAAAAGCCCAAGCGGTTCTTCGGAGCGGCACGCAACGTCGAAGAAGGCGGTAGCCTCACTATCTTGGCTACAGCCCTCATCGACACCGGCAGCCGTATGGACGAAGTCATCTTCGAGGAGTTTAAGGGTACCGGCAATATGGAGGTTCACCTGGATCGTCGTCTGGTGGACAAGCGAATCTGGCCGGCCATCGACATCATCAAGAGCGGCACCCGCAAGGAAGAGTTGCTGGTACATCCCGAGGAGTTAGAACGCACGCGTGCCCTGCGACGGGTGATTGCCGATATGCACCCGGCCGAAGCGATGGAGTTGGTGCTCAACCGCATGCGTAAGACCCGCAACAATGCCGAATTCTTACTCAGTATGAACGTCAGTTAAAACATTCAGGAGATAAACAAGTAACGGCGACCACAGGTCGCCGTTATCGTGACGTTATAGTGATATGCAGTTGTTTGCTGGGCAAGATTACTTCTTGCCCGAACGAAGCTCTTTGCGAAGTTGTTCGATCTGAATGAGCATCTTTTCTAATTGTTGCTCTAGCTGCTCGATCCTTTTATTGTCGGACGGGTTGGGATCCTTTGGTTTACTGACAGTTGGCACCGGCGGTTTCGGGGGCTGAGGCACCACAAGACGCATGATCGGATCTTTGGGTTCCAACCACAGCATCTGTATCTGACTTTGGCCGCCGGCTATCGTTTGAATGATCACCTTCTTATCCCTGCCCACCACTTCGCGCACTTGCTTGACGAGCTTCTCAATCTCTTCGGGGTTAGCTTTCTCGGGCAACTCGATGCAAATCACTCGACGTTCCTTGACGGGTGCGGGCATCGCGATCCCAGCCACCCCTGGCTTGATTTCCTTGCTGGGCTTCTTCTCGTCCGGTTTCTTCGCCTTGGCCATTAGTTCGGTCAGGCGGGAGGCGAGCTTGGCCCGCTGGACCTCCATCTCAGCCAAGGCCGCTTTCAGCTTTGTCAGTTCGTCTGTCTCTTCAGCAGAGTTGATCCGAAACGTCAGACGATAGAGGTTGTCGGCATCTTCACCCACCAGCAGCAGCTTGTCGGCAGGATCACCCACCAGCAGCAGCTTGTCGGCAGGATCACCCATCAGCAGCAGTTTGTCAGCGG
>JBDNDE010000220.1:0-8160 GCA_046719305.1 Gemmataceae bacterium | reverse complement strand
CTGACGTTTCTTCGTTGCTTGCGTTTCTTGCTCTTGGCCACGTTGGCTCCCCCTCAGAAAGCAGGCCGACGGGGAGAGAACGCAGGCGATCTCTCCCCGCCGACTAGCCACGATCAACGCATTTCCTTCACACTCTTCTTGCCCGCCACAGTCTTGCGTGGCCCCTTGCGGGTTCGGGCATTCGTTTTGGTCCGCTGGCCGCGTACCGGCAAGCCCCGACGATGCCGCAAGCCTCGGTAGCAACCGATGTCACGCAAACGCGCGATGTTGTTGGCGATTTCGCGACGCAGTGGGCCTTCGACCGTGAATTCCCGATCTAGCAGCACCGCAATGCGGGCGATCTCTTCGTCGTTGAGTTCCTTGGCCTTACGCAACGGGTCCACCCGTGCCTTCTCGCACAACTCCAGCGATGTCTTCGGCCCAATGCCGTAGATGTATCTCAACGAGATGTGCGTGGCCTTATCATTCGGCAGGTCCACACCCAAAATACGCGGCATGATCCGCTCCTTGTTAGCCTTGACGCTGTTTGTGACGAGGGTTCTCGCAGATCACCAACAGCTTGCCATGGCGGCGGACCAACTTACATTTCTCGCAGATCCGCTTGACACTCGCTCGAACCTTCATAGCTCCCTAACGCCTTTCGGCTGATGGTCGTTCTGGGAAAGATTGTACTATAACAGCCACCCCGCCGATCGACAAGGGCGCTGCTCGATTTTCGTATCGCGCGAAGGTCAGGTCGTGGTTTGCGTGTAGGCAGAAGGAGAATCCGTGGTTGCGTGTGGTCAGAAGGGGGATCCGCAGCGGGATAACAAAGTCCCGGTCCGCCTTAACTTCTGCTCCAAGCTTAACTTCTGCTCCAAGGAGGATACGACGAGCCAACGGTTGCCTCGGGGCTGCAGGAGCATGCCTTCTGATGATCACCTCGAACCGTTGTTCGCCTGGAACCGTTGTTCGCCTGGAACCGTTGTTCGCCTAGAACCGTTGTTCGCCAACTCGCCAGGCGGCCCATTTGGATTTGGAAACGCCGGACTAGCCCCAACCGTTGCAAGACCCAAGCTAGTCTATTCTAATCCAGTCCCCCCTAGTCCATCCACGGTCTAGTCCATCCACACCACGGTGGAACCTCGGCCAAAAAACGAGCCATTTTTCCAGTTGTCAGCTATGTTCGCAGGCTGCTAAGATCATAAAAGTATGCTTTCCCACCTTCCCCGTGTTCTGGCTGGGGATGTCTTTCTTCCGCAGACGAGGACCGCCACATGCGTCACCTCTATCAGGCCTCCTTGGCCCTTGGTTTACTCACGCTGGGAACCCTCCCTTTGGGTAATCTCTCTCGGGCGAATGATGATCCGGCCCCTGATCTGCTTCCGAGGGATCGGCCAATTGCTGCCGTAATCGACCACTACCTGAATCTGCAAATCGCTGAACAAGGCGTGACTCCTGCACCGTTGGCCGACGATGCCACATTGCTTCGCCGCCTGACGCTCGATTTGAATGGACGGATACCAACCGCGGCAGAATATACCGAATATACAGCCTCGACCGATCCCAAAAAGAAGGAAAAGCTGGTCGATCGGTTGATGGCATCGCCGGCGTTCGTGCGGCATCAAGTCGAAGAACTCGATGCCATGCTGGTTGTGCCGGGGGCCAGCGGGCGAAGGGGCACGACAGGTAGCGTGCGGGAGTATCTGACGCGAGCCGTGAGAGAAAATCGCGGCTGGGACAAGATCTATCGCGACCTGATGCTGGCTGATGATAAAGCGGAGAAGGGTTCGACAGGTTTTCTTAAAGCGCGCATCAAAGATCAAGATCGTCTAACAACAGACGTAAGTGTTTTATTTTTCGGTGTGAACATTAGTTGTGCGCAGTGTCATGATCATCCCTTGGTCGAAGACTGGAAACAGGAGCATTACTACGGTTTGAAGTCGTTCCTGGCCCGAACCTACGAAGCGGGTAACGTCTTGGCGGAGCGGGACTCGGGAATCGTGAGCTACAAGACGCCCAAGAACGAGAACAAAACGGCTCGGATGATGTTTCTGACGGGCAAGGTGGTCGATGCTCCAGGGATGGTGGCTACTTCCAAGGAGAAGGGCAAGAAGAACAACACCCAGGCGGACAAGGGGAACAAGAACGCCCCGCCGCCCGCACCGAAGTTTAGCGCGCGGGCAGCCTTGGTCGAGTTGTCTCTGCAGCCGGACCAGCGGCACTTTTTTGCCAAGAGCATCGTGAACCGGATGTGGTACCGATTCTTTGGGCTGGGGCTAGTCTCGCCCATCGACCAGATGCACAGCGCGAATGACCCCAGCCATCCCGAACTGCTGGAGTGGCTGGCTCGCGACACTGCCGAGCAGGGCTATGATCTGCGGCGGTTGATCCGGGGCATCGTGCTGTCCGATGCCTACGCTCGCTCCTCGGTCTACGAGGGAGACAAAGTCCCTTTCGCCAAACTCTTTGCCGTCGCCCGCTTGCGTCCGCTCACTCCGATGCAACTAGTCACGTCGATGCGAGTGGGTTTGTCGGCCCCGGACTATCTTGGGCTTAGTGCCAAACCCGAAGAACGCGAGAAACGTCTGGAGATGCTGGAGAACAGCAGCCGGGGCTTGGCCAGTCTGTTGGAGCAGCCGCGCGACGACTTTCAGATCAGCGTACTGGAGGCGCTCCTGTTCAGCAACTCTGAGCGGGTACAGAAGGAACTTCTTGCGGACAGCACCGACCGGCTGATCGGCCAATTGAAGAACGAAAAGAATCTGGACCAAGCGGCCGATCAGTTATTTGCCCATCTGTTGATTCGTAAGCCAACGCCGCAAGAGAAGGCAGCGGTAGTTGATTATCTGGCTAGCCGCAAAGATCGGCCGGTGGAGGCGTTGCGGCAGGTGGCATGGGCGATGCTCACTAGCGCGGAGTTCCGCTTCAACTACTAATGAAAACGGGAGCAAGACTAATGGGCGTTCGTAAAACTTTCTGCGGCTCCCCTGATCACTTGGTGGGGCATCACTTGGTGGGGCAACCGATCACTCGACGTGGCTTTTTGGCCGGGGCCACAGCGGGCATGGGCAGCTTGGCGGCGATGGCCACAGGGCTGAGCGCGTTAACGACGCCCGGGCTAGCCTCAGAACTCAAAAAGCAGCAAAAACGGGTCATTTTGCTGTGGCTAGCCGGTGGAGCCAGCCAGTTGGAGACGTTTGACCCCAAGCCCGGGGCGGTCACGGGCGGACCGTTCCGCGCTATCCCCACCAATGTGCCTGGTGTCCACATTAGCGAACTAATGCCGCAAATCGCCAAACGCATGGATCGGTTGTGCATCATCCGTTCGCTCAACACCCGCAACGGCGATCATGGCTCCGGGGCGCAAATCATGATGCGGGGCCGCAAGGATGAAGCAGCGTTGAAGTATCCCGACCTGGGAGCGGTGCTAGCACGCGAGTTGGGCCAGGCCGATAGCAAAGTGCCGGATTATGTGTCGTTTTACTTTGCAACCGAAGGGCAGAGTTTTGCACCGGGGGCTTCGGGATTCTTGGGCGCTCGCTACGCCCCTATGGAAATGTACAAATCCATGATGCCGGAAAATATCCATCGCCACCCTGGTATCGATGATCTGGATCATGCCGCTCGGGCTGACCTCCGCGAACTCTTGAGCCGCCAGTTTAACAAGGGCCGTTCCAGCAGCACTCTGGCCAGCCACAACGAAGCCTACAGTCGGGTGCGGGGCCTGATGGCCTCGGAAACCCTGTTTGACCTCTCCAAAGAGCCGCAATCCATCCGCGACCGCTATGGTCCGACGCTCTTTGGCGAACAGACTTTGGTGGCCCGGCGATTGGTCGAGGCCGGCGTCCCGTTTGTCCGGGTGGCCCGCGCCTGGTGGGACAGCCACGGTCAAAACTTCGAGACCCATCAAGAGATGGTGCCGGAGTTGGATCACGTCTATGCCACCCTCTTGGACGATCTAAACGATCGCGGCCTGCTCGCTAGCACTCTGGTCATCACCCTGGCCGAGTTCGGTCGCACCCCGGCCATCAATTCCAGCCTCGGCCGCGACCACTTCGCCAGCGCTTGGAGCATGTCGATGGCCGGTTGCGGCATCAAAGGGGGAGCCTGTTACGGCAAAACCGATGCCACAGGTAACCGCGTGAGCGATGGAGAGGTAGGGCCGGCTGATCTGTTTGCCACCATTTACACGGCCCTGGGGATCAACCCCAAGAAGAACTACTACGTCGGCACCCGTCCCGTGCCGCTGGTCGATGCCCATGCCAAAGTAATCAAAGAAGTGTTGGCCTAATTTCTGAAGGTGCGACGATGATAGCAACCCCCGACCAACTCAAGGCCGGCACCAAACACGGATTGAAGTTCATCGCCATGGGACTGGCCCGCCGGGCCGATGGCGCCTTGTTCGTGGCCGGTAGCGATTTCAAGGTTTATCAAGCGGTTTTGGAACCGAAGCTCGAACTCACCGAGATCGGCAGCCACGGCAGCTATGTCACCAGTGCGGCCATTACCGAGGACACACTAATCACCTGCGGATATGATCAACAGTTGATCTGGTGGGACACCCAAAAACGCACCCGGATTCGTGCCCTCGAAGCCCATGACAAATGGGTGCGCAACCTCGCCATCTCGCCCGATGGCCGACTGGTCGCCAGTGTCGGGGATGACATGCTGGCCAAGCTGTTCGAGGTAGCCACGGGCAAGTTGGTCCACACCTTGAAAGGCCACAAGGAACGCACCCCGACCCACTTCCCCTCCATGCTCTACGCCGTGGCCTGGTCGGCCGATGGCAAAAGCTTGGCCACGGCCGACAAAGTGGGTACGATCCAGATCTGGGATGCCACCACAGGCAAGATCCTTAAGACGCTCGAAGCTCCGGGCTTCTATACCTGGGATGGCCGACAACGTATCCACTCGATCGGCGGCATTCGCAGCTTGGCGTTTAGCCCGGATGGCAAGTATCTGGCGGCGGGTGGCACGGGCAAGATCGGCAACATCGATCACCTAGATGCTCCAGCTCGCATCGAGATATTTGAGTGGCAAACGGATGCCAAGCCGATTCTTTTTGATAAGGCCAAGAACAAGGGGCTCGTCAACCGCCTCGCCTTTAGTCCCAACGGCTCCTGGTTGCTGGGCGCGGGCGGAGCAGGCAACGGCTTTTTGTGGTTCGTTGATGTGGCCGGCAAAAAAGTTCTCCGCGAGGAGAATGTGCCGTTTCACATCCACGGCTTGGCCCTCAACCCGAAGGCCGACGAGATCGTGGTAGCCGGCCACAACACCATCGCGGCGTACAGCCTGAGGGGCTAAGCGGCCCGCGGCCGACTGTGTTTGCTGGGTAACGGTTGCTCTAACACCGACCAGAGATCCACGCCGATGGCTGCCAGGAGCGAACCGAGGCACGAGGCAAGCAGGTCCATACGCGACACCACGTTCCAACTCAACACCGTGCGATTCCACACTAGGCGCACGCTGTACAAATCGTCGTGGGTGCGGCGAATGACATAACCCAGTCGCCTGGGGGCACTGCCGGCCAGGCAGAGGCCATCGGGCAAATCCCAGAGACGTTCGGCGAGTTCCTCATCAGCCGGCCAACGAAGCACCATCACGGGCGAGTGCGAATCAAAATGGTCGTCTAGGTATTTGCGGACAATCTCTGCTGTCGGGAGAGAACGTGCCATCCGTGGCCTCCTGACTTACTTCGCTGTGCCCAAACCATGCGGCAGAGGCGGATAGCGTCTGGAGGTCGCAAATGCAAGAGGAGGTTGCTGACTAGAAGCTCAAGCGGGTTATCGCCAGAGCGGCTGTGATGGCGCTGCCGAGGCCGCTTCAGACCGACCCAGTCCCGCCCCAAACCTGCCCGGAGACCGGCCCCGACCTCGATCACGGAACGAACAGCTGCCTTAGACGGAGTTGATTCCTTCGGGCGAGGTGTGTTAGTGCTTGGAAACATTGCAGGGAGAGTTGCCATGAATCGCTTCCTTCATGGGATGGCGCGAGCGGTTGTCGAGTCCTTTCCACTTCCCGATCCCATCCTCGAAATTGGCTCGTATCAAGTGCCTGGTCAGGAAAGCATCGGGAATCTTCGGCCCCTCTTTAGTGAGCGTTCGTATATCGGTTTAGACATGCGGCCAGGCCCTGGGGTGGACATCGTCGGCAATGTTGAAGCGCTCGATTTTCCGGATGCTTCGATCGGTACGGTTGTTGCTATGTCCACTTTTGAACATGTCAAACATTTTTGGCGCGGTTTCGACGAAGTCCGTCGCGTCCTGCGTCCCGATGGGGTATTTGTTCTCGCCGTGCCGTTTAACCTTCATATTCATGGTTATCCTTCGGACTACTGGCGATTTACTACCGAGGCCCTGGAATTGTTGTTGGCCGATCATTATCCCTCACGTTTGATCGGCCAACAAGGACCGAAGACCAAACCGCATAACGTCTGGGCGGTGGCGTTTTGTTCGTCGACTCCAGCCGATTCGCTTGAAAAGTTTCATGAGCGCATGAAGAAATATGCTCATGAGCCGTTGCCCTGGGGGCGTCGGGTCCGCTATTGGCTAGGGCGGTTGGTGGCGGGGCGTCGGCCGTTCACCCCCTGGTTCGATCGGGAGCGTTGGAGCGTCGAGTGGAAGGAGAACCCCGCCGATGAACAGCCGCCTGTTGCGAACCCGTAGACCTATTGTCTCGGTCTGCATCGTCAACTGGAACTGTCGCCAACAGTTACGCCGGTGTCTGCGATCGCTGAGTCATCGACATCAACGGCTCCGTCTGGAAATTGTGGTTGTGGATAACGGCTCGACCGATGGTGCGCCTGAGATGGTAGCCCAGCGGTTTCCTCGGGTACAATTGCTCCGTAACGCCCAGAATCTCGGTTATGCGCGGGGGTGTAACCAAGCCGCTCAGCAGGCGCGAGGCCGCTATCTATTCTTTCTCAATAACGACACGGTCATTCCGCCCGGAACGCTTCGCCGGTTGGTGAAGCAAGCACGGCGAGTGCCCAATCTCGGGTTGCTTGGCCCGCAGTTGCGCGATGGACGAGGACGGCCGCAACGCTCAGTGCGGGCGCGTCCGACGGTGACGGCCTTATGTCACCGGGTGACGTTTCTACGTTGGACGGGTCTTTTCCGGCAGGCCCACGGTGGTTTTCGAGGCCAACGCCTGATCGAAAACCATCCCTCGGAGTTGCACGAGGCCGAAGTCATGATGGGGGCCGCCTTGCTGATGCCGCGGCGGGTGTGGCGTGCGGTGGGCGGCTGGTCGGAAGAGTATACGTTTGGAGGCGAAGATATTGATTTGTGCCTACGCGTTGCCTCGGCCAACCATGCGGTGCTGTATGATCCGCACACCTGGATCATCCATCTGGGCCGAGTCGCGTCGCGACAACGGCCTGATTTTGTTCTGGGTAAAACGCTTGTGGGCATCACACGAAGCCTGCGGGTGCCGGGGAGTTCTCCGCCAGCGGCTGGCTGGGCGATCCTGGGCTACAAGCTTGCTTTTACGCTCGATGTGCCGCTTCGCTTGGGGGTGCTAGCGGCTCGCTGGCTGTGGAGCCGTCTGCGTGGAAAACAGCGTTCGGCCGAGCGGGCCAGGCAGGATCTCGTGGGGTTGTCCCGGTTTGTGTGCAAGGATTTGATTTCCTTCTGGCAAGCCTGAGAGGCGGCGGTGGTTTTGCTATGGCCCCTGAGCCATCGCTTAGAGCGGTGCAGGAAGGTCGCGCCGAGCCAGGATCACAAAGGCCAACCCATAGCCCACAATCCCGGTTCCATACAGGACAGCCAGCATCGGGATCGGCCGATCGTAAAACGACACCGTCCATTCGCCATCCAGCGGAATCACCTGTTGCGGCTGAAAATAGTAAAAGAGTGTCCAGGGCCGTAGAACCGCGGCAGGTTCCCACATCTGCCCAAGTACATTGATCATAAACATCAACAAGACCGTCACGACTGCAATCCCCATTACCCGCCAGCGATAGCGACCCAGTGAGGACAGAAACATCGTCAAGCCGGTGATGGCGAAGATCAGGCCGGCGACTACGGGTTGGGCGTTGAGGAAACGCCACGCATGAATCTCCAGTTGTTTGCGCACCTGGGGATCGTTGTTGTCGGGGATCTTGAACGGCACTTTCATCGAGGCATCGGGCGGACGCACCTGGATGGGGTCAATCCACCAGATGCCTATGTAGGTGCC
>JBDNDE010000022.1:0-24288 GCA_046719305.1 Gemmataceae bacterium | reverse complement strand
CCCGCTGAGGGCGGGTCGCTTCCTGACCAGCCGCTCACGGAGGAAGACCGGGCCGGCGGTGCGCTTCCCGATCACCGACCGCAGGACGGCGACCACCTCGGGGAGCAAGGGCACGACCCGCTCCTGGCCCGTCTTGATGCGCCAGCCCAGTTCGGTCTTGTTGCGGACGTTTAGCCAGCGGCCCTCCAGGTCCACGTCCTCGATCAGCAGGTGGACCAGTTCTCCGACGCGCAGGCCGGTCTTGGCGAGGGTGAAGTGGACCGGGAAGGCCCAGTCGCCGCACCGCCGCAGGAAAGCCAGTTCGGTCGCCGCGTCGAAGACGAAGATCGCCTTGGCGTCCTCGATCTTCATGCGGTCCAGGGGCAACTCGGAGAACGGGTTGCCGACGTAGGGCGGCAGATGCCTACGTTTCAGGGCATAGTTGTACAGGCTGCGGCAGGTTTCGAGGATGAACTGCACGCCCTTCATGCGCAGCTTGCGCTTCCCTGCGTTCTTGTGACCGTTCGGGGCGACCTCGATCGTCCGCAGGTAGGCGGCGAACGCCTCGGGCTTGACCTGATGGGCTTGCAGCGAGCCGGACTGCCGGGCGGCGAAGTCCTCCAGGTGCTGCGTGGCAGCGCGATACCGGCGGACCGTGCCGATGGAGGAGTGCAGCACTTTCTCATGGTAGTCGAGGAACTGCCGTCGCAGCTCGGCGACGGCGACGGGCGTGAACGTCAGGAGGGTCGGCTCCTGCTGTGCGAGCTGGGCGTTGACCTGGGCGGCGACGGTCTCGGCCTCGCTGCGCGTCTCGGCGACTTTGCGGCGATGGGTCTGCCCGGCGTCCCGGTAGTAGACCCACCACGCTCCGTGGTGCTCGTAAACGGTGACCTTGCCGACGCGGAAACGCGGAGAGGGATTGCCCTTCTTGCGGGGCATGGGAGGTACTCCTGGTGCAACCGATTTGCACCAAATTTGCACCAGGAGGCTTTTTTCGGCTCAGGACGATCGTCGCAAGTTCTTGTATTTTTGTGACTTGCGTCAATCACTTAGGGACGTCGGACATCAAAAGCGGAGAGGGAGGGATTCGAACCCTCGGTACGGTTGCCCGCACATCGGTTTTCGAGACCGACCCAATCGGCCGCTCTGGCACCTCTCCGGTCAGGTGCATTATAAGGCGATCCGCTCGTGGGTAAAGCTTTTTTTCCCATCCCCTGAAGCGTCCGCCAGTTTGCCTGGCCTGTTTTAGCCCTTTGAGGGGGCATCCCGCAGCAGTCGGGCTGCTTGCACCGCGAAATAACTCAAAATGCCGTCAGCCCCGGCTCGCTTGAATGCCAGCAAGCTCTCCATCAGGCACTTCTCGCGGTCCAGCCAGCCGTTCTGAGCCGCAGCTGCTAACATCGCATATTCACCGCTGACTTGATAGACCAAGGTCGGCACACCAAACGTCTGCTTGACCCGCGAGACGATGTCTAGATAGGGCAACCCCGGCTTAACCATTACCAGATCAGCCCCCTCGGCCAGATCGAGCGCGACTTCCCGCAAAGCCTCGTCGCTGTTGGCTGGGTCCATCTGGTAGGTCTTCTTGTCGGCGGTGCCCAGGTTGCCGGCCGAACCGACCGCGTCACGAAACGGCCCATAGAACGCCGAGGCATACTTGGCGGCATAACTGAGAATGGCGACGTTGGAGAAGCCCTGGGCATCCAGGGCACGACGAATAGCTCCGACCCGGCCGTCCATCATGTCCGAAGGGGCCACCACGTCGCAGCCGGCCTGGGCCTGGACCAGTGCTTGGCGACACAGCACCTCGACGGTCTCGTCGTTAACGACGTAGCCGTCACGCACTAAGCCATCTTGGCCGTGGGAGGTGTAGGGGTCCAGGGCCACATCGCAGATCACGCCTAACTCGGGCAAGGCTGCTTTAAGTGCGCGAATGGCCCGGCAGGCGAGGTTGTCTGGGTTGAGTGCCTCGTCGCCGTCGGGCGTCTTGCGTTCCATCGGCGTGACCGCAAACAACGCCACGGCAGGGATGCCCAGGTCAAACGCCTCACCGGCCGCCTCGACGAGCAAGTCGAGAGACAAACGCTCGACGCCGGGCATCGAGGCAATCGGATGACGCACCCCCTGCCCTTCGTGGACAAAGACTGGCCAGATCAGGTCGGCAGGCGTCAGCTGGTTCTCGGCCACCAACCGACGCATCCAAGGATGCCGACGTAGGCGGCGAGGTCGATGCGTAGGCGGCCAGTCAGGCCCCGAAGTAGCGAGTGGAGGCATTTTAAGCATATTGGAATCATTTATTTGTTAAATCCCTGGATAGCAATGACGGCTGGTCGGGGAATCGCCTCGCCGCCCTCGGGCCAATGGCTGGTGAGCTTGTCCAGGCTGAGACTCATCTCGCCAGGATGCTGCACCGAGAGAAACAGCGTCGAACCATCGGGACTGAAGCATGGGCCGGTCAATTCACACTCCACCGGGCCACTGGCAAATTGGAAGGCATCGCCGGCACTCTGGCCGGCGGTGGGCACTACGAACAGCCCGTTGTTGCCAAACGGTTTGTAGGCCCCCTTGTGCATTTTGTCGGAGGACAGGTCGCAAACCACCCACAGGTTGCCGTCGCGATCAAACGCCAAATTATCCGGACAAGCCAGGCCCGATTGCGGCCCGCCGGCCAGAAACATCTCGTACTGGAACTCGGTCGCCTCGGGGTTATCGCCGGCCTCGCAGAGCCGCACGATATGGCCAAAGAGGTTGCCGTGGCGGGTGTTGTTGGTCAGGGCAACGTAGAGGCTGCCGTCCTTGGGGTGGATCTCGCAGTCCTCGCAGCGATCCAGCGGCGTCGCACCCAAAGCCCGAGCCGCGATGCGTGTGTGGATCAGCAGTTCGGCTTGGTTGGTGATCTGAAACGTCGGGTCGAGCTTCTTGGCCTCGGCGTAGGGCTTCGAGGTGCTGATGGCCTGCTTGGTCTTGTCGTTCCAGACCAGCGGCACCCATTTGCCCTTCGCTAGATCGGCAGCGTACAAAGTACCTGCTTGCAGGGCTTGACGTTGCTCGGCGCGACTGACTGCTTTTTGGATCGGCTCAGCCGAGACAAACTTGTAGAGGTGTTGATCCGCTTCGTCGTCGCCCATGTAGACGACCAGGCGACCGCTGGGGCCGACGGTCACCGCAGCGTTTTCGTGCTTGAAGCGTCCCAGGGCGGTGTGTTTGAGGGGCGGCAACTCGCCAAATGGGTCGATTTCTACCACCCAGCCATAGCGTTTCTCGTCGATGGCTAGTTCGGGCACATCCGACCAGCGATACAGATATTCTTTCGGATCGGTGCCGTTGTAATCAGGGAAGTTTTCCTCGCAACTGAGTACCGTATGCCAGGGCGTCGTGCCGCCGGAGCAATTGGCCAGTGTGCCCGTGGCCGATTTCAGTAGCGTCGCGGCAGGACCGCTGATGGCAATTTCGGGGTAGTTAGCAGTGTAGCGGCGGTTGAGCTTGGCTTCGGGCAGAGGTACCCACTTGCCCCGTGTACGCGACACCTGCACGATGCTGCCGCCCACTGCGAGTCGCTCCGCCTGAATCTGCTGGGCCGTCTTCTTTTGGCCGCGTTTGTAGTCGGCTGGGGTGTAACCGGAGAGAAACAGCGGATTAGGGTATTCGTGGTTGACCCACAGCACCAGGTCATTAGTCTTGTGGCCCCCGCTGAGAGCATCCAGCGGAAAGGCAGCGATAAAGTCGTTGTTGAAGCCGAAGGTTTCGGCGGAGCCATCCGGGGCTTTGCTTCGCAGCGGATCGCCCCACTTGATCACCACCTCGACGGTGTAGCCTTTGGGGACCACGACCTCGTCAGCCGAACTGGGAGCGATCGGTTCAAAGAAAGCCGGTGGGGTGCCGCGCCGACGCTTGAGGGGAAAGTCTGCCGCAGCGGTAGGCCAGGCTCGGGCGACGAGAGCGGCGTAGCTTCCCACGCCCAGGTAGGTCAAGAAGGCACGGCGCGAATGAAGCATGGCAACCTCAATAGGGAGCTAGTCGAGCGTGAAGGATCTTTGGTTATGCTAGACATGTCTGCTGCAGAGACAAGCGATAAGAGACAAGCAATAACCGTGACAAGCCGGGCGGAGACAAACGCAGCCGGCACGCTTTCCCCCGTACAGTTATTACTCGCGGTGCCCTGACCTGCGGATGTTTCGGAACCTGCCCCTGCTAGTGAGGACCGAAAGTGGCCACGTTGACCCATCGGAGCATCGGCCTAAAATAAACGCATCCTCCGCTGGCCCGTGCGGACATACTCTGCGAAGGACGGTTTTCCATGAGTGTCGAGACGGTGGTGATTATCGGTTCGGGTCCTGCCGGATGGACGGCTGCCATCTACGCTGCTCGGGCCAATCTCACTCCTCTGGTTTTTGAAGGCCACCCCCATCACGAACCCAACCGCATCAACGGCACGTTGCCACTGGGGCAACTGAACCTCACAACCGAGGTCGAAAACTTCCCCACTTGGCCTTTCGCTGACAACGAGGCCCTGGCCGCCTTTAGCAAGAGTGCCTTGACCCCGGAACGCTATGCCGAGTTGGCGCATCTTTACGAGGGCAAACGCGCTCATCACGGAAAACGAGCGGCGACTGGCCCGGAAATGATGCAATGGATGCGTCAGCAGGCCGAGAACTTCGGCACCCGGATCATCAGCGATGACATCATTCAGGTGGACTTTTCCAAACGCCCCTTCACGCTGTACAGCCGCGATGGCAAAACGGTGCAAGCCAAAGCAGTGATCATTGCCACCGGTGCGCGAGCTAACTACCTGGGTCTACCGAGTGAAGAACGTTTCAAGAACAATGGCGTCTCCGGATGTGCGGTTTGCGATGGGGCTTTGCCGCGTTTCCGCAATCGGGACCTGGCCGTGGTGGGAGGGGGTGACTCGGCAGTAGAAGAAGCCACCTACTTGAGCAAGTTTGCAACCAAGGTGTATTTGATCCACAGGCGTGATCAGCTTCGCGCGAGCAAAATCATGGCCGAGCGTGCCTTGAAAAATCCTAAAATCGAGATCAAATGGAACCGAGTGGTCGAAGAAGTCTTGGGCACCGACCAGGAGGGCGTAACCGGCCTTCGGCTGGCCAGCACGGTCGACAGCACCAAGGAAACCCTTCAAGTTGCCGGCATGTTTTTGGGGATCGGTCATACTCCCAACACCGACTTCCTCAAAGGGCAACTGGAGATGCACCCCGACGGCTATCTGAAGTGGACGGTGCCGTTCCGCACCCACACCAGCGTGGCGGGCGTGTTTGCCGCGGGCGATGTGGCCGATAGCTACTACCGGCAAGCGGTGACGGCAGCAGGGACCGGCTGTCAGGCGGCCTTGGATGCCGAACGCTGGCTAGCGGAGCACGACGAATAATGCTCGAAGTGCGTGAAGCGCGGCGGGTGATACTTCAACACGCTCACCCACTGACTCCCGAACTGACCCCAGTTTCCACAGCCGCGTTTGGCCACGTTCTAGGCGAAAGCATTCTCAGCGACTTGGACATGCCGCCTTTTGACAAGGCGCTCATGGATGGCTACGCCGTGCGCTGTGCCGACAGCGGCGAACGGATCGTGATCGAGGAAGTAGCTGCGGGACAGACGCCCACACGGCCACTGGGGGTAGGCCAGGCCACGCGGGTGATGACCGGGGCCCCACTGCCACAGGGTAGCGACTGCGTCGTTCCGCACGAGCAGACGACTCTACACGGCGACCGCCTGACGCTGCATGTCACCCCGATGCCCGAGCGATTCGTCTTGCGCCGTGGCAGCGAATACGCCGTGGGCCAAGAAGTCCTGCCCGTCGGCACCGTCCTGACCCCCCAGGCCGTCGGCGTGCTGGCCGCAGTGGGCAAAACGGCCGTGCGATTGATTTCGCCGCCACGCGTTGCCGTCATTGCCACGGGGGATGAATTAGTCGAGCCGCCCCATCTGCCGCGCGATGGACAATTGCGCAATTCAAATGCTCCAATGCTCATGGCTTTGATCCATCGCGCCGGTGGCATGCCCTTCTACTTGGGCATCGGACGGGATTCGTTGGAAAGTCTGCGGCCGCTGATCGCCGAAGCATTACAGACAGCGTCGATGGTGCTGGTGACGGGCGGCGTCTCGGCAGGCAAGCGGGATCTGGTGCCCGAGGCACTAACCTCGCTGCAGGTCGTCACGCATTTTCATCAGATTGCTATGAAACCAGGTAAACCGTTGCTCTTTGGCACGCATAATCGCAAGCTGGTCTTTGGACTGCCGGGCAACCCGGTTAGCTCCTTCGTGTGCTTCGAGTTATTGCTTCGACCTGCCATCCGCAAACTGGCCGGTTTCACAGAGTTGGATTTGCCGTGTCGGCCACTTCCGCTGGCTAGGGATTTCGTTCACGAATCGGATCGGCCGACGTATCACCCGGCCCGCGTCGAAAGCGAACGCGTAGCCCCTGTGCCGTTTCAGGGATCCGCCTCGCTGAGTTGCTTGTTGCCCGCTAATGCTTTGCTGGAACTGCCGGCCGGCACCGTGCGGCTGGCGGCTGGTACGCCAGTACCCACGCATTTGCTGGAGGCCGGATGACCCCCGCGCGACCCTGCTTCTGGTGGCTGCTGTTGGCCTCGTTGGCCTCGTCGTTGTTGCTTAGTGCCTCGCATCTGCCGCTTGCCTGGAACTGGCTAGGCTGGGTTGGCTGGGTGCCCTTTGGTCTGCTCATCCGCGTTCCGCGTGGTCCGCGTCTATATCTAGCCGCCTGGCTGGGCAGTCTCCCGTTTTACTTCTTGGTGCTCTGGTGGTTGAGCGTCTCCAACTGGTTCATGACGCTGGCCTGGATCACGCTGGCGTTGTATGGCTCGCTGTATGTCCCGCTACTCCTGGCTGTCCTGCGTCGGCTGGATCAGGCTGGCTGGCCGCTGGTCCTCACCTTCCCCCTCGTGCTTGTGTGTCTGGAGTGGGTGCGCGGCAATGTGATGGGCGGTGTGGTCTCGCTGCTCCTAGGGCACCACCAACACGATTGGCCTGGTGGCTTCGCTTGGTATCTGCTGGGGCACTCGCAGCACGACGTGCTGGAGATGATCCAGATTGCCGACCTGTTCGGAGCCTACGGGGTGTCGTTCGTGCTAGCGTTGGTCAATGCCCTACTCATCGAGATCGTCTTTCCAAACCAGCCGTTGCCCTCGCCGCCGGTGCAACCCCGCATGCGTTTGCTGTTGCAGGCGTGGTTAGTCGGCTTAGTTGTTTTGGCCACCCTGAGTTATGGGGTGTGGCAACTGCGACGCGAGACCATGCGAAACGGTCCGCGTGTTGCCCTGTTGCAAGGTAGCACTGTCCAGGAACTACGCGACCAGGCCTATTTCGAGGGCGGCCATGCCGCCGACATCCAAACCAAGCTCTACATCGAGTTGTGCAACCGCGCTATTGCCACCCAACCAGATCTGATCGTCTGGCCGGAAACCTCCAACCCCGGCATTTGGCAGGAGCATCGGCCCGGCGAGCCCAACATCGACGCCCGCGACCTCACTCGCGCACTGCTCAAACGCTATCCTGTGCCCCATCTGCTGGGGGTCAATGTCTTAGAAATCGACGACCCTGGTGTCACCCGCCTCTTCAATTCGGCCGTGTTCATCCGACCGGCAGACGGCTACCAGGGTCGCTACGACAAGGTGCATCGGGTGCCGTTCGGCGAATATGTGCCCTTTGGCGGCTCGCTAGGCAGCCTAGCTGGGCTAGGACCCAACAGCCAACACTACGGCATCGCACCGGGACGCAGCTTTCGTCGTTTTCATTTAACTGATCAATGGACATTTGGGACGCTTATTTGCTATGAAGATAGCGTGCCGCTTATCGCTCGTGAATATCTTCATGGGCCTGATCCCGTTCATTTCCTCGTTAACATCAGCAACGATGGTTGGTGGCGCGGCACTTTTGGCCACGATCAGCATTTGGCTGTTTCGCGCTTCCGTGCCGTCGAATGCCGCCGCTCCATCGTCCGGGCTGTTAACATGGGTATCTCAGCCATCATCGATAGCAACGGCCGTGTCCTGTATAGCGAACGCGAGATGCAGGGCGATTTTGCCCTCTGGCGGGTGACCGAACCAGCCAGGGCGTTGCCGATCTCTCGCTGGCCTTCGTATCGTGTCCAGCCGGGCGTCGTAGTCGGCCGCGTTCCGCTCGATGAGCGTGGCTCGCTGTATGTGTGGTGGGGCGACAGCGGCGTGCTGCTGGCAGGACTGGGGCTACTGGGGTTGCTGGCCTGGTCGCGTCCCGTGCCGCACAACCCCGATGTCGGAAAATGCCCGGGCACGTCTCCGGCTACGGCGTGATGGAACTTTTGGGCGTCCAGTCTACCCGACGCGTTGCCCGAATCTTGCTTGGTCTGCTGGCCATTTATCTTGGGATTCTCGTTATGCTGCTGTGGCTGGAGAACCGCCTGCTGTATCCGGGAGCCTGGTTAAATACGGCCTGGAAAGAGCCGGACCAGCAGGAGCGTTTTCGCGAAATCACCCTGCCCTTGCCGGGTGGCTCGTATGTTCTGGCGCGTCTGACCACCCCTGAAGCCTGGCAGCCCCAGCAAGGTGCAGTGCTGCTCGCCCACGGCAACGGCCGCAACCTTGCCACGATGGAAACGACCATGAAACTATGGCGCGACGTGACTGGTCGCGCTGTGCTGTGCTACGACTATCCCACCTATGGCCGCAGTCCAGGACCGCTCAGCGAGGCAGCTTGTTATGCCGCCCAGGATGCGGCCTACGATTGGCTGGTAAACGAAGGCGTACCACAAGCCGCCATCGTTCTGGTGGGGGAGTCGTTAGGTGGGTCGATGGCCATTGACCAGGCGACGCGGCGCGAGCATCGCTGCCTGATCACGCTAGCAACCTTCACTTCGTTTCCCGATATGGCCCAGTTGAAGTTTCCATGGTTGCCGGCCCGCTGGCTGGTGAGCAACCAATACCGCAACCTTGAGAAGATCCCACAGGTCCGCGCGCCGGTACTGGTGGTCCACGGCACCGCCGATAGTCTGGTTCCTTACTCCCACGGCGAACGGCTGTTCGCGGCCGCCGCCGAGCCGAAACGTTTTATGCGTCTGGAGGGTTGGCCGCACCGTCACCCAGACACGCCGGAGTTTTGGTCTGCCGTGCGTGCTTTTATTGACCAGATGCACTAGTGAGCATTTTATTGTGAGCTAAAGCCTGTGGTTGCATCTCTAAGATTCAGGTTAAGCAATCATATCTAAACAACATCAATCCCGATCTCAATCAATAATTCTTTGACCTTGTTCTCGATCAGGCCGCGTACCTGGCGATATTGCTCAGGTGGCATCTCTTTGGGGTCGGGAATCTGCCATTGCTCGTGGCGTTTGGCCAACACCTGCGGGCAAGTATCGCCGCAGCCCATCGTCACCGCCACGTCGATTTCCTGACCTTTGAAGTCATCCAGAGATTTGGACTGATGAGTGGATAAATCATAGCCAAGCTCTTTCATAAACTCAATCGCCCGTGGATTCACGACACCCGACGGCCTCGAGCCGGCACTGTAGGCTTCGACCCGCTCCCCCCCGTGCAGGCGGGCAAAGGCCTCGGCCATCTGGCTGCGATTGGCATTTTCGACACAAACGAAGAGAATCTTAGGTTTGGCGTTCATGAGACTCCCTGAGTGCCCAGTGGTGCGGGGTATGGTATCAGTTCACCTACCACCGTAGTTTGGTATAGAGCAGCTTATTCGTTGCCCAGGGCCGCTTTGCCGCTGCCTTTGAAGAGCTTGCGATCTAACGACGGACTAAACGGCGTCCAATTGCCGGAGCCGGCATCCTCGGCGATGTCACGGGTGACGGTGTGAACCTTGGCATCGAGGTTGTCGATAAAGTGCAACGCCACCGCCTCGGGAGTCATCGGCAGGCGTGGGCTGCCAAATTCATACGTACCATGATGCGATAAGATCAAGTGCTTTAAACGCAACAACAATTCACTCGGAAACGGCTCGCCAGTTAGATCGGGTACTCGTCTGACTTGTTCATTCAACATTTCTACTCCAATAGCCAGATGGCCAACCAATTGCCCCTCATCGCTATAACCGAAGGAGCGATCGTAAACCAATTCGCGGACCTTGCCGATGTCATGCAAAAAAACGCCAAGAAACAGCAGGTCGCGGTCAACCTCGGGATAACATGGAGCGATGCGATCGGCGACCTCCAGCATGTTGACGACATGTTCTAATAGTCCGCCTATGTAGGCATGATGATTGCGGACCCCGGCCGGTGCTCGGCAGAAGCCACGCATCACGTCGTCGTCGGCCAGGAAGCAATCGGCCAAAGCCCCCAGATGTGGGTTGGATACCTTACGCAAGAGGGCTTTGAGGCGATCAGCGAGCTTGCCGACGTCTTTGGTGGTGTGGGGCAAAAAATCGGCCAAGGAGGTTTGATCGTCCGCAACGCGGCTGACATGGGTGAGGATCATCTGCAAAGCACCCTGGAAGAGTTGCACTTTGCCCTTGACCAAGACGAAGTCGCCCGGCTCGAACGAGCGAAACAGTTGCTCGCCGGCGTTCCATAGCCGCGCTCCGATCACCCCGGTGCGGTCACGCAACTCCAGTTGTAAAAATAGGTTGCCTTGCCGATTGGCCCGCAACTGTTTTTCGGCCACCAGATACACTTCTTCGATGCTGTCGCCATCGACCAGCTGATTGACGAATCGTCGTGCGGCGGCGTCTGCCATGTCGCCCCCCTTGAGGATTGGAAGAAGAAACGATGAATTGGGCTATTCAATCGTTTGCAGTCCGAGGGTCAAGAGGGGCACCGCTGGCTAGCCCGCAAGGCTCATAGCTTCGGGGTGGCGGCCAACTCGTAAGCGCGGGTGCTACTGCCGCCTCGTAGCGTCAGTTCATACAACTCCTGACCGGTGGGCGTGGGATACTGACCTGTCAGGCAGCCACGGCACAGGTGGGTTTCGGGCATTCCGATGCTGCGGGCGATGGCCTCCAACGGCAGGTAAAACAGGCTATCGCAGCCTAGTTCAGCGGCCATGGCATCCTGTTCGGCCGAGGTGATGCGAAGCCCTTTCATAAAACGCGGGGCGAAGAGTTCTTTGAGGGTAGACATATCAATGCCATAGAAGCACGGTGCGAGGATGGGCGGGCAAGCGACGCGGACATGGATCTCCCGCGCTCCGCCGCGTGTGCGTAAATCGCTGAGCAACCCCTTCATCGTCGTGCTACGGACGATCGTATCCTCTACTAGCAGCACCCGTCGCCCCTCCAACACCTCGCGTAGCGGCGTGTATTTTAGTTGCACTCGGTCTGCTCGGTTTTGATTTTCGATGAAGGTGCGGCCCACATAACGATTGCGGATGAGCCCTTCAACGCTGGGCAACCCTAACTCGTAGGCCATGGCGTCGGCGGCTGCCTTGCCTGTGTCGGGCACCGGCACCACAATAGTGTCGCGATCGAGAGGGACGCGGCCTAGTTCGCGTTCCTGACGGGCTAACTCGCGTCCTAGCCCAGCCCGCGAGGTATACACGGCCTGTCCATCGAGAACACTGGCCACATTGGCGAAGTAGATCCACTCAAAAAAGCAATGCGCGGGCGTGTGTCGCGGTGCAAAGCGTGCATGCCGGAGCACGCCATCCTGAATCAGCACCATCTCGCCGGGTTCCAGCGAACGTGTCTCTTTGAAGCCCAGATTCAGCAGGGCCACGCTCTCACTAGCGGCAGCGAACAGCGGCCCCTCCTGTGCGATGCACAAGGGACGAAACCCTGTCGGATCGCGAAGCACTACCAGATCGCCCATAGCGTTAAGAAAGACGATGTTGTAGGCCCCATCGAATTTTGTAGCCAGACGACTAAACACTTCGACCAGATCGGGGCGCGAGTCACCGGCCTGGCTCAGCTCGTGGCTCAGGTAGTGTTGGATGATTTCGGTATCGGTGTTGCGGATGAGGTGGTAATCGGTCTGCGTGAGTAGCTGATCGCGCAGAGTGGCAAAGTTGGCTAGTTGGCCATTGAACGCGAAGGCGAACCATTTCCATTTACAGCCGTGGTAACGCTCGAATGGCTGAGCATAACTACGGTCGTTGGCTCCACAAGTGGCATAGCGTGTGTGACCGATGGCGGCACGTCCCGCATACTCATTCATGATGCTTTCAAACTTCTCGGAGTGATTGGAGCGGAAAGCCTCGATGACTGTGCCGATCTGCTTGTAGGTGTCGAGTAACTTGGTTCGGGCTGGATTGTAGCTAGCCATGCCGGCGGCGAGTTGGCCGCGATTCTGCAGATCTAGCAGCATGCGGGGCAAGAGTCGCGAGGTTTGTTCCGCCCCCGACTTGGGAGCCAGCCGCGACGTTCCCTGGTGGGGCAGGTGGTAAATCGCGGCAATGCCGCACTCGTGGTGCAACTCGTCCATGCAGATGCTCGATCCTGGATCAAGGGAATGGCCAAAACACGTTGTTAGTATAGATGGCCCCGGGAGGGCACTCAAGCGGTCAGTCAAGCCGGTCACGTTCCGCTTCATCATCAGCGTCGCGGGTTTCGTCGCTCGCCTCCTGAGCGGTTCCCGGCGTCGGACCGAATACCCGGCACAGACGCAAGTGCTGCTCCAGATCTAGCGATTCGGCACGGGCATTGCCGTCGATCCCCAGAGCCATTAGTCGGGCATCGACCTCGGCTTTGGGCAGTCGCCCCGAGGGGAGGCTCGAAAGCGCGACCCGCAGATTTTTCCTCCGGTGCACATATAAATCACGCAAAAATGCTCGCAAAGCTAACGGATCTCCCACGTGCTCCCGTTTCGACGCATCCGGCCGAATCAGCACGATGGCCGAATCCACCTGCGGCCGCGGATAGAAGACGCTAGGGGGCACCTTGCGTACCAGCGAGACGTTGGCCAACGATTGCACCAGCACCGCTAGCGAGGCGTAGGCCTTTTCTCCGGGTGTGGCCAGCATGCGTTCGGCCAATTCCCACTGCACCATTACTACCATGCGTTCGACGGGCAAGTCCGAGAGTAGGAGATTAGTGATGATTGGTACGGAAACGGCATACGGCAGATTAGCTACCAATTTCACTTGTTTGGTATGTGCGTTTAGTTCGTACAAGGCAGCCATCACGTCTGGATTCATCCGATTTTTGCTGGCTAGGGCGTCAGCGTGGAAAAACCGCACGCGGTCGCGTCCCGCGCCCTGGGTCTTGTTTAACCCTTCGTGAATCAGAAAGTGCGTCTCCAGTAGGTCGGTCATCAAGTGCGCGAACGCCGTGTCCAATTCAACACTAACCACCGCGCCGGCCAGTTCTACCAACCGCATTGTCAGGCTACCGGTGCCGCTACCCACCTCCAGCACGAGATCATCGGAGGTGATCTCTGCCGTGCGGACCACTAGGTCGATGAGGTTGAGGTCGATGAGAAAATTCTGGCCGAGTTTGTTTTTCGGCTGGATCCCACGCTCCTCGAAAAGGGTGCGCAGGTAGTTCAGAGTTTGTCGTTGTTGCGCCATCGCGTCTCTAGGTTGACTGCCGGCTTTGTAGATGCCCTTGGAAATGCTCCAGAGCCTTGAAGACATACTTGGCAAGCATGTCCGTTTCTAGATTAACAACCGCTCCGACTTCCTTGAAGCCCAAGGTAGTGACGGCCAAGGTATGAGGGATGAGCATGACATCGAACCCCGCATGCTCGACCTTTACTACGGTCAGACTGATGCCATCCACACAAATCGATCCTTTGGGCACCATTTGGGCTGTTAGCCGTTCCTCACAGCTAAACGCCATGAACACCCAGTCGCCCTCGGTACGCTTGGCCGTGATGGTTCCGGTGCCATCGACGTGTCCCGAGACGAGATGACCGCCCAGACGCGCTCCCAGGGCCAGGGCCCGTTCGAGATTCACTCGGTCGCCGGCTCGCAATTGGCCGAGATTGGTCCGACACAAGGTTTCGGGTCCAGCCTCGAAGTGAAAGCGATCTCCCTCGATCTGCACCACGGTCAAGCAGCAGCCATTGACCGCCACGCTTTCGCCTACGCTTAACTGCGCCGCTAACGCCGCCGACTCTACCACTAGCCGCGCTGCGGCCGCGATGGACCGCACTGCCACGACAGGAGCCAGTGTCTCGACAAGACCGGTGAACATGAGCAAATCCTTCTCATCCCAGCAAAATGACGTTCACATCCATCACATTGGTGCCGGTCAGGCCGGTCTTGAATAGACCGCCGACTCGCTCCCAGAACCGGTACGCATCGTGTCGTGCCAGAGCCTCCGCTGCGCCTTGCACAGCAGTTGTCTCGTCGAAAATGGCACCGGCGGCGTCGGTCGGGCCGTCTTCGCCATCGGTGCCGGCACTCAGCCAGAGCACGTTAGGCTGGCCAGCTAACCGCAGCAAAGCCGCCAACGCTAACTCCTGGTTGCGTCCGCCCTTGCCTGGATTGGCAGAGAGCGTCACCGTAGTTTCGCCCCCCGCCAACAGACACACCGGCACACGGGCTGGCACCCCCTCACGCAGGATGCTTCGCACTACACCCGCTAACACCGCGGCAACGTGGCGGGCTTCGCCCTCGATGAACGAGCCGAGATTGACTACTGTATACCCCAGGGCGCTTGCCTGTTGGGCGGCAGCTGCCAACGACCGGGCATTGTTGCCGATGATCTCGTTGTGGATGCTAGGCGGCAGGCTCTTGGGCGTTTCGTGACCTTGTAGCAAATAGCGGCGAATGGCGGGGGCGTCGATGCTGTAACGATCTAGCACCGCCAAGGCGTCGGCGCAGGTAGTAGGGTCGGGCGCGGTCGGGCCACTGGCGATGACATCGAGCGGATCGCCGACCACATCCGAGAGGATCAACGCGGTCAGTGGGCAACCTCTGCGGGCAAACGCCTCAGCCAGGCGACCACCTTTGATGCGTGACAGATGCTTGCGCACGCAGTTCATCTCGTTGATGGTCGCGCCGCTGGCATGCAGCTGCCGGGTCACGGCTTGTTTGTCCGCCAGCGACAGACCGGCCGCCGGCGCGGGCAACAGAGCCGAGCCGCCCCCGGACAGCAAGCATAGTCCATGGTCGCCCGGTTGGGCTTGCTCCACCAAGGCCAGCATCTGCTCGACGCCGGCCACGCCTGCCTCGGTAGGGTGATTGCTACCTGCCGGTCGTGCCTCCACCAAGCGGATCGATTTCAACGGTTGCGGCGGCACCGAACCAGCGGGCACATTGACAAAGCCGACTGCCTGCGTTCCCAAAGCTGCCTCGACACCGGCCGCCATAGCCGCTCCCGCTTTGCCGCCCCCAACAATCAGAACTCTTCCGGCCGTCGCTTGCAGGTGTGCAGCCGCTTCCCGTGTCCGGGTGAAGGGATCGGCCGCAGCCAGGACAGCTTGCCACAGTGCCAGCAGGTGTTCACGAGTCGGTTTCATGCGGCTATTGTCGGGGCAAGCACGGAATTTTCCACCTCCGCCCCTTGTCGCGCTGACGGCCGGTTACGCCCATCGGCCCTCCGGAAGAACCCGTAGGCCCCCCAACCGAGCCATTCCTGCAATTGCCAGCAGTAGCGTCCTTGGTGTTCGTCCCAATCCCAAAGGATCATTTCCTAGAGGATCATTCCAGATGCCTCGGGGACTTGAGCCTTGGATTGGCCTCTAGCCAAGAGCAGGGGTTGGCTATCACTGCACGCTGCTTATGTCGTCGAGCCGGTCTAGCGTTGGATCTCGCGCTCCTTCTGGCGGGCCAGCGACTGCAGCCGCTGCAGGTGGTACTTGTAGCCCGGCACCAGGAAGCAGATGGCCGTCACCGTGCCAAACAGCAGGATGCCATAATCCGGGAACAGCGCCATGAACAGGAACGTCACAAACTCGGCGACGGCGGCCAGATACAGTTGGCCGCTGAGCATGCCCGCCTTGGCGACGAAGGTCATGCCCGCGATGATGGCAAGCATAGGTGCCAGCTGCAACACATGGACGCGCAAGAGCATCTCCAGCACGAATACACCGATGGTCGCCAGAATGGCCCCCGCCCAGACGTGGGCCACCTGCCGCTCGATGAACAGCACCGGGCCGGCCTGTTTGCGCAGGTTCCAGAAGATGAAGCCCCAGGCGATCAGCCCGCCGCCCCACAACCCCAGGTACCACAGCGGATTGTCGACGCCGTTCCAGGCCATCGCAGTGGTGACGACGCACTGCAAGAAGATCTTGAGCGCGTGACACATCCACAACAGACCCCAGTTCTCCAGCACGACGGCGTGGTGTGTCTCGCGGAACATGCGGCTGAAGAAGCCGCCCAGGTCCACCAGCCGCGTCCGCCGCACCGAGGGCGGTTCGCCGTGCAGGTACGCCTCCAGGTCGGCCGCCAGGGCGTCGGCGTCGGCGTAGCGTAGTTCGGGTTCCTTCTGAATGCACTTCAGGCAGATGAGTTCCAGATCGGCATCGACCTTGGGATTGAGCGCGCCGGGCCGCACCGGGTCCTGATCGAGCACTAGCAAGAGCGTGTCCACCGGCGTCGGGGCCTGGAACGGCGGCCGGCCGGTAATCATCTCGTAGAGAATCACGCCTAATGAATAAATATCGCTAGCCGCACTTGGCTGACCACGACGGTTGGAAACCATCTCCGGGGCGATGTAGGCGGGCGTGCCTACCAGGTTGCCGCTCTGGGTCAGCGACGCGCCCTGGCCATCCTCAGCTTGGGTGCTGGTACGCTTGGCCAGGCCGAAATCGGTGATGTGCGGTCGGCCCTGCCCGTCGAGCAGGATGTTCGAGGGTTTGAGATCGCGATGCAGGATGCCGCGCACATGGGCGAAATGTACTGCTCGGGCGATCTCCGCCAGCAGAGCCGCCGCATCGCGCGGACGCATCGGGCCACGGGCCAGGTGAGCAGCCAGTGTCTCGCCCTCGACCAGCCGCATGCTGAAGTACGCCTGCCCATCGTGCTGACCGGCCGCATACACCGGCACAATGTTGGGATGCTCCAGATGGGCCGCTGCTTGCGCTTCGATCTGAAAACGCGCCAAATCGGCCGGGGTGGCATGTTGGCCACGCAAAATCATCTTCAGGGCCACGATGCGTCCCAGGCTCTTTTGTCGAGCCTTGTAGACCACGCCCATGCCGCCCTGACCGATCTTCTCCAGCAGTTCAAAATCGCCGAATTCTTTCATCGGCGGTTCGTTCTGTAGACTGGCAGATGATGGCAAGCTCGAGCGCAACGTCGCGCGAGGCGAACGCAACGGTCGAGGCCGAGTGAACTCCTCGGCGACTTGAGCAGCTCCCCACAACTCACGTAATTCGCTCACCAGTTCGGGGTAATCGGCTGCGACACGTTTCCAGTCGGGCGAGAGGCCGCGCCGATGTTGTTCGGTCAACTCGCTGAGCAAGCGGGCGAGAATCTCATCACGATTCAGGGCCGAGAGGCTCATCAGCCACCTCCTGTGTCGCTTTGCGGCAGCAGCGTCGAACGCAGCCGACGAATGGCCCGCAGGTAGCGCATCGAGGCGGCTGCCTCGCTCAAACCCAGTGCCTGGGCCGTCTCTTGATTGGAGAGCTGCTCGCGGTGCCGCATCAGAATGATCTCGCGGTCGTCTTCGTCCAGGTCGGCAATCGCCAAATCAAGTCGGCGTTGCAATTCCCGTTGGATGGCCTCCGACGCTGGGGTACGGTCGTTGTCGAGCAACTGACCGGCTAATTCCATCGAGGAGTGATCGGCCAACACAGCAGGAACGAGCGGCTGTTCGCGATCCAAACTACGTCGCTGGGCCTGACGATGGCGACGATGGGCATCAATAACATGATCCTGAGCCAGATGACGCAACCACAGGCGAAACGGCATGCTGGGATCACGCAAATACTCAGCTAGGCGTTTGTGGGCTTCCAGCAAGACCTCTTGGACGATATCCGAGGCATCCAGGCGAGCGGCCAGGGCAGGATCTAGTCGCATACCGATGAGGCGACGCAACGGTTCGCGGTGGACGTCGAGCAACCGATCGACGGCTTCCTCCTGCCCAGCGCGTGCCAGGTTGAGTAGATTTTCCGTGTCAGGATGATCGCCAAACATGGCCTTGCACTGCACCTCAACAGTCGTCGTAAATGCCGCCTCTTGTTATTCTACACCACATCGCCCGTCCACGAATAGACCGGATCGCCGGCGTTGCAGGTCAGCGATGAGCTTGATCTGGGCGGAAGCAGAGGATTTCTGGCCAGGCTCGGCGAGTCAAGAGACAATATAGCTCGAATCGTCCTTCCCAAGATAACGATTCCTTATGGCTGAGAAATCGGGTATCATCTTCTCACAGTTCGGGATTGCTCACCTGCCGAAAGAACCACCTACAATGGTTTCTCGGCCTGAGTGGAGAGGGAGTTGGCAGTCGTTGGCGTGCTAGGTCCATCAGGTCCATCAGGATCGGGTCGGATGGATCGTCTAACACGGGCCGTCAGGCTGCCGCTGAGACTCGTGTCTTTCGGGGGGAAGGCAAAATCGTGTCTATTAGGTAGAATGACTGTCGATCCCGCCATAATCGCCCCTTGTGCCTCCAAGCCAGAACAGGCCGACGGCATCGATCGGGGGTCGAGGCATCAAATCGCTCGGTGCCGCTGCTTCAGGCGAGGAGTGGAGGAAGAAGAAGCCCAAAGGCGAAAACGTCAGCCGCCCGCCCACCTTGGGGCCAATCGATCGAGCATGGTTTTAAAGCAGTTCATGTGATCGTCATTAAACATGTATCCGCATCGTATTCGCTTGCGTGGTCCCTGGCAGTGGCACTCGGCAACGGCCACGGGCACAATTACTTTACCTGGCCGGATCGCTGAGTCGGGCCTTGTGACCTTTTCTCGGCGTTTTGGGCTTCCCAGCAATCTCGACGCGCACGAACGCGTTTGGCTGCTTCGACCCGACGCCGCCGAAGCTCCCGCGACGCTAAACGGCATCCCGCTGCCGCCTGGTCCGGTCTGTGACCTCACCGCGCTGTTGCGGCCACGTAACGAGTTGCGGCTGGACACGATCGGCAGCCCCGGCGAGGTAGCCCTAGAGATTCGCGCGACAGCGTATCTCAGCGAAGTGGCTCAGCGTGGCGGGCAGGTGTTCGGCCGCGTTGTCGGTTTGGCCGACAGGGCACTGGATCTCTACGCCCTAGGGGGAAACACCACCCTCGCTCAGGCTAGTATCGTGGCCAGCGAGGCTGGTACGCCGTTTGTTTTGAAGCCGTGCGGTCCGGTCGAGCGAGTCGAACTGGTCAACGGCGGGGTAATCTGGTATTCGTTCCCCATCGCCTGGACCAAGCCGGCCGACAGGGACCACCATGAAAATTCACTCACTACTCCTGGAACTGACGGAGGCGGACTTGGCTCCCGTGGTGGCCGAGATCGCCCGCCGTGCGGAGGAGATTGAACACCTGACCCTCAAACTCCGCCCCGAAGGATTGGTCCTTTCCGGCCAATATCCTACACCGTTTGGCTTGAAGATCCCTTTCGAGACGCTCTGGCACCTGGAACCGTGCGGCCGAATGATCCAGGCCCGGGTAATTTCGATTCATCTGTCAGGACTCAATGCCAGCCTCTTTCGTGGCGTGTTAATGCACATGATAACCGAGATGATCGCCAACGAGCCAGGTCTGAGCTTAGACGGCGAAACGCTGTTGATCGACACCATCGAATTAGCCAAGCTAGAAGGAATCGACTTGCAGGTCAATTGGCGAGAGATCCGCACCGGTGAGGGAAGCTGTCAGTTGTTAGCCGCCGAACCCTAGCCGCGCGAGCAAGGGGCAAACAGAACCTGCCGCGCGAGCAAGGGGTCAATCACAATCCAGAGCCTTGCTGTCAATCCTCAAGCGCCTCATCGTAGGCGTGGCCAGGATCGGTTGGGGGGGCCGTGTCGTTCCCGTTTAAGGAGTCCTCTTGGGAGAGGAGCCGATCGTAGGCATCGGTTGTGTCGTTAGGCGAAACCATAGCGTGGGAGAGAGTTCGCTCAGTGGTCATACCATCCACTCCTGAATCCGAATCCATGGAATCACAACACTGCAGAGGTTTACTACACGCTTGATTCATAATGCGTGTTCGACGCCTTTCCCGCAAGAGGAATTGCCTCGATTCCTTCCCCCCTAATTCCGCCTGAGGCGATCACTCCAATCCGCTAAATCCCGTCGAGGCTTCGCTTCGCAGCAATTCTTCCACCAGCAACCGCACCTGCTGCTCGACCTGTGCCGCACAAGCCACATAAACCTCCTCCGACCCGCCATACGGATCGGCAATATCTCGCCCCGAAGCGTGCAACATCCTCACCGAAGATTGTGGCCACTCCCCACGCAAAGCTTGGCGATGCCGAGCCGTCATAGCCACCATGAGATCGACCGGTTGATTGGCCAGAAACTGCACAGGGCGGGAACGGTGGCTCTCCAACGACAGGCCATGTTGGCGAGCAGCCGCCTGAGCGTAGGGCGAGGCCGGTGAACCGGGATTAGCAGCCACACCAGCCGAGGCAACGATCCAACCATGGGCGGGCAGTTGCTCGATCGAACAGCCCAGCCGCTGGGCTAGATGGTGCTTGCAAAAGAGTTCCGCCAAAGGGCTGCGACAGGTATTGCCCGTGCAGACGAACACAACCATTCGTGTCAGCCAGCGTTGCACTTGAGATGGATCGCACTCTCCCGGTTCGATTACAGTCCAGGTTGCACCGCGAAGACGCAACCGTACCGGCCCGGGTAGCTCGGTCAGACGTAAGTGTCCCCTCGGCTTGGTCGAGGACTCCAGATCCAGCCGCAAAGGCCGAGACACCCGCCAGGCCAGCCAGCGAAACAGCAGATGATCGAAGCAAGCATAGGCAGGTTCGTCGGCCAGATCGGCCAAGGAAAAGACAACGGCAGCGGGGCGAGCCGCCAGCAGACGACAGGCGGCCTGACCCATCAAGGAGGAAAGATGCAAAAGCTCGTTGGTTTCAGCAATCAAACGTGGGAGAGTTGAAAGGACCGCCTCGTCCCGCTTCAGCATCAGTTGGCCCGAAGCAGTCGCGACCTGCAAGGGCCGTCCCTGAATCAGATCCCGCCGCAGGTAACGCAACAAGGCAATGCGACGCGGCACTTGGCTCCATTCCCCGTAATCCATGCCCGCCTCCTCCGCCTCGACGTACCCGCATCGCTCTAGCTTAGCAAGCTCACCGCTGAAAATCTCACGGATGTGGCAAAATATATTCTTGGATCGGTCCAGCGGTGATCTCCCCCTTACTCCTTCGCTGCATCGATCGGCCAAGGGGGATCACACGACCTAGGTAGAATGTGCCAGTCGTATCGGAGCCGGTTGGTAGTCAGCGATTCTTTAGCCAAAAGTTTGTCATCGCCTTTGCCGCGCGGGCGATATAATACAGCCAGCCCGGCAGGCGTGACGACTCAACCTTCATTCTTTTGGATCGTGCGATGAATCTCCTAGACGGTCAGTTGCTACTGACCTCAGCGTTGCTGGTGTTGGCTCTCCTGACTGGAGCGGTCGTCATCGGAGTTGTACGCCGCTGGATGGAGATCCAACGCCGAGGCCAATTTCAAGCGAACGATCAACTGTCGCAATATCGAGCGATGCATGCACGCGGCGAGTTGAGCGATGAAGAGTTTCAACGTCTGCGCGAAGTTCTTGCAGGCGACTTGCGTCGTGAGGTGGGGTTAGAGAACGCTCCCCCCCCTAAGATGACTCCGCCGCCGGAAGATCGGACAACCTCGTGAGGTTCCCATCCCCTATTCTGGGGCCGCCCCTATTGTAGGGCTGCCAAGCGAGGCGTAAAATCCGTTACGTTTGATTACGCGCCGACTTGCCTTCTTTCGGGAGGCAAGCCGACCTCCAATGGCCGTTCCCGTCCGAAGGCGAATTCCCTCTCGGACTTGTTAAAGGAGACTGCATGGCGACCAATAATACCGGCTCTGGGGGCGGACGCAAGCAGCCCACCGGCAATGCCGGCAAAAATCGCAACGCCAGTTGCTCGTTCTGCCGAAAGAACTACCGGGACGTTGGCCCGCTGGTGGAAGGCCCCGGAGATGTGTTCATCTGCGGGGAATGTGTCGAACTATGCCAGTCGATCATCGATCAAGAAAAACGACGCAAGGGGAGTAATCGCACCTCCACCTCGCACATTCCTAGCCCCCGCGCGATCAAGGAAAAACTCGATCAGTATGTGGTTGGCCAAAACCGAGCCAAGAAAGTGTTGTCCGTCGCGGTACACAACCACTACAAACGCCTAGCTCTCAGCGAGGGCGGCCATAGCGACGTGGAGGTCGATAAAAGCAACATTTTGCTTATTGGTCCCACGGGGAGCGGCAAAACGCTTCTGGCCCAGACCCTCGCCAAGATTCTGGATGTGCCTTTTGCCATCGGAGATGCCACGACCCTCACCGAAGCGGGCTATGTTGGGGAGGATGTCGAGAATCTGCTGCTGAAGCTGCTCCATGCGGCCGATTTTGACATTGAAGCGGCTCAACGGGGCATCGTGTATATCGACGAGGTAGATAAGATCGCCAAGACGACGCAAAATGTGTCGATCACGCGTGACGTGTCGGGCGAGGGGGTGCAACAAGCGCTGCTAAAGATGCTCGAAGGCACCGTGAGCAATGTGCCGCCTCAGGGAGGTCGCAAGCATCCCGAGCAGCAGTATATCCAGGTGGATACTTCCAACATTTTGTTTATCTGCGGTGGCACCTTTGTCGGTCTGGAGCAGGTGATTTCACGCCGAATCGGCAAACGCACCTTTGGGTTTGGTGGCATCCACAACGATAGCGAAAAAGGCGTTGGTGAACTGCTGGCGCAGGTAACCAGTGATGACTTGATCGAATTTGGTATGATTCCAGAGTTCATCGGTCGATTGCCCGTTTTGGCCCCGCTCAACCCCCTGGATGAAGAAGCGCTTATTCGTATCCTCACCGAGCCGAAAAATGCGGTTGTTCGGCAGTATCAGAAACTCTTCGAAATGGAAGGGGCTGAGGTCGAGTTTGACATGTCGGCCTTGCGGGAGATTGCCCGACGAGCCAAGGCCCGCGATACCGGGGCCCGCGGTCTGCGAAGCATCATCGAAGAGGTCATGCTCGACATTCAGTACGAATTGCCCGATCTGGAACACAAGGGCAAATATGTCGTCGATGAGGCCGTCGTCAAGGGCGAGCGAAAACTCTTTGATGCCATGCCCGCTCCGGAAAAGAAAATCGCCTAAAGAATTGTCGAGTTGTTTTCGCCAGACAGGCCGGCGTCCGACCCGTTGGCGGGCCTCGGTGAGTAATCACAGAGGCTCGTTTTCCATTCCCGGCAAAAAAGGTTGCCTGGCCGCCTGACGCGATCGACCAGCACGCCGGGCCTTGCGTGGCGAATGACTTTTGACCTCCATCGGCTTCAGCGCGATATCTTGTCTTGCAGTGTGGATACTTAAATGTGTCTCGAACTCGTTAATCACTCGCTGAGCCGCTTGCCGGGCCAACTCCGGGCGGTTGCACTCGTTGCTCAGATGCAGCTGCACTAGTGCCGACAAACGCGGCTTGCTTTCCCGCGCCAACAGGTTCCGTAGAAACTCCGATGCTTGATCGTTTGAGAGATGGCCCTGATCACCCAGCACCCGGTCGATGAGAAAACGTGGCCGAGGGCTTTGGTTCTCCATCTGGACATCGTGATTGAACTCTAAAGCCAGTAGATCGGCTCCCTGGAAGGCATCCAGCAACCGATCGTCCCACACCCCCAGATCAGCCGCATACCCCAGCACTACCGCTTCGCCGAATAGATTGGCCGGCCCTTGCAGCCGAAAACCAAATGTAGCTCCGCCATCGTGGCGTAGCGGAATCGGCACAGCCCGCAGTCCGGCAGGCAGGTCTAGCCCCTTTTCCGCCTCGTAATCGCGAACCAATTTGGCATCGAGCAACCGGCGAAAATGAGCCGAGCGGCTTAACTTGATGTGATGCGAGGGGTGGCAATACAACAGCCGCTCCCCGTCGGCGAGCCATCCTAGGAGGGCGTCGTTCCAGTGGTCGCCGTGCGTGTGCGTCAGCAGCATCGCGCGAATGCTAAGGGAAGCCAAGTTCCGGCTGGTGAGGCGTTCCAGCAAGGTTCGCGGCTGCAGCCCCCCATCCAAGAGGATCGAGCCGTCATCGGTTTGCACCAAAGAGGCGTTGCCGGCACTGCCACTAGCCAGGACGGTGAAACGCACGGACATGAGAAAACCCTTTTGCCCGGGGACAGACATCTATCTTACCCCCGGCTCCGTTTCGAGCAACCCCGCTAGCGGCCAACAGACGACCAACCGAGGGCCCCGAGACTCCAGCCAGGACCAGGTACCAGTCGCCGTTGACTCGTGGAAATTCCTCGGGCTATAACCGTTGCACTTTCTGTTTTCGTCGGTTCGCCAACTTGGGACAGACCCCGTGCCCTCGCTCCCAGGG
>JBDNDE010000219.1:0-8173 GCA_046719305.1 Gemmataceae bacterium | reverse complement strand
AGTTCCGGCAGGATGCTTGACCGTCTGACAATGGGTGTTCTGAACTCTAACTCTCCTGGGGTCGGCCGTCCAGTGTGTGGACGGCCTGTCCTGGCTTGCAGGTGTCCGCCCTCGGCCACGCTGGAGCTATACCTCGTCTGGAATGTCCGAGATCGTCACGCCATGCTCATTTTCAAGCGGATGCTCATTTCAAGCAGACGCTCATTTTAAGCAGATGCTCATTACTCCTGTGGGGCCAGTCTATTATCCGATCCCTGGGTTCTCTGTTTACCCAGCGAACAGTTAAGTTTGTCACTCTGGGTCCGTACTCCGTGGTGATCTGAACCAGGCCGAGGCCAAATCAGGGCGCACCACCTATTGCGTCCGAAGGAGGGTGGTCTGGGTGGACTGAAATGCAACAGACCATCGCCGGTCTACGGGAATTGCAACCCCCTGAGAATGAGAAAGTGCAACATGAGGAAGTGCCCAATGCAATTTAAGGGAATCGTCCGAAGCAATCGACCGCTCGTCGAGGTGAGGTGAAGGGTTCAGAGGGAGAGAGGGGACCTGCCAGCGTTGTAGAGGACACTCGGGCAAGTTCGAGAAAAATTTCACGAACTCCCCCTTGTCACTTGGCTCGAATCCGCCATGATAGGGAATGTAGTGAAACGGCGTGATTCCGTTTGCCGGGGGTCCGAATGATCGGGAAACCGGTCGACCGTCCGTTGTTGGCGCGTCTACTTGCCCTATCTGTGGTGGGGGTCGAGATGATCGCGCCTGCAGTGATCGGTTTGGCTGTGGACCGCTGGCTGGGGATTGCTCCCTGGGGCCTGATTGGCGGAACCCTGCTTGGCTTCAGCGCCGCAATGATTCACCTGGTCCGGCTATCGCAACCGAAGGCTGGCCCTGATTCAACCCGAGGAAAATCGGTATCGTGATCGCACGGGTGTTGCAATTGCTAACGGCGTCGGCCTTGTTTAGCTTGGTCGTTGGCATGCCTGCGCGTTTGTTGGGTGGGGATTTGCTCTTGTTCTATTGCCTCGTTTCAGTGGCGATTGTGACCCTACCGGCCGTACTTACCTTGGTGATCATCGAGCAAATGGTTGTAGCAAAGCCTGCCGTCCAGGGGATGGTCATGTTGGCCGCAGGTGGGGTACGCCTGCTGTTTGTGCTGTTCACGACTCTGTTGCTTTATTGGACAGAAGAAATTTTTCAGCAACCGACCTTCTTGCTTTGGGTCGCTGCAGCCTATATCTATGTGCTGATCGTCGAGGTTTGGCTTTTGCTCCAGACCCTTGCAAAGAACCGGTCACGAGCCGGTTCGGAGGGATAATCGATGGCATCGGGACACGGCGAGGTCTACACACCTGACCCGTTTCACCATACGCAAGACTCCAACAAGTGGGAGTTTTTTGAGCATTTGTTCGGCACACCGATCGAAATCGCTCTCCCTAAACTTAACCTGGGTATTGCCGAAATTCAAGTCACGAAATTTATGATTCTCCAACTCGTCGCTGCGGGAATCATCCTTGCTATCTATATTCCCTTGTCCCGACGAATCGCCACCGGTGCATTGCCGACAGGTCTATGGTGGAATTTCTTCGAGTTTCTGCTCGTGTTCATTCGGGACTATGTAGCCCGGCCGAGTATTGGCGGCGGGCATACCGAACACACCGCCGAACACGCCCCAGAGCCGAAACTGGAGTTGGCCGGCGAAGTCGCTCGTGGAGGGTCGGCTGACAACCAAGTAAACGCAAGTGAATTGTCTAAACATGCGACCCCGAGCAACTTTCAGGAGCATCCCGCCGATGCTTATGTACCGTACTTATGGACACTGTTTCTGTTTATCCTGGTCTGCAACCTACTCGGGGCATTTCCATTCCTCGGTTCGCCCACTGCCAGCATCGGGACGACGGCCGGTCTAGCATTACTGAGTTATATCGTCATCAACCTAGCTGTGATCCAAAGGACCGGAGTACGCGGATTCCTCAAAACCTTGTGGTTCAAGGTGGATATGCCGCCGGGAGTAGTCTTCACGATCCTGGGCTTCCTTATTACTTTGATGCTATCCGTAATCGAGACTGCCGGGTTGATCGCCAAGGCGGTAGTATTGGCGATTCGTCTGTTTGCCAATATGCTGGCGGGCCATCTGGTGATGGGCTATCTATTGCTGTTCGTATATCTGGCCGGCAAGGCGTTGGGGCCTGGTTTGCTCTGGGGTGGCATTAGCATAGCGAGCATCTTGGCCACCACGGCTATAGGACTTTTAGAGATATTTGTCGCGTTTCTGCAAGCGTTTATTTTCACGTTCCTGACGGCGATCTTCCTGGGCATGCAGGTGGCGCACGCGGAACACCATTAAGCAAGCAAACTAACAAAGATCGTCGCGGAGGTCGCGGCGTGGCAGGCGTTTATCCACGAGTTGCATTCCTGAATTCCAAAATGGGAGACTCTACAATGTCCTCGATTCGCACGATCGCTCTGGCCCTGGTCGGCCTGTTGGTCTTCGGCTCTTTTGCCTTGGCAGATGGACCCACGAGCATCGGCTTTGCCGGTAAGGCGGTGGGCGCGGGGCTGGGATTGGGGCTAGTTCTGATCGGTGCGGGCTTTGGCCTGGGTAAAATCGGTGCCGCTGCCCTGGAAAGTATCGCTCGACAGCCGGAAGCGGCTGGCCAGATCCAGACGGTGATGATCATCATCGCCGCTCTGCTGGAAGGTACAATTCTCTTCGCGTTGATCCTCGTGTTCTTGTTGGCCGGTCAATCGACGTTCTAAGGCGAGCGACGCTGAGAGAACCGATCCGAATGACTTTGTCAACAGAAGGAGGGGTGAGCATGCGTTGGGGATTGCTTGTCGCGTTGGCGGTGTTCGCCCTGTTCCTGGCATCGCCCGCCGTCGCTTGGACCGCCGAAGGGGCCGACGGCAAAGCCAACATCGATCTGTTCGCCGGCTGGCTGGACATGTCGATCTACACCATCATCGTGTTCTTGCTGTTGCTGTTCATTTTGAACCGCTTTGCCTGGCCACAGATCAAGGCCGGTTTGCTGGCTCGGGAACAATCGATCGCTCACGATCGGGCAGAGGCAGACCGAGCCAAGGCCGAGGCTGAAGCCGCCCGCAAAGAACTCGCTGAAAAATTGGCCAAAGCCAACGACGAGATCCGCGCCATGATGGACAAAGCCCGTGCGGATGCTTCTACGGCCGCGGCGCTTGAAATTGCCCGTGGCAAAGAAGAACTGGCTGCCGAGAAGAAACGCTTACGCGAGGAGATGGATCGGGCCCGTGATCAGGCTCTGTTGGAAGTCTGGAAGTCGGCGGCGACGCTGGCCACGCTTATCTCTGCCAAGACCATCCGAAAGCATCTAACTGAAGAAGATCATCGGGCGTTGGTCGAGGACGCACTGCAAGAATTTCGTGCTTCGGCTCAGGCTCGTCTCAATGACCTCACGAGTGCTCGGACATGAGTCAAACGATACAAGTCCGCCAACCCACGGTCATGGACGACGAGACTCGTCAAATCGCCCGTGTCTATGCCGAGGCGTTGTTTAAGGCAGCTTCTAGCTGCGGTCAGGTCGAGACCGTTTTGGCAGAACTGGACCAAACCCTCGAAGCACTCTACGGTCAAGATTCCGGCCTGGGGTTGTTTTTCGAGAGCGCGACGATCACACGGGAACGTAAGGCCGCGGTGATCCAGACAGCGTTTGCCACGGCATCCGAGACGCTACAGAATTTTTTAGGTGTGCTGAACGAACACAATCGAATGAATGTGTTGCGTTCGATTATCGCAGCTTACCGACAACTGTACAACCGTGCTCGCCGACAGGTCGAGGTCGAGGTGACCTCGGCAGTACCGCTCACCCAAACCGAACGCAGCAAGGTGATTGAGGACGTGCGAGCGGTAGCACAAGTCGAAGCGATTTTGAAAGAAAAGATTGAACCGGAGATTTTGGGCGGGTTGATCGTGCGGGTGGGCGATTGGGTCTATGACGCTAGCCTCCGCACTAAACTCGAGACGATCCGCAACCAACTCATCGAGAGGAGTGGTCATGGCATTGAACGTCAACGAGATCGTCTCGGTTCTTGAGGCCGAGATCAAGGGCTACCGCAGTGGGCTAGAAGCCAACGAGGTCGGCACCGTGCTTGAAGTGGGCGACGGCATCGCCCGCATTTATGGACTATCAACGGTGATGGCCGGTGAGATGGTGGATTTCCCGCGTGCAGGGGTCAAAGGGGTAGCGTTGAACCTGGAAGAAAACAGCGTCGGCGTGATCATCCTGGGAGAGTACAAAACCATCAAGGAAGGCGACGAAGCCCGCAGCACCGGGAAGCTGCTCTCCGTGCCGGTCGGCGATGCTCTGCGGGGACGAGTGGTCGATCCCCTAGGCAACCCCCGTGATGGCAAAGGGGCGATCGTCACTAGCACCTTCCGCCCGGTCGAAACCCCTGCCGCAGGCGTAGCCGATCGTCAGCCCGTTAAACAGCCCTTACAAACTGGTATCAAGGCAATCGACTCGATGATCCCGATTGGTCGGGGCCAACGCGAACTTATTATTGGCGACCGCAAGACCGGCAAGACGGCCATTGCCGTGGATACGATTATCAATCAGCGTGGCAAAAATGTCATTTGTGTGTATGTGGCGATCGGTCAGAAAGAATCCGCTGTCGCCCGTACCGTTCAGAGCCTGATCGACGCGGGAGCAATGGACTACACCATCGTGGTTTCTGCCTGCTCCTCCGACCCGGCTCCTCTGCAATATTACGCACCGTATGCCGGCACCGCGATGGCCGAATACTTCATGTACGAACACGGCATGGATACCCTGTGCGTCTACGATGACCTGAGTAAACAGGCGGCCGCTTATCGGCAATTGTCGTTGCTGCTGCGGCGTCCGCCAGGCCGGGAAGCCTACCCGGGGGACATTTTCTACTGCCACTCGCGTTTGCTGGAGCGTTCGGCAAAGCTGGCCGAACGATACGTGATCGTGCCAGACCATGCCGACGTGAGCAAGGCAACGGACGATTGGGGCGTCAATAACGAACGCGGCGAGAAACGCCAACCCGGCGAGAAAGGTCGAGTTTATGTTGGTCCCTTGGGGAAACATCAGGCCGAACTAGACCTGAAAAATTTCCCAGGCCACAAGATCGCCAAGGTTTGGAACTCGGGCGGTTCATTAACAGCTCTGCCGGTTATTGAGACACTTGAGGGGGAAGTGTCGGCCTACATTCCGACGAATGTCATCTCCATCACCGACGGGCAGATTTACTTGCAGCCGGACTTGTTTAATGCGGGCGTTCGTCCGGCTGTGGATGTCGGCATCAGCGTCAGCCGAGTGGGCGGTAACGCGCAGATCCCGGCCATGAAGCAAGTGGCTGGCCGCTTGCGTCTGACGCTAGCTGCCTTCCGGGAACTCGAAGCGTTTGCGCAACTAGGCACCGACTTGGACGCTGCTACCCAACGCGACCTCGACCGGGGCTATCGCATGGTCGAATTACTCAAGCAGGGCCAATACAACCCTATGGATGTCATCGATCAGGTGATGCTTATCTTTGCGGGGACTCGTGGCTACCTGGATAAGGTGCCGCGTAACCAAGTAGCGACCTGGGAGAAGCAGTACCTCAAGTACATGCACGAGCAGCAAAGCGCCTTCGTAGAGGAGTTGAAAACCAAGCAGAAGTTCGACGAGGAGATGGAAAAGCGGCTTGGCCAGGCGATCGAAACCTTCCAGGGCCAGTTCAAACCGGAGCCAAGCTCGGTCTGAGATAAGCGACGGTCGGCGGATTTGCTAAGTAGGCAACGGTGAGCAGTTAGTTGATCCTTCAGAGGCTGAGGTGAGCAAGCGATGGCAAGTACGCGTGTCCTGGTGAAGCGACGCAAGGCGGTTCGCAACATCCGCAAGATAACGCGGACAATGGAACTTATTGCCACCGCGCGATTCAAAAAAGCCATGGATCGCGCCGCCGAAGCCGAAACCTACACCCGCAAAATTGCCGAACTGGTGGGGGAGGTCGCTGCCACGGCAAGCAATATCACCCACCCGCTACTCAAACCCCACGCCGAACTTAAAAAAGCCGTCGTCCTGGTGCTGGGCAGCAATCGCGGCCTGTGTGGCGGCTACAACGCCGGCATCTTGCGGGAGGCGCTGGCAGGCATACGTCGCCTGACGGATCAGAAAGCGACGATCCAACTTGAACTTTCCGGTAAGCGAGTTATCAGCTTTTTCAAGTATACGGGCATGACGCCTACGCATACCTATACCCAGTTTGAAGACAAGCCCACATCGGCCGAGGTTTATCCAATCGCTGAACGCTATATTCAAGAATATATCGATGGCACCATCGACCGGGTCGAAGTCGCTTACATGCGTTTCCTCTCGGCCTCCGTGCAGCGTCCGGTCATCGAAACCTTGTTGCCGTTCCACGTTGGCGGCCTGGCCTCCGCGGACAACCTGCCCAAAACCTCGCTTCCTGAACAAGACCGTAAAAAACGGAAAATCGAGTACGAATTCATCCCCTCGGCTGAGGAGATCCTCGAGCAACTCTTGCCCGAATCGTTCAAAGCACGGCTGTTCAAGTCGTTCTTGGATGCCGCTGTGAGCGAACAAATCGCTCGACGGGTAACGATGAAACAAGCCACAGAAAACGCCGGGGAGATGATTAAGAGCTTGACGCAGGAATATAACCGTGCTCGTCAGGCGGGTATCACCAAGGAAATTCTAGAGATCGTTTCGGGTGCCGAGGCATTGAAGTAATCGCACAGAGTAAGCTACAGCAAACCAGAGACTTGGGGAGCAAAACTGATGGCAAACAACGGTCAGCAAGTGGGTGAAATCGTCCAGGTGATCGGCTCGACGTTCGATGCCGCGTTCCCCAACGGGCACCTGCCAAACATCTACAACGCCTTGAAAATCAACACCGAATACAAGGGCATGAAAATCGCCTTGACCGGCGAGGTCCAACAACATCTTGGAGGCGACCGAGTTCGCTGTGTCGCTCTGGGCAGTACCGACGGCCTCGTCCGCGGTATGAAAGTGATTGATACCGGTGCACCGGTCAGCGTGCCCGTGGGCAAAGAAACTCTGGGCCGCGTCTTCAACCTCTTGGGTGAACCGATTGATGGCCGGGGTCCTATCAACGCTAAAGAATATCGCCCCATCCACCGTCCACCGCCGAAGTTTGATGAACTGACGCCTAAAGCAGAATTGTTCGAAACAGGTATCAAAGTAATTGACTTGCTCACCCCTCTGGTTCGTGGTGGGAAAGCCGGTCTGTTCGGTGGTGCCGGCCTGGGCAAAACTGTTATCCTTCAGGAACTCATCGCCCGGATCGCCAGCCAGCACGGTGGCTTCTCAGTCTTCGCCGGCGTGGGCGAGCGCACCCGCGAGGGCAATGACCTTTGGCTCGAAATGCAAGAAACCGAGATCGGCAACACCGGCCGTAAGGTCATCGAGCAAATGGCGATGGTGTTCGGCCAGATGAATGAACCGCCAGGCGCGCGTTTGCGAGTGGCATTGTCTGGGCTGACCATGTGTGAGCGGTTCCGGGACGACGGGGCTGAAACCCTGTTGTTTGTGGACAACATCTTCCGCTTCTCGCAGGCAGGTTCGGAAGTGTCTGCTCTGCTGGGCCGAATGCCCTCTGCGGTGGGTTACCAACCGACCTTGGCTACCGAGATGGGCGAACTGCAAGAACGCATCACGAGCACGACCAAGGGAGCCATCACATCCGTACAGGCGGTGTATGTGCCAGCCGATGACCCCACCGACCCTGCTCCGGCTAATGCGTTCCAGCATCTAGATGCGTTTATCTATCTCGAACGTCGCATCGCTGAAAAGGGGATCTACCCGGCAGTGGACCCGTTGGCCAGCTACTCGAACTTGTTGCAACCGCACACGGTGGGCGAAGAGCATTTCGCCGTAGCCAACCGCGTCCGCCAGATCCTTCAACGCTATCGTGAGTTGCAGGATATCATCGCCATCCTGGGTGTCGAAGAACTCTCCGAAGATGACAAAAAGGTTGTCAACCGTGCCCGGCGTATCGAAAAGTTCCTCTCCCAGCCGTTCATCGTCGCTGAGGCCTTCACCGGCCTGAAGGGCAAAGTAACCAAGCTGAGTGACACCATCCGCAGCTTCAAGGAGTTGTGCGATGGCCAATGGGATCACCTGCCGGAGAATGCCTTCCTCCACGGTATTGTCGG
>JBDNDE010000218.1:0-8186 GCA_046719305.1 Gemmataceae bacterium | reverse complement strand
GTTGAGAGTAGGTAAAGTGATAGCCCTCCAGTGGGTAGTTGATGTGGCGAAACTGCGGATGTTGACCACAATTGCCAAAGGTACGAAACGCTGGCAGCCATCCAGCAAACTCGATGGGCACGCTGCTGGGCTTGCTCAGTTTCGGCTGAGGTGGCAACCGCTCGCTGGCATCCAGTTCGAACGAGGGAGCAGCCGTTTCTCGATTATCAATCATTTGTTTTAGTTGTTCATAAGTAGTTGCATTAGGAACTTGGGGATGATTCAAATAATCAAGTGTCCCGCTTAATTGCATCTCCAGAGAGAATGGAACACCAAAATACATCCCATGCGACCGCCAGATACGATAGCTGCGGTACTCATAAGGCGTTTGTTGGTGATATTTCATACCATCCACCAACTTCAGTTGCTTATTTACAGGGTCCAGACCGCAGGCACTGCGAACATCGCGACACACTCGCTGCCACAGCCGCAAGGGGAGATGAATCAACGGCTTGGAGCGGAACTTTCGCCAAGCAACACGCAGCGGATGAAACCAGCGGCGGTTACGCAAATCGGCCCCATATTCTAGGTTGAGATACACATTTCGCGCTTGACGACGGACCAGTTCGTACCAGTAGCGGTTGTGTGGGCCTTTCTGACAGGTGACTTCCATGTTGTTATAAGACGGGGTGTCCCCCAGTCCGTAGCCGCCCATACGACGGTAAAACGGCTTGTGTGGCTTCCAAATCACGATCTGGTACAACTCATACAACGCCAGCGAGAGAGCCATCAACCAGCTATCGACATTTGCTTGCCAACCAAAGTTTTGACAAATCTCGATCAGACGAACACTGATCACCGGCGACCATTCACCGAAGCAGGTGATCCAGGCGTGATGATTCTCTGGTTGATCCCACCCGCTGGCCAATCGTTCGATATGGGGCCGGACGTAACCCATAATGACCAGTTCATCAGGCACGGCTAGGATTTCGCTGACCCAACCCGAGCGGGTGAAGCAAAAATCGTCCGCGGTCATCAGGAGAAAGCGGCTGCGTGGGTCGCGTTGGGCGAAGAGGTATTCCTGGGCGTGATGCAAGCTGTGACGGCCTTCGCCGCGGGCGTAGACGAAGGTGCGAACGCAGAAGGGTAACGAGGCAAGGTAGTTTTGCGATGGGCGTTGGTCATCATCCTCATCGAATTTGATAAGGATTTCGATCTGTTCGCGCTCAGTGGGAGTAGTGGTGGCGACAATCGACTCGAAGAAGGTTTTCAGTCCCGAGGCGGGATTCCCTTTCACCCGCGAACAAAACAAGATGCTGATCATGCAATGGATTCCTTTCCTGATCGAAAAATCTAACCCAGGGATCCCGCCCAAATCAAGGTTTCCTTGGCCACTCTTGGCAACAAACGCTAGCTTTTCGGTCACCTAGCTTTGTTTTGCTCGCCACGCAAGGGCCCTTGCTAGTGCCGCTCTCGGCATCTCGTTCAAGCAATCGCTCTTGATTCTTTTTCCCGGTGTGACTAGATCGGCCGCACTTCTCAGTGTTGGCAGGACGGCAGATCGGCGGGGGCCGATTGGTGCTTGGGACGGGGAGGGGCCTATGCAGATGCATCGCTTCCAGACGGCACGAACTCCGCTGGGGTGGCGCGGCAGCGTCGCGCTAGCGTTGCTGCTCGTTCTTGGGGCGTTGGGCCTGGCGGTCCTGAACGCACAATCGACTCGGCCCAAGGTTAGCGATATTCGCGTGATCGGCAACCGGATACAGACCAGCGAGTCGATTCTGGCCAAGCTGCAAACCCGCGTCGGCAAGGAGTTTTCATCCGAACTACTGGGCAACGATGTTCGCGAACTGTATGCCTCGCGGGCCTTTGCGCGTGTCTGGGCCGATCGCGAAGACGACGGCCAAGGGGGAGTTCGAATCTTGCTGCACGTCAAGGAATACCCCAGCCTGATTCGCTCGGTGGTTTTCCGCGGCAATATCCATGTCAGCAAGGACGAACTGGAAACCATCGTCGGCCCCAACATCCGCCCGGGGGGCCATTGCAATCCTGCGGCCAATCGAGCCGCCTGTCAGCGGATCTTGCAGAAATATTACGACGAGGGCCGCATCTACGCTGCTTGTTCACTGGAGAGTGGTAGTCAGGAGACCGACACGGAAGTCATCTTTAACATCACTGAGGGGCCAAAAGTTTACATTCGTTCGATCCAATTTACGGGCAACACCTTTGTTTCCAGCGATGTGTTGCGGCAACGAATTAATAGTCAATCTATGATACTCGGTTGGCGGATCATGGGGCAGTACAACCCCAACATGGTCGAATATGATGTCGGCGAGTTGACCCGCTACTACCGCTCCTATGGTTATCATGATGTCCGCATCAGCCGCGAAATTCGCCATTCCCCCGATAGTCGAACAGTGGATGTAATCTTTCACATCAACGAAGGGGTACGCTACAAACTCGAAAAAACGCCCGAGGTGGTTGGGGCGAAAAGTCTGGCCACTGAAGCATTGGAATCGCTCACCAAGCATAAACCTGATCAATACTACGATCAGCGTACCATCGACGCTGATGTCGCTCGCATCACGGACTACTATGGTTACACCGGCCGACAGGTACGGGTTCACCCTGAGGCGACCTTCATTAAGGAAAAGCCTGGTCTGATGCGGGTTGCCTATCAGGTCGAGGAACCCCGTCAACCTGCTTTGGTTGGCTCAGTGGTCATCATCGGTAACAATCGTACGGCCGACAACGTGATCCTGCGACAGTTGCCGTTGTATCCGGGGCAGACGTTGAGCTTCCCCGACTTGCGTCAAGCCGAGCGAAACCTCGCGCGATTGAACATTTTTGAGATGTCGCCGGACGGCTCGGTACGTCCAACTGTGACCGTGCGGGATGATCCGTTCAACCCGGACAGTCCCTACAAACAAGTGGTCGTCAATGTTCAAGAAGCCAGCACAGGAAGTTTAATGTTCGGAGCCGGGGTCAACTCGGACCAGGGGTTGACCGGGAGCATCGTCTTGAACGAACGCAACTTCGACCTGTTCCGCGTGCCCACTAGCTTCGAGGATCTGCTCAGTGGCAACGCTTTCCGAGGGGCCGGTCAGGAGTTCCGCCTGGAAGCGGTCCCCGGTACCCTACTGCAACGCTACATGGCGACCTTCCGTGAGCCTTTCCTGTTTGATAGCCCCTACAGCCTGACGGTCTCGGGCTATTTCTTCCAGCGCTTCTTCAACGAATACAACGAAGACCGTCTGGGCGGCCGGGTCACCTTGGGCCGTCGTCTGAACGACCGCTGGCAAGTCTCCGTGACGGCTCGGGCTGAAGATGTCAAGGTTCACGGGGTATCCGTCTTTGCCCCGCAAGACTACCAAAGAGTGGTCGGCAACAACTTCCTAGCCGGCGTGCGAGCCGGGGTCAACTACGACACCCGCGATAATCTGTTGCGTCCCACCGAGGGGTTGATGGCCGACCTGAGCTATGAACAGATCATTGGTGATCAGGTCTATCCGTTGGTGAACTTCGAGTTGAGCCAGTTCTGGACTGTGCTGCAACGCGCTGACGGCAGCGGCCGACAGGTGCTAGCCTTCCACCACAACCTAGGCTGGGCGGGGACGAACACACCGGTATATGAGCGATTTTTTGGCGGGGGTTTCCGTAGCATACGCGGCTTTCAGTTCCGCGGTGTCGGTCCCCAAGAGAACGGCTTTAAGACCGGTGGGACGTTCATGTTTATGAACAGCCTGGAATATCAGGTTCCCTTGCGAGCCAATGATCAGATCTTTGCAGTCGCCTTCGTGGACTCCGGCACGGTGTCCAGTCGCATCGACGACTGGGAGACGTACCGGGTGACGGCCGGTTTTGGCTTACGCTTCACGGTGCCGATGCTCGGTCCGGTGCCGATTGCCTTGGACTTCGGCTTCCCGATCGTCAAGGGCCGCTTCGACGATCGGCAGGTGTTCAATTTCTGGATGGGCTTCACTCGCTAAAGAATGTTCAGGCAAGCAACTCCAATTCGGCCAATTGTTTGTTGATTTCTTCGTCGGCGGGCAGTTCGCCCTTGCGTTGGGCCTTACGGTACTCCTGCTCAAAGGCGGCCAGTTCGTCTCTGCTGGCCAGTTGGCCAACTGGGCCGAGCTTGTCGATAAACAGGATCCCCGCGAGGTGGTCGGTCTCGTGCTGCCACAGCCGGGCACTCAGTTCGCTGGCCTCCATGGTTACCAACTGGCCTTGCAGGTTGTACGCCTGACCGACGATGCTACGCGCCCGACGAACCTTGCGATACAAACCCGGAAAGCTCAGGCAGCCCTCTTCACCTTCCATCGAGCCTTTGCGTTCCACGATCACTGGATTGAGAAACACATATTCCGCATCTTTCTCTGCCGCGTCACCTGCGAGGTTGCACACAAACATCGAGAACGGCACACCCACTTGAGGGGCAGCCAATCCTAACCCTTTGTGTTCATACATCAGTTCGAGCATCGCCGCCGCTAGCGTGGTGATTTTTTTGTCGATGCCGGTGAGTGGCCGTGTTTTGTGACGCAGGGCCGGATGGGGATAATGGACAATTTTTAGGGCGCTAGTGACGATTTCCATGATATTCTGTTTCTCTTGGCGGCAGGACCACTACCGTCTTTCATTATAAGCACTGGCCGACCAAAACGACACAGCAGGCCGGGCTTGCTTGGGGTGGAATAGGTAGTTCGCGTCGAGGGACGCATTTTCGCGGAAATTGTGGGGCGAGCTTGGGCTGTACCCAGCTGGAATCGTGTGCCGATTCGCTTTGCATGTCCGGGCATCGTGTATCTTTCCAACGGATCAATCCGTATTCCAGGAGGGCAGATCATGCTCCTGTGCCTGCTTACCGTGATGACTACGCCGGGCCAATGTCCCAACGGGGGAGGTGGACCGGCTAGCGTTTTTGTCAGTCGTCCTAGTGGGGCGATTCACTCGCCCAACGCCCAGGGTTTGCTTTATCCCTCGGGGGATGCCTTGCTCGATGTTAGCCCCAACTGGGCTTGGTTGTTTCCCGATGGCGGGGTGACGCTCTACCCAGGCCAGCCTGGGTCGGGATATGCGGCCCGTTCGGATTATTCGTGCATCCATTGGCTGGTACCACCGCAACAAAATGCGATGTTGGTGAAAAGTCGGCTCGCGGCCATGGGAATCCCCGAGGTGCCGCCCGAACCGCTCTATTGGGGCAAGAACCCGACCATTACCGACTCGATTGATCGCTTGCCGTTGCCTCGTCCGCGGCTTCCCGAACCGCCCCAAGAGGAATCGAAAGAACCCACCACTCCCAAAACTCCCAAAGAGTTGAAAAAGCCAACCGAAGAGAAGCCTGCAAAAGAGAAGCCTGCAAAGAATCCAGCGGAGTGAACTAACCTTCGCTCCAAAGCTGTTGAATAGACCTGTTGAATAGCTGTTGAATAGACCTGTTGAATAGATCGGGACGACCGAGTGGTTCGATTCGGTCGTCTGCTCCTTTTCCCCTGCTGCGTCGGACGTGTAGAATAAGAATAATTCCAAACATACTAGGGGAATTGGTATGCCGCGTGATTTCTACGAGGTACTGGGGGTCGACCGATCCGCTGATGCTGAAACGATCAAGAAAGCCTACCGCAAGTTAGCCCGGCAGTATCACCCCGATCGCAACCCTGGCGACCAAGTGGCCGAGGCCAAGTTCAAGGAGGTGCAAGAAGCCTACGACGTGTTGGGCGACCAAGAGAAACGCCGACAGTACGACCGCTTCGGTTTCGTGGGAAATGGCAGCTTTCCCGGCCACGAGGCGGGAACGCCTGGTGGGTTTCATGGCTTCTCCACGGGCGACATTGACCCCGAGACGTTGCAAGACTTGCTCGGCCGCTTTGGCTTTGCTGGTTTTGGCGGGGCTGGCTTCGCTGGTACTGCCGGTGACCCCACTGGCCGACGCTCTCGTCGCAGTCGCCCTTCTGCTCCTGTAGAGGCTGAAGTTCACGTCCCCTTTCTGACAGCCGCTCTAGGTGGCACCCTAGGGCTATCGATCAACGGCCAACAAGTGGATGTGAAAGTGCCGGCCGGGATTGAAGAAGGGGGCAAGCTGCGTCTCAAAGGGCAGGCTCCCGGTGGCGGTGATTTGATTGTCAAAGTCAAGATCGATCCTCACCCTTTTTTCCGCCGCGAGGGCAACGATGTCTCGATGGAAGTGCCGCTCAGTGTTACCGAGGCGATGCTAGGTACCAAGATCGACGTGCCCACACTAGACGGCACGATGGTCACGGTGAAAGTGCCAGCGGGCACCTCGTCGGGGGCTCGTCTGCGATTACGTGGTAAAGGCATCAAAGGGGGTGACCAATATATCGAGATCAAGCTCGTCGTGCCCAAGGTGGACGACGAGCGTGGACGGGCCTTGGTCGAACAGTTGGCCCAACTGTATCCTCTACAACCGCGTTCGAGGTCGAACTGGTCATGAGGCAGGACAAGCCCGATCAACGCTTTCTCAAACGAGAACACCTCCGCCGTCCGGAGGAGTTCCAACGTGTCTATGATCGTAAATGCACCGCGAGTGATGATTGGCTCGTAATCTACGCCTGCGAAAACGGACTGCCTTACCTTCGGATCGGCCTGAGCGTGCCCAAAAAACGCATCCCCTTAGCCGTAGATCGCAACCGCTTACGGCGATTATACCGAGAAGCCTTTCGCCTGTGCCGAGCCGAGTTGCCCGTCGGCTATGACATGGTGTTGATCCCGCGCCGAACCGAGGAGCCAACTGTGGAAAACGTTAAGTCCTCGCTGAAGAAACTAGTGCGGCAGGTGATCAAGAGGCTGACACCATGATCGCCCGCCTGTTCAGCCTGGTCTTAATCGGGGCCGTTCTGGCCTACCGCGCTGTGATTCGGCCGTTGCTACCGCCGTTGTGTCTCTATTATCCCACCTGCAGCGAGTACATGATTCAAGCCATCCGCAAAGACGGCCCTGTGGTCGGTTGCCTGCGGGGCTTGGGGCGTCTGTGCCGTTGTCATCCGTTCAGTCGAGGTGGTTACGACCCCCCTTGAGCCGGGGCATCCTCTCATCTGAGTTGGACCAGCAAAGGCGCGTCAAGCGCCCCCTCGGCCAACACGTCGAGTTAATCCACCGGTCGTGCGTTGGAGCTGCAGGGCCACCAGATCGCGCAAGGTCAACCACAGCACCAGCAGGCCGTGCTTCATCGCTAGGTAAAAAAACACAGCCTCCGTTCACACAGCGAGGCCAGCGACTCGGGGGTGTCCACTTCCCTAGGAATCATGACCTAGTCTAGCGTTGCGTGCGGCACCTGGGCCACCTGATCAGTAGCCCGTGCGTCATTCCCCCGGCTGGCGGATCGGGAGACAATTCCTCCGACTGGCCCTAAGTCCGGGAAAAATCCAGTCCGTCGAGCCATACCGCCTGGATCGACGCGACTGCTGTGTCTGGGCATTCTCGCCACACCGCCTTGAGACGCTAATGCTGGTCGGCCTTGAGACGCTAATGCTGGTCGGCCCTGGGCGATTTCCTGTCGCTGCTAGCCCTTGAGCAGGCCGTAGGCTCGTAGGGTGGCGGCGACTTTGGCCTCGCCAGCAGCATCTAACGGGCACATCGGTAGTCGCAGTTCTCCGGTGTCGCGGCCGAGCAATTTCATGGCGGCCTTGAGCGGGATGGGATTCGTCGAGACACTCAACAGATCGCGTGACAGATGAAACAGTTTTTTGTGCCAGGCGATGGCCTCGGCGACATTTCCAGCCTCGAAGGCGCTGACCAGGGCTTTGAGGTCGCGTGGTACAATATTGCCTACCACCGAGACAACCCCTCGGCCGCCAATGCTCATCAGCGGCAAGGTCAAACTGTCATCGCCGGAAAGGATGGTCAGATTGCACAGCGAGGCAATGTGCGAGGCCTGATCCAGGCTGCCGGTCGCCTCTTTGATGGCTACGATGTTGGGAATCTCAGCCATGCGGGCGATCGTTTCCGGCAACATGTTGGAGCCGGTGCGTCCGGGGATGTTGTACAACACGATCGGCAGGTCACAGACCTCAGCAACGGCGGCGAAGTGGCGGTAGTAGCCTTCCTGGCTGGGTTTGTTGTAATACGGGCCAACCATCAAGGCCCCATCTGCGCCGGCCGATTTAGCGAATTTGGTCAACCGGATCGCTTCGCGTGTGCTGTTGGAGCCGGTGCCGGCCATCACTTTGATGCGGCCCGCACGAAGTGCA
>JBDNDE010000217.1:0-8261 GCA_046719305.1 Gemmataceae bacterium | reverse complement strand
TCCGCGTGCGCTGGAAAAGGCATCGGCGCTCTTGCGCGAACCGCGTCACGCCATCGCCGCCGATATGTATGGTCGTCCGACGATGGTGTTCAATGCTTGTTCTTGGGTCGAGGAGGGAAGCCACGGAAGCCGCGTGCAACCCAGACAGGAAACTCCGCCAGGGGTCGCCCCTGCACCTGAAGACGGATGAGTTGGGCGGGTTCGACCTCTTCAAAGGCTTGTAGGGTGTGATAATAGATCGAACCGATCAACACAAAGGTACGATCCCGGAAGCTCTCCGGATGGTCCATCGGATTGAGCCACAGGTCATATTGACTGAGCCGCTCCCCCTGAAGCGAACCGATGCAGTACGCCTGGGGATGTTCTCGGCAGTACACTCCCAGTTGGCCCGGCAAGGTCCAGCTCGTCCCCACAAGAACCGGATCTTCGCCTCGTCTACGCAGCTGCTCGCAAATCTCATCCACCGCCGCGGCCAAATCGCGCCAACCGCGTAGCCGGCAAGTCGGATCGAGCTTACGGACCGGAGTCGGGTTGGTCTTCGTCGGTTGGCCCACGAACAGTTCCATCATCGGGTGCAACGCCGGGCTAACATACAGCAGGCCACTAGCCAACAGGCCAAGCATGCAAGTCAGGCCGATGAATGGATGCATCCAAACTTGCCTCCATTGGCCATACCCAATGGCTGCTAAGACGGAGCCAGTCAAATAGGCAGTGACGGGCCAATTCAGTTCGCCCCCGCCGGTCTTAGGGCTAAACCCCAGAAAGAGCAGAAACATCGGCACGCTCAGACACCACAGAAAACGTCGGCCCTCATCTACCTCCCACCACGGTGCAAAACGCACGACGGCCACTGCCCACAACACAAACCAAGTTCCCAACAAAAGAACAAATTGCCCACCGAGGTAGTGAAGCGGTCCAAACCAGTGGATACCCGTTGAAGATTGATCCGGCTCACGTGGTTTCAGTCCGGCCAACTGAGCCACATGGTGAAAGCTCACCCACTCATGTTGTGCATTCCAGATAAGGATTGGCACGGCTGCCAGAGACGCCACGGCTAGCAGCAGCCACGGTCCAGGAGTGAACAGCAGGCGGCGGTGAGGCGGGGACAGCAGCAGATACAACGCCACGCAGGGTACAAAGACCACCATGGTGTATTTGGCCAAGATACCCAAACCGACCAACATGCCAGCGACGAACCAGGCCCATAGAGCCTCAGTGCGGATGGCATGCAAGGCCAACACACAGGCCCAGCCCCAAGCACAAGCATAAGGCGAATCGATGGTAATGAGCGAACTCCCTGCCGTAACGATTGGATGCGTTAACGCCCCTAGGACGACCAGGAGGCCGAGCCGCCGGCTCATGCAGACCTGTACGGTCAGAACATACAGGCTGCCAAGCATAAGCGTGCCGAACACAACAGCAGGTGCTCGGATGGCGAACGTGAGATGCCCCGTGAGTGATTCGGAGAGTGGACCCAGCAGGGCAGTGCTAGCGGCGATGATCCAGGCGACCAACGGGCCCTTGCTATAGTAGCTCCAATCAAGATGACGCGACCAATCCCAGTAATGGGCCTCGTCGGGGGAAAGGTCCAGCCCCAATCCTGCCACGAGCAGTAGCAGGCGGAGTAATGCCGTGACCACCAGGACAGACAAGGTAATCCAGGGACAGGCCCATTCAGGCAACCAGCGTTCGATCACAATCGTTCCCTTCGTATCTGGAAGTGATGCTTGTAGCCCCAACCGGCCGCGGCGGTCAAGCAGATTTCGGTCAAGCAGATTTCACCAGGGAGCAAACCCAATCAAGGGACATGGAGCAACGTGTAATCGTTCAAAGGCATGTTATTTCTTAGTTTTCACGCTCCGCCATTGCTCCGGGTTTTCTCCCTGAGAAAATCCTCCGGTCGGCTGCTCAGGCGGCGACTCGTTCGCTGCCCTTGCTGTTCAGCCGACGGCTCTGCAAAAGCAACTCCAACGCTGTGACCATGCGATCGGCCCCGCGTGCGTCGATCAGTTTACGACCGGCACGAGCCATTAGGACCCGTCCGAGTTGGTCGTCCAACAGGCTAGTAACGGCAGTTCGCAGGGCAGTGGCATTCACCGTTTGATAGCTACCCAGCAGAGTGGCCGCACCCGACTCATCGAGTTGTTGGGCATTTCGCAGATCCTTCTCAGCTTGAACGATCAGTAGTTGGGGAATGCCGACGCAGGCCAACTCCAGCGACCAAGCGTTGCCGGCAGTGATGGCCAGATGACAACGCGACATGCGAACGGGGAATTCAGAAGGCTCGGTGGCAACGCCGAAGGAGTCCTTATTTTTCTCGGCCAAGGTTTTAAGTGATTCGAGATCGGGATGATAAGGGCGCACCAGAACATCAACACGGTGGACCATGGGACAGTTGACCAATTGTTTACCCAGAAGGACCGCTTGGCCTTGGAAATCATCGTCCCCCAGAGCTACGATCACGCGAAACGGTTGAGGCGGTTCCGCAGCGCGAATCGGGCGAATCCGCCGCACCTCGGGACGTACCAAAGCATAGCGAGGCCCACAGAGTAGTTGCGTACCAGGCGATAGCTCGTAATCCTCCCGGCTCAGACCCATCAACGGATTAATGACCATATGCGAGGGAAACGACGTGACGGCCAGGCTATCCATCGAGATAACCGTGGTACCACGGGCCCGTAATTCACGCAGATAAGCCTCGCCTGCCTCGGGGAGATCGACCAGAATCGCTTCGGGCCGCACCCGGTAGACTTCTCGCAAAGTCTGCTCCAGATCCTCTGGACTGCCGGCGGGATGATCCGCCAAGACGACTTCGTTGCCGCCGCGCCGAATGGCAGCGGCCAAGTAGGCGGCCGGTTCGAGATGAGAAACGAAGATGGCAGCCCGGCGACGACGCTGTAAGGCCGCCGCATAGGTCAAACAGCGATAAAACGATTCACGGCCCAGAGCGGCAGACGCATTGACACGAAAGAGAACGGGAGCGCGTGACATATGAGAAACCCTCGCCCTGTTTGGTGAGTAGGAACAATTCCGAATTCATTCACCGAGGTAGATCCCGGAGCAAGCAAAACGAACGGTCCAAGGCCAACCGATCAGTCCGGGATGGTCCAGCAGGCAAGGGTGCGCAAACGGGGAAAACAAACAGAAGGGTCTTGTCGCATCCGGAGCGACAGGCAGTTGCTACGGTTCATCCACACCTCTTCGGTTCTGGCCTTCCTTGGCCCGACGCTTTGGGGACAACTCCCCCTGCGCCAATCGATTCGGCGAGGTGTACATTCACTGGAGTGCTTCGTTCGCCGGGGGGCCGGTTCCGGTCGGCCCGTTCGACGAGCGGAATCTTAACTCAACTCGACCACGAAGAAAAAGAGCAAACCATGAACGACCTCCAGTTCCTCGATTCTCTGCCGACCTGGCCAGAACGGCCTCGCGACGCTCACAAGGGCACCTTCGGCACCGTGCTGATCCTCGCTGGTTCACCGGGCTTTTCTGGGGCAGCCGTCTTATCCGGCATCGCTGCATTACGCGGGGGAGCTGGCTTAGTCAAGCTCGCCGTACCGGAGCCGATCGTTCCCGTCGTGGCTGTGCAAGAACCTTGCTATATGGTATATGCGATTGAGGACTTTTCGATGGCCGAGTTGCTGGAACAAACCAAGCCTGACGCCGTGGTTTGCGGTCCGGGTCTGGGCCAGAGCGAAACGGTACAGGGCCGAGTAAGAGAGTTGTTGAGGTGCGAGGTTCCTCTGGTGCTCGATGCCGATGCGCTGAATGTGTTGGCACCGGTCCAGGGGGCCTGGCGTGAGCGACTAGCGCCTACCTTGGTTACCCCCCATCCCGGTGAAATGGCACGCTTGGTAGGGTGCAGTCGCGACCAAGTTCAGATCGAGCGGCTCGGCCAAGCCGTAGGGTTGGCCCAACGCCAAGGGGGAATCGTGATACTCAAGGGGGCAGGCACCATTGTCACGGATGGCACACATGTTTATATCAATCGTACAGGCAATCCCGGAATGGCTACCGGCGGCAGCGGCGATGTGCTGGCGGGACTATTGGGTGCCTTGCTCGCGCAACGGTTCACTCCTTGGGAGTCGGCCGTTCTGGGGGTCTATCTCCATGGGCTAGCCGGTGATCTGGCCACCGAGCGCCTAGGCGAAGTCTCGATGATTGCTACCGATCTACTAGAGACTCTAGCGCTAGCAATTCAAAGATTCCGCAGTGGAAAGGCAACGAGTCTTCTCGGTAAATAATGCTGTCAGGCCGGCCATCCCACGGAAGTTATAAAGGAGGGGTCATGAACCTGTTCTGCCCGAATTGCCAGAAGATGCTTACTGTACCGGATCAATTTGCCGGGCAGTTGATGAAATGTCCAATGTGTGAGGCCAACTTCATCGTCCCTACTTTGCCCACTGGTGTGGCCAATCCGCCGCCTGTCGCTGCTCTCGGTGATTCCCCAAGCGGTTCGAGCTTGCCCTCGTCGGAGCCGGAAACCTACGGTCTGAAAAACGAGCCTGTGCCTGCGTTTAATACTACGGCCGCAAGCAATCCGCCATCGGATGCGGCCCCCAGCACGCCGATGCCCGCTTTTGCAACCGAGAGGAGTCACACCCCCTCTCCCTCCCCCTCCCCTGCACCGGCAGCGGCATCGTTGCCGCCCGTGTCGCCCGCTGCGTTGGGCGGTTCACTCGGCTCAGCAACGTGGGATACCGCGGCCTCCAGTTCTGCCAGCAGCAGCGAGCCGAGTACGAGTATTGGCTGCGTGCTGGATCCCAAGATTCTGCAATTTGTGCCTGCGGTGGCGTTGGTGTTAATCTTTGTGTTGCATTTCTTCCCGTGGGTGGGAGTGTATGGTGGCGACTATGAGATCACTTCGCAAGGAGCCTGGGGAACCGCCCTAGGAGCCACCACTCGGGTGGATCCGGACCTCTCGGAGTTCTTCAAGTTCAAAACCGACGAGGAAGTCCGCAATCAGCCCAATTGGGACGAGAAAACGGCCACAGGCAACAATCCACAATTTAGTCTGCTGACATTCTTTTATTTGCTACCGTTGTTTTTCCTTGGCTTGATCGCGAGTGTCGGCGTGGTCGCCCTGCATTACATTCAAACACCGCTACCGCCGCAGATCCAGCAGATCTTGCCGTGGCGATGGGCGATCGTCGTCGGGATCAACGCTCTGTTACTGCTGTTCGTAGTGCTGCAATTTCTGCTGCCCTTCAGCTTGGAAAGTCGGATGACCAGTTATGCCTACAGCGATCCAAAACTAAAGCCCGACGATCAAGATAAAAGCGAGGTGTCGAAGAAGAAACAGGTCCGTCGCGGCAGAATTATTCAACAGGTGAAACGCACCACCTGGTTTAACTTGGTGGTGCTGCTACATTTGGTCGCAGCCGTCGCCGCGGGACTAGTGTACTGGATCGAAAAACGCGGTCCAGGAAAACCGTTGCCGCGTCTGGAGTTGCGATTTTGAGCGTCGAACGAATCAAAACCCTTTGACCGGGGTGACGGACAGCGTAAGCGTCTTATCGCCCCGTTTGACTTTTACCTCTACCGATTCACCGGGCTTCACCAAACTAGCCGCCTCAAATAGATCAGCCACCGAGTCGGTCCAACGACCATCGAGAGTTAAGAGTCGGTCGCCGCGTTTCAAGCCAGCTTTGGCGGCCGGGCTGCCAGTGATCACATCCTTCAGATCGACGCCCTCGTCGGTGTCGCCTGTCTCCTTGACGGCGATCAGGCCAAATTGGGCGGCCGGAGCAAGCGTCTTGGAACCAGGCGACATCAGAGCTGCGGTCATCGCCTTCATAATGTCGGGCGGTTGGTAACCCGATGGCACCAGTGTCATCGTCTTGGCCTTGTAGTCAAGAGTCATCTTAAAGCGTGCGAAGAACGGAAAGCCCACAATACCGCAGAGCGGCTTGTCCAAGGCACGAGCCAGAGCCTCGACCGTGGGATGATCCATGACGATCGCGTCGACATTCTCGGCCGACTGGTCGCCGACGCTAAGTTTTTTGATTTTGACGTTGCCTTGCGAGCCAAACAGTGCGAAGGGAGACTTGATTTTGCCTTGGAAGAGGCCAGCCTCCTTAGCAAGTTTATTGTTGACGAGCGATAGGGGCGCACCGGTGTCAAAGATGAGCAAGTAAGGGCCGGTGTCGTTGACCAAGACGCTAACGGCCATGTGACCGGATTTAAGTAGTTCGAAGGGGACGACGACCGGCTTAGCCTCGGGCGGTTTGGGGGGTTGCGTGGGGGGATCGGCCGGAGCGAAAAGCGCGATCAACAGGATGAGAGCAAGAGCACGTAACATGTTCATGATTAGATTCCCTCACCTGTTTGGAAAGTAATGGTTTGTTGGGTGTCTTTGCGTTTGATCAACAGCGAGATGGTTTGACCCGGTGGGATCTTGCCCGCGAAGCGAAGAATGTCGCCCACGCTAGTAACCGTGCGGTCGTTGACCTTGAGAATCTGATCCCCCTTGCGAACTCCGGCCTTGCCTGCAGGGCCATGCTCCAGCACGCCTACCACAGTGGGATACTCCGGGCCGTTTTCCAAGGTCAGCCCGACGAAACCGCGTAACGTGAGGTCGGGGTTGGCTTTGCGTCCGAGCATGCCGCCGAGACTTTTCATCATGCCACCCATGACATCTAAGCCTCCCATGCCGCCCGCGCCTTTGCGAATGCGACCGGGTTCCGGCACGGGGTGGTCGAGTTCGGTCCAAGTCATCTTATTGCGGGTGAAGTCGATCTCCATCTTGTAACGTGCTAAAATATGATAACCCATCAACCCATGAATCTCCAAGCCAGCCATCCCCATGCCGTTCATCCCCTCCAGTTGGAAGGGCGTTTCGACACGCGCCTTGATCTTGGTTAGGGTCGGCCCCCCCTCAATTTCCAGCTTGTCCATCACCGCCCAGCCATCCTCAGCGTTGGCCAACCCGGCCTTTTCCCCCACCTTTGTCGCGATGATCATGGCTGGGGCACCGGTGTCGAGGATGAAGTTAAACGGTCCTTTGCCGTTGATCTTCACCCGCACTACCAGATGTTTGGGGATGGTGGTTTTGTAGGGCACCTGATAGCTCTTGCCACCGGCTGGCTTGTCGTCAGCCAGGAGAAGTGGCAAGGCAAGCAGAGGAAGACAGACAAGCAAGCGTGGAAGCATGATGAATCCTCTAGAAAGGCCTACGACACACAAGGATGACTCCGCACAGAACGAGTTCACGATGGTATCTGGTCATGGTGAGCAAAACCGCCCAATCCACCATCGACGAGAGCCAAAAAACCGACAGCGACACGCAACGCTAGTTTGCTGGGTCGCATTCCATTCCTAAGAAAATCTGCCCTCCACCCTTACTGACTGCCATTCTACGCTGACCACCAACCGCCCAGTTGCCACTCTTGGCTGGGGTGTTTCTTGAAGCAAAAACAGGGCCGTCTCAGTTTCATCAGAGACTCTTTTTAGATTGTACCTTACAACAAGTCCGGCGGTTTCGGACACTCGCTCTTGTTTGCCTAAATGGTCCATAGTATGGTCTTCGATCGCGCCTCATGAACAAATGGGAAACGATCATGCACCGACCGCTTCTTGGACGACTCTTCCCCAACGATGGCCACCATGTCGCCGGTTGGCAGGCTGAGTTGCTGGCAGTGCTGCCCGCCCAGGGGCGAGTGTTGGATCTGGGTTGCGGAGCGTTCCGCGACTTAACCCCTTTACGCTCCGCTAGCTTGGAGGTCTGGGGGGCCGATTTCGTCCCGCATGCTCAACTGGCCCATCCGCTCTGGTTTCGGCCACTTTCTTCAGACGGTTCGATCCCCTTTGCCGACCACTTTTTCCATGTTGTCTTTGCTAACATGGTAGCCGAACACGTCGAGCGGCCAAACGCTTTCTTGACAGAGGTACAACGGGTGCTGCAACCGGGCGGAGCGCTGATTCTGCACACCATCAGCGGCGATCATTATGTCGCTTGGTTTCGACGACTGATCGGTCTACTACCGGATTGGGTCAACGAACAACTCGTCTGGCATCTGTATGGCCGACGACCCGAGGATACTTTCGTAACATACTATCGGATGAACACGCAACGAGATCTTGCTCGAGCGGGCCGACGCGTAGGATTACCGCTGCAACGAGTGCGTCGCTACGCCGATCCAGGCTACTTTCGCTTTTCTAGCTGGATGATGAACGCGGCGACGCTTCTGGATCGCTTCCTAGAAGACTGGGAACCCGGCTGGGGCCGGCTCTATCTGACCGCGACGTTCCGCAAGCCCGTTGAT
>JBDNDE010000216.1:0-8354 GCA_046719305.1 Gemmataceae bacterium | reverse complement strand
GGCGAAAAAAATCGCTTTCAGCTAGGAGCTTGGCGTACCCCTACGCTGCGTTCGCTGCCCCGTAGCGGGCCTTATTTCCACAACGGGGAGGAGCCAAACCTTCGCGAAGCGATTGCCCGCCATGTTCGCCCCGAGGCCCAGCCCCGCGGCCTGAACTACTATCTCGCGCCCAAGCTTGCTAACTCCGATGGTAGCCATCGGCGGTTTGCTCTCAGTGAGGAGGACTTGTCGGCTCTGACAACCCTCCTGCGCGCGTTGGATGGTGGGCCTGTGGACGCCGCCGTCGCGGAACCGCCATCCTCTGGACCGCTCCTCCCCGTGAAGGGCACACGATAGAAAATTCCTTGCTGCCGAATAGACCGCGTGGAAATTCCCTTCCTGACAACTGGACCACTCTGCTAAACTAGGTTAAGGGAAGTTGGTTCAAGGGGATCGATCATGCGTATGGTTCTTATCGGGTTGTGCCTACTGGGGCTGCAACTCTCAGCTCAGGCGCAACCCTCAGCCAGCAAAGACTCGCCCGGTCAAAAGGACTCTCAGAATAATACTCCTCCCTCTAAACCAATTGCTCCTTCGGAAGTCAACGGCAAGTCGCTCAAAGAATGGCGCGAAGTCCTAAAGAGTAGCGACCCAAGCCGTCGCTCCACCGCTATTCTGGCAATCATGCAATTTGGCGAAGCTGCCTCAGTAGCAGTGCCGGACCTCATTCAGGTGATGGACAAGGACCCCGATGTAAGTCCCCGCACCAAGGCGGTCACGGCGTTGCGAGTGATTGATGTCGATGGAGCCGATGTCAATCGTGTGGTGTTGGCTCTGGCCCGGCGTATCAATTCCGGCGAGGGCGGTGAATCCCAGGTGATCGTCCGCTACGAAGCTCTCGTCACCCTGCAACGATTCATGGCCGATGGTGCCCCAGCTATCCCTGCACTGAAGAAAGCTTGCAACGACCGGGGGTCGTGGGAAGTGCGACGTTTGGCCGTTGCCAACTTGTGGCAGATCTCCGCTATGCAGGGGGCTAAGAGCGAAGGAGCCGATTCGGAGGTGATCCGCACCTTGATGAACGTAGTGATGAGCAAGAGTCCCTACGAGGTCAAAATCGAGGCGCTCAACGGCTTGGCCTATCTGGGCAAGCCTGCTGATCCAGCCTTGCAGGAGCAACTTGTCAAGAACTTGCTGCAATTGGTGGGAGGACCGAGCATCGGTCGCGATAGCCCTTTGACCAAGACCCAGCAGTTGTGGGCCTTGGCGGCGCTGTCCAACATGGGCGAATCATTCCCGGGCATGACCGGCACTCCGCAAGGCCGCTTGGCCAGCTTCCTCAAGGCCAAGGAACTCGATGTGCGCCGCCAAGCGGCCACTGCCCTGGGCACCTTGGGTAAACGCGCCATCAAGCAGCTTCCAGCTCTAATCAGCATGCTTGACGATGAAGAACCTCTCGCTGTTGCTAGCGCTTGCCAAGCAATCATGGCCATCGGCGAGAAGAACGATGCCGTGGTTAGCAAGCTCATCAGCCTGTTGGAATCCAAACGCAAGGAAAACATCGCCGCGGCAGCTAACACCCTAGTCGCCATGCGTGAGAAATCCAAGCGAGTGCTGGACACTATCGACAAGATCATTGCGGATGAAAAGACCGATGCAGTCGTGGCGTTCTATCTGAAGAACGCGAAAACCGAGTTGCTCAAGCCCGATCCCAAGAAATAACGAGAGGAGTAGCCTACGATGTTCTGCCGAGCTGGAGCGGTTGGGTTGGCCTGGCTGGTGCTGGCTCCGTGGTGTTTGGCCGGGCTGTTTCTCGATCGTTCGGTAGAAGACTGGCTACAACAACTAGAGCGTGCGAGAACGATCCAGGCCAAGCGGAGCGTCCTGTACGCTCTGGGACGTACGGGGCAGGCTGGCTCTCAGGCCCTTGACGACCTGGCTCGCTGTGTGCGTCATGAACGCGACGCAGCCATTCGCGAGATGGCCGCCGACTCCATCGGTGCCATCTTGCTGAGCTTTAATGACCCACCCAGTACGGCATGGGAACGCTGTGGCGAGGCGTTGTTGATCGGGGCCAAGGATAGAGATCCCCGCGTACGCCGTAGTGCCGTCTACGCTTTAGGTGCCTTGCGTAACTCCCGAGCTCGCGCCACGCTACGCAACGCTCTGCAGGACGACTCACCGGAGGTTCGCCGCAATGCTGCTTGGAGCTTGGGCCAACTGCCCGGCGATGTCGATGCTTCCACCTTGACCGCGTTGCGGCTGTCCCTGGCGGACCCCGACGCCCTAGTTCGCCGCGATGTCGCTCAAGCACTCATTGGGGTGGCTAAGTCGATCGGTCGAGAGCGCCTGCAAGAGATGGGGCCGCCTTTGTTTGAAATAGCCCGCAAGGACCGTAACCTCGTGGTGCGTAAAGCCGCTCTGGCCGCTTTGGCCGCTCTAGCCACTCCGGCCCACGCCGCTTATGCCTCCCAGATCGAAGGACTGCTCAACAGCCGCAATCCCGAGTTGTGTCGCGCGGCGGCGTTTACCCTGGCGGCAATCGGTGGTCGCGCCGCTCAGCGAGCCTTGCCGATTCTGAGTACTGCCCTGGCGGATCGCGACCCGGCAATTCAGGCTTTGGCAGCTGCTGCACTGGCGAGTCTCGGGCTAGAGGCCGCTCCTCTCGTGGACGATTTGGCCAAGACCCTTAGCCATGCCGGCGACCCGATTGTCCGCCGCAATTGTGCCATCGCCCTGGGCCGCCTCAGAGCCGACGCTCAAGCCGCTGTACCCGCATTAGCCAAGGCGTTGCGACCGCGTTCGCCGAGTCCTACCCAAAGCCCAGAGGATTTCCGCCGCGAGGAGGAAGCCCGCTACCACGTCGCCGAGGCCCTGTCGTTTATTGCCTATCCAGCTAATGAACCCGCCTTGACCGCCGTGCGCGAGGCGATTCTCAGCGATTCTAACCCCAACGTGAGACTGCGCTGTATCGAAGCCCTCTTCCAAATCCGTTCGGTGGAACTCTTTGAGAAGTGGGAGTTCCACAAAGCGTTGCGCAAGGTGCTCAGCGAGCGTTCAGCGGACAGCAAGATGGTCCGCTATAGCGCCGCCCGCTTACTGGCTGCTGTCTATACCAATGAAGCCCCCGACGAAGTGGTCGATGTGCTGTTGCAAATGCTCGTGGATGCCTCCATCCGCATCTTTTACGAATCGACCGCCAACATCGAGGGCGGCACCACCGAGGCCGGCACGGGCTCCACGGGGGTATCGATTCGCACCGGCGGCAGCGCCCGCTTCTTGGCAGCCGAGGCGTTGGGGTGGATGACGACCAAATTACGCAACAACCCCACAGTGGTCAGGGCACTACGAGCCGCTAGCGTGGATAGCGAGAAAAAGCTGGCCGAGACCGCCCGTATGGTCCTAAAGAAGTTAGGGGAGTAAGCGACTCCGACTCTACTTCTTTTCTGGAGCCCGTACATGTCTTGTGCCCTTTGGGCCGCCGAGCTCACCCTGACTCCCGGTACCGGTCCGGGCGGGCTAAGCGAAGCCTTCATTGCTCTGCTAACGCTCACGCTCATGGAAATTGTCCTAGGCATCGACAACGTCATCTTCATCGCCCTGTTGGCCGGCAAACTGCCGCGCCCGCAGCAGGCCTCGGCCCGACAAATCGGGCTGATGGTCGCCCTGGGAACGCGTCTGCTGTTGCTCTTTACTCTGGCCTGGATTGCCTCGCTTGATAAGAGCGCCGCGTTTCGCCTCACCGATATTGGGCTGCCTAGCTACCTCTTTGGCGACAACCTTGACATGATCGAGATCACCTGGCGCGATGTGGTCATGCTTGCCGGCGGCCTGTTTCTCATCTACAAGAGCACCGTCGAGATTCACCACAAACTCGAAGGCCACGACGAAAACCCCAACGGCACCAAGGCAGTCGCCAGCTTTGGCATGGTGATCGCGCAGATCTGCGTGATCGATATCGTCTTCTCGCTCGACTCGGTGATCACCGCCGTCGGCATGGCCGGCCAGCATTTGTGGGTGATGATCACGGCGATGATCCTGGCGGTGGGCGTGATGCTGGTGTTCGCGGGCATGATCAGCGATTTTGTCGCCCGCCACCCGACGGTCAAGATCCTGGCCTTGGCATTCCTGATCCTGATCGGCGTAATGCTGGTGGCCGAGGGCTTTGCCACGCACATTCCCAAGGGATACATCTACTTCGCGATGGCGTTCTCGTTCGGGGTCGAAATGCTAAACATGCGTTTGCGGCAGCAGCGCGACACGACGGTCCGCCTGCACGGCCCGAGCATGCCCAAGGGCGAACCCGCGCCGGCCAAGACGTGAGCCGGAAGACCGCAACTCAGTCGAACAATCCCGGTTGGCCCACCTCGGGCTTGGGCGGGCGCGGCAGCTTGCCCAGGGTGCGGTAGGCCTTTTCCGTCGCCACTCGACCCCGGGGGCTGCGGACGATGAATTGCTCGCGCAGCAGGTACGGTTCCACCTCGTCGCTCAGGGTGTCGCTGGCGATGTTCATGGTCGCCGCGATCGCCTCGACGCCGGTGGGGCCGCCCTCGAAGATGCCCGTGAGCGTCTCCAGGTAGCGGCGGTCCTGGCGGTCCAGGCCCTCGGGGTCCACCTCGGCCATCTCCAGCGCAGCGCGGGCCACCTCCAGCGTGATGGTGCCGTCGGCCTCGCTGGCGGCGTAGGAGCGCGTCCACCACAGGCGATTGTTGGCGATGCGTGGCGTGCCCCGGCTGCGACGGGCCAACTCGATGCTCGCGTCCTCGGTGATGGGCGTGCCCAGCTTTTTCGCATTCACCCGGATGATCTGGGCCAACTCTTCGACCGTGTAGAACTCCAGATGTTCATGGATCTTGAAACGATCCCGCATCGGCCCGGAGAGCATGCCCGAGCGGGTCGTTGCTCCGATGAGCGTGAAACGCTGCAAGGGCATCGAGATGGTACGCGCGTTGACCCCCTCGCCCAGCACGATATCGACGCGGAAATCCTCCATTGCCGGGTAGATGAACTCCTCAACGACGCGCGGCATGCGGTGGATCTCGTCGATGAAGAGGATCGACCCCTCCGTTGCGTTGGTCAAAAACGGCATCAGGTCGTTGGGCTTTGACAGCGCTGGGCCGCTGGTCATCTGCACGCTGGTGCCCAGTTCGTTGGGCAGCACGGTAGCAAACGTGGTCTTGCCCAGGCCTGGTGGCCCATCGAACAACATGTGTTGCAGTGGCTCCTTGAACTTCTTGGCCGCCTTCAACAAAATTCCTAGCCGTCTAACGATGGCCTTTTGGCCGATGACTTCGGAGAGCAGGCGGGGGCGGAGAGCGGCATCGTATTCTGAAGCCCCGGTGCTGGGGGAGCCTTGCACGATGGTTTCACGGGCCATGGTTGAGGTCCTCACGCGCTGCGGGCGTAAATAGCGGCAATCATTTCCTGCACACTGCTGAAGCTCTTGCCTGAGGTCAAGGCGCGATCCAACAGGGTCCGCGCGTCTTGGGGCGAGTTGCCCATCGCCATCAGGGCCATGTAGGTATCATCAATCACCTGACCGGAAATGACGACACCCGCACGGCCTAGTTCACTCGATTCGGTTGCCGCAGCCGTTTTGCTAGCCTTGGCCGGTTTATCAGCGGAGGGGGTAGGAGCAGTTGCAGAGCTAGAGCTAGGGCTGCTGTCGCTGGGCAGGACAGCATAGCGAGTCACCTTACGTTTAAGCGTGGCGACGATTTTCTCGGCCGTGGGTCCACCGACTCCGGGCAATGTCGAGAGCCATTTGGCATCGCCCCGTTGGATGGCGTCGGCAATGTCGCGGATGGGGCGGGCCAGCGCTTTGAGTGCCTTTTTGGTGCCGATCTTATCCACGGTGCAAAATAGCTCGAAGAATTCCATCTCGACTTCCTGTTCAAAGCCGACCAGACGCGGCACGACCTTGCCACGCGACGGGTCGCCATCCAAGTAGTGCAGGGTATGGAGGCGAAGTTGCTCGCCTAGACGCAGTTGTAGCACCCGGCGGAGAAACTCCGGCACGAGCAATTGATATTCAAACGGCGGAGCCTCCAGGCGAATCTCCTCGTCCAGCACGCGCGTCAACACGCCGGTGATGCGGGTGATCATGATTGGGCTCCCGGAAGGCGCGTCTGATAATAATGGCATAATGCCGCAGCTAGGGCGTCGGCCACGTCGTGGGGTTCAGGTAGTTTGGGCAAGTTCAGTTCGCGTTTCATGGCCCGTTGCATCTGATCCTTGGAGGCTCGCCCACTGCCCGTGATGGTTTTCTTGATCCGTGGAGCGGTGTAACTGACGACAGGGATGTTGCGTTGGGCGGCGGCTAGCAGGATTACACCGCGGGCATGCCCCATCAGGATAGCGGTCCGCGGATGGTTGTAATGAGCGAACAGCTGCTCGACGACCATTGTATTGGGACGATATTGCTCTAATACCTCTACTATACCATCGTACAGAATTGCAATCCGTTTGCCTACGTCGGTAGTAGCTGAATCGTCGACCGTGCGGATGACGCCTGCCTCGCAGATGTGCGGACCGCGCGGCCGAGCCTCGAGAACGGAATAACCGGTGACCCGCAAACCCGGATCGACACCCATGATGCGACCCCTAACCAGGGGGAAGATAGCGGCCGTGTTCATACGCGCAGCGTAGCAAGAGCGGCCCAAGGTGCAAGATCAGCCTGCGAGGCGGGCCAGCCAGCCGTCCAGGAGAATTTTCCTGAGCGATTTGGCAACTGGGCCAAGGGGTTCTAGAGATAGCAACAGTCGCATGTTGGTCGGGAAAGGGTATTATGAGTAACGTGCCATTGAGTCAGTTTGCCCGGGGGTTGACCGGTGAAACCGCCTTCGATGTCTTGGCTGTTGCCAAACGCCTCGAAGCCCAGGGCAAAGCGGTCATCAAGCTGCAGATCGGTGACAGTCCTTTTCCCAGCACCAAAAGTGCCTTGGACGCCGGCCATCAAGCGATCCGCGACGGTCAAACCCATTACTGCCCTTCGCCGGGCTTGCCGTCGTTTCGTGAGACGGTGGCGGCGGTCTACCACAAAGAGTTCGGCGTGGCAATCGGACCAGAAAACGTGGTAGTCGGCCCGGGAGCCAAAGTCTTCGAGCAATTTTTCTGTGAAGCCTATCTGGATCCCGGCGATGCCGTGCTGATGTTTGAGCCGGCCTTTCCCACCTATTTGCCCAACATCCAACGGCGTGGCGGCAAGGTGGTCACTAGCGCGCTGAAGCAAGAGAACCAGTTTCGACCTGATCTCAACGACATCGAACGTTTTATCCACAACGAGCCGCGGGCACGAGCTATTTTCCTCAATTCGCCCCATAATCCCACCGGAGGCGTCGCCACTGCCCAAGACATCAAAGCCCTCGCCGACCTCGTCCGTGGCAAGCCGATCGCCATCTTCAGCGACGAACCGTATTGCCACATGGCCTGGGAGGGCCGACATGTCACCCCATTAGTCGAACCTGGCATGATCGACCAATGCATGGCTGTTTATACCTTTAGCAAGTCGTACAGTATGAGCGGCTGGCGGTTGGGCTATGCCGTGTGCGACGCCGCCCTCGCCGAGACGGTGGCCAAGATGGTCAATACCTCGCTTTCTTGTGTGCCACCCCTGGTACAACTCGCTGGCCAAGCCGCTCTGTTGCACGATGCTGCCGAACGCGATGAGGTAATGGGCCGCTTCAAAAAGAAGGTCCAACTGCTGGTCGACGCCTTGCGAACCGTTGAAGGCGTCGAAGTGCTGATGCCCGCCGGCACCTTCTATGTCTTTCCCAAGGTCGAGCCGATCTGCCAACGCCTGGGCATCACCTCACACGGCTTGGCTATGTTCCTGCTTGAAGCGGCCGACGACCACCAAGGTGTTGCGTGCCTGGGCGGGGAATGCTTCGGTCCCGCCGGGCAAGGCTTCTTGCGCTTTAGCTGTGCCGAGCCAGATGACAAACTACTGGCAGCCGTCGAGTTTTTCCGCCAGGCCATCACCCGCACTGACCGGGTGGCCAAATATCTGGAAAGCCGGCCGAAATATCGCCGCTAAGCAGGTCGTCCCGGAGCGAAGATCCGGCTACACTGCATAGGGTATCACCGATTCCAGAGTCGGGCTTTTTCCTCTCAGGGTTCTCGTCATGATCCTCCGCATGGGATGTCTATTCTCCTTCTTGACTCCAGCCGCCTTCTTGACCCCAGCCGTCTTCTTGACTCCAGCCCCTGCTGAGGCGGCTCCTCTGCCTGCTCCCAAGCCCGAGAAAGCCGGCCTGGATAAACTCCAGGGCACCTGGCGCATCAAAAGCCTCAGCGTCGGCCGTACCCGAGGCAAGAGCCAGTCGTTCGCTCGCAGTCGGCGTCCGCCGAGCGGTCTGTACGCTGTTGAGACCCCT
>JBDNDE010000215.1:0-8358 GCA_046719305.1 Gemmataceae bacterium | reverse complement strand
GCTGCGGCCGACACACTCGCACCGTCGAAGAACGCGATTCGTATACCGCTGGGCACGCTCGTCGGGTCCGTGACTACTGCTTAGCGCTGGGGACCGCCATCGGTTTGGACCGCAAACAACTGGCCCGGCTGCGACTGGCCGCCCAGCTCCACGACATTGGCAAAGTGGCTGTACCCGACGCGATCTTGAATAAACCCGGACGGCTGAGCCCTGAGGAGTTTGCTGTCGTCAAGCTGCATCCCGTCACGGGGGAACGGATCTTGGCCCCTATCGTTCGCAACCAAGAAGTATTGGCGGCCATTCGCGGCCATCACGAGCGGATGGACGGTTCCGGGTATCCAGACGGCCTCAAGGGCGAGGAGATTCCGTTGCTGGCTCGACTGATCGCGATTCCTGATTGTTTCGATGCGGTCACGACCTCGCGGGCCTATCGCGGTGCGTTGGCGATTGAAACGGCATTAGAAATACTACGTAATGGAGCAGGGACGCATTTTGACCCGCACTTGATCGAGGCGTTTGTACCGTTAGTCCCTAAGTTGATCTGCTGTCGCAATGAACTGACCGAGGAAGTGGAATTGAGTTTATTGTCCTAAGTCGAAAGAACAACGGACGGTCTTACGACCGCCCGTTGGACTCTTCCCTTAGCGTCTCGAGTGGGAGAGAATTACTGGCAGCAGGCCGGGGTCGCATCACAGGCCGAACCACAGCCGCAACCGCGGAACAGTCCGCCGAAGCCGCCGCGAAGCAGACCACGTAGGCGGCCGCCGCTGCAGGGTTGAGCACAGGGGTCAGCGCAGGGATCGCAAGCGGGAGCAGCATTGGTAACCACTTGCTTCTGAACCGGCTTGCAGACCATGCGGGTAGCGGTGTAGGTTTCGCACACCGGCACGCACTTAGCCACCTTGCGGGTAGCGGTGTAGGGGACGCATTTCTGCACGTTGACCGTGATGGTTTCGACAACCGGCTCACAGACGACACGACAGACGTTGACTTTCTTCACTTCTTGGACACAGACCTTCTTGTTGACCGTCACAGGAACCGTCTCGGTGACACACTCAAAGCTGCGGACCGTTTTGGTCACTGGGGTTTCGATCGTCACCCAATTGGAAACCCACTTCTTCCGCGAACGGTAGTCCGGGCAGTGGTCGCACGGGTTGAGGTGGCCACGCAGACGCGAGAGCAGGGTTTCTTCCGCTACGCACTCGTAGTGGCCCTGATCCACGCACTTGCGGGAAATGGTGGTAACTTCCTTGCAGACCGGAACCTTTTTGGTCACGGTGCGGTACTCGGTGGTTGGCACACAGACAACCTTGTTGACCACCACGTCCTTGACTTCGTTAATGGTCTTGCTGACGTAACGAGTGACCTGACGGGTTTCCGGAACACATTCGGTACGGTAGGCGGTGTACGTCTCATCGACGTATTCGGTCTTGTACACCGTGCGGGTGGCGGTGTAGGTTTCGGGAACTTGCTCATACACAGTGACGGTGGTCACACCAGGAGGACAAGCGCCGTTAGCGGTGCTAGCAACCGGAGCCGCCGGGGCCGGAGCCGCTGTGCTGCCGTGGGTCGCCAAGGTCATGCCGGGCAGGCCGATCAAGGCCACGCTCGCCAGCAGACCGCAGATCAGATTGCGTCGATACATTGCCATCTTCTCCGGGACTGAGGGTTTGACCGCGGATGTCGGCCTTGGACACCGTTCCTTGGCTTGCCGCGATCGCAGTTCGTTCTTGCCTGCATAGGCAATATGCCCGATCGAAGAAGCATGGCAAATAAGGATAGGGGAGATCGTCTTCAAAAAATGCCTAGAGCGTAGGGGTTGGGGGGGCTGCGCGGCTAGCGCTTGTGGCGCAAAATTGCGCGGCTGAGTTGCGTGGGTGGCACGAGATATTCAGTTCCTTGCTTGCGGAGACGGCCCGAGCAGCTGTCGCAGGTCGTGGTACAGCGGTTCCGGCTCCAAGCGGTTGGGAGCTAGGCGAAAGTAGGCTCTCGTATCGTCCACGACACGCAGATCTCCCATAACACGTGTTTGGAGTACTCGCATCTTGCTCGCCGATTGGTAAGTCAGCACTGCATCCGTTGGGCCGGTCTGGCCATCACCGGGGCCTTCCAGATGAATGCGGGTCAGCTTCCAGGCGGTAGCCCGTATCCGCATCTCTTGGGTGCGTAGCAGCCACTCGACCGGCTCAGGCAAGGGGCCAAAGCGGTCGCGCAATTCCTCGCGAAACTCCTCTAGGCGATCCAGGTTGCGGATGCGGCCGATCCGGCGATATACCTCGATGCGGAGCTTTTGGCCCGGGACATACTCGCGCGGCAGAAAGGCCGGCCAGGGCAAGTCGATCGTTACCTCTAGGGGGGTGCGCAGCGGCAGTTTTTTGAGCGTCCGCACGGCATTTTCCAGCAATTGGCAGTACAGTTCGTAGCCCACCGAGGCGATGTGGCCGGATTGTTCGGTGCCCAAGATGTTGCCCGCGCCGCGGATTTCTAGGTCACGCAGGGCGATTTTGAACCCCGCGCCCAGCGAGGTGAACTCTTCCATCGCCTTGAGCCGTTTGGCCGCTATCTCGCTGACCCGGCGATTGCTATCGACCACGAGGTAACAATAGGCTCGCGTCTTGCTTCGCCCCACTCGACCCCGCAATTGATGCAGATCAGCCAGCCCATAGTGGTCGGCCTCGTTGATGAACAGCGTGTTGGCGCTAGGGATGTCCAGACCGCTTTCGATGATAGTGGTGGCCAAGAGGATGTCGGCCTCGCGGCGGACGAAGCGGAGCATGCTGCGTTCCAGTTGGCTATCGGTCATTTGGCCATGAGCGATGCTGATGCGAGCTTCGGGGACGATTTTCTGGATGCGGTCGCGGATCACCTCGATGTCGTGAACGCGATTATGCACAAAATAGACCTGCCCCTGGCGATTTAGTTCACGAACGATGGCGTTCTTGATCAGTGCTTCGTCCCAACGCACAATCCGCGTTTCGATGGCCAGCCGATCCGGGGGCGGCGTTTCGAGATTGCTGATGTCGCGGATGCCCAACAGCGAGAGGTGCAGCGTGCGCGGAATGGGCGTGGCCGTCAGCGTCAGCACATGCACTTGCGAACGCAGTTGCTTCAGGCGTTCCTTGGCAGCCACGCCGAAGCGTTGCTCCTCGTCGATGATCACCAGACCCAGGTCGTGAAAATGCACATCATGGCTCAGCAGGCGATGGGTACCAATAAGAATATCGACCCCCCCCGTGCCCAGGAGCTTGAGGATTCGTTTTTGTTCCGGCGTACTGCGGAAGCGGCTTAGACAGTGAACCACGAACGGATAACCCGCCAGCCGCGCTGTGAAGGTGCGATAATGCTGCTCGGCCAGCACGGTGGTTGGCACCAGCACCGCTACTTGTTTGCCGTTGTCAATGGCCTTGAAGGCGGCCCGCAGGGCTAGTTCGGTTTTGCCGTAGCCGACATCGCCGCAGACTAGGCGGTCCATGGGTCGGCCGCGTTGCAGGTCGGCCTTGATTTCGGCTAGGCAGGTGAGTTGGTCGGGCGTCTCCTGATAAGCGAAACTAGCCTCGAAATCGCGTTGCCACTCGCTATCGACGGGAAAAGCCTCGCCAGGCTGGGCGGCTCGCATCGCCTGCAGTTCCAGCATCTCGACAGCCAGATCCCGGACGGCCTCTTCGACGCGTGCTTTTTTATTGTTCCACGACGTACTACCAATCTTGGATAGCTCCGGCTCGGACTTGGCTCCGCCGACATACTTTTGAACGAGGTCGATCTTGCTGCTGGGGACATACAGCTTCACCCCGTCGCGAAACTCCAGCGCCAGGTGTTCTTCTAGACTTTTACGCTTGCCTGCTCCGGTGCCGATCTCCCGCTCGATCATCTGCATACCGCGAAAACGGCCGATGCCGTGGCTGACATGAACGACCAGGTCGCCCTCGTTGAGTTCCAGAAAGCTGTCAATGGCCCGGGATTCCAGGCGGCGGCGGGGTAGCAAGGGCAGCGACTCACCCGCAGAGAGTGAGGAGCGGTGGAAGAGGGCTTGTCCGCCTAAGACCACAATGTTGTTCTGTTCCCCCACCAGACGGAAGCCCGCATGGACCCGGCCGGGTACCAACCGTAGCCGCTCACTGATGGCCAGTTTGCCCGCGGCGAGTACCTCGGTGAGGCGTTTGCGTTCGCCCTCGTTGGCGTAGGCCAGCAGCACGACATCACGGGCGGTGATAGCATCGAGTTCGTCGCGGACCTTGGACACGTCGCCGGAAAGGCGTTCGACCGATTCGACCCGCAGGCTGACGGTTTGCTCGAAACCGGGGGAAGGCAAGGCACTTAGCCGCACGCAGGCGAAGCGCAGCAGGTGTTGGAAGACGCCCTCAACACTGTATAAGCCCGTGGTGTCGTCCAGGCGGTCGTGATAGGCCCGGCCCTGTTCCGCGAGTTCTTCCGGCTCGACCAGCACGATACGAGTGCCCGGCGGCAGGTGATTGCATAGATGGCCCGTCTGGGCCAAGGCGGCGGCCGCCTGCTCTGGTGATTCGACCAAGCAAGACAGGCCGCTGAGTTCGACGCTGGCGAGATCGCCCAGGGAGCGTTGCGTCTGCGGCGAGAAGCGGCGTAGGCTTTCCAGGGTGTCGCCGAAAAATTCCAGCCGTACGGGCGTTTCGTCCTCGGGGGCGTAGATGTCTACAATGCCGCCGCGCCGGCTCCATTCACCGGGGATCTCGACCGCCTCAGCAGAGCGATAACCCTGTGCGACTAACCAACTAACCAGTTCCTCGGGGTCCAGGCAGTCGCCGACACGCAGGGTCCGGAGATTCCGCGTCAAGTCCTCGGGCTTGGGCACCGGTTGGATCAGTGCCTGAAAGGTGGTCAGCACAACGCTAGGAGGCTCGTCGCGTAGTTGCTTCAGCAGACGCAACCGCTGGCCACGGATGGGGTCGAGCCCCTCGCCCCGCGGTCGACCGTCCCAGGCGGGAAAGAGAGCAACCTCCAGGCGGGCAAAACTAGCTAGATCACCGGCCCAGGCATCGACCTCGCGTGGATGAGCCAAGACGACCAGGGTGCAAACCGAGTCATCCACCAGAGCCGCCGTGGCTAGGGCAGCCGAGGAGGCCCAGGCCCCATCGACAGTAGCCCCGCGTCCTTGGGCCAAAGCTTCGCGGACCGGCCCTAGGGGTAACAGGCCCGGTAGATCGTGCAAGCTGGTAGGCAACCGCAGGGGGGGAAGCGTGGGGGGGGGCAAGGTGGTAGGGGTCATAGGCGTGCATCCTCTTGGTATCATCATACACCGCCAGGGACTCGCTTGAGCAAGGGCGAAGTAGCGTTGTGCGGCCCTTGTCATGGACGGTTGCCATCTGGAGAATAACGCTTTGTGCCTCGAATTGCTCTGCATTGCCTGGGAAGGTCCCGCCAAATGAATAGTGCACGTCGTGTCGGGTTGTGGCTGATTGGTGCTTGTGGCGGAGTGGGCACGACTGCCACCCTCGGCTTGGCCGCCCTGTCGCGTCAGTTGACCGATACCACGTCGTTGGTGACAGCCCTGCCTCTGTTTGACGGTGTCGATCTCGATGCCCCGGCAGCGTTTGTGGTGGGCGGCCATGAGATTCGCCAGGCTGGCTTTCGGGCCACGGCGGCGGAGTTGCATCAGCGTTCCAATGTGTTCGATGCAAGCGTATTAGCGGCGTGCGAGGAGCAACTGGCCCAGTGGGAGCAAAACGTGCGTCCGGGCACAGTGCTAGGAGCCGGCCCAACCATCAGCAAGTTGGCCGACCGCCCCGAGGTAACGCAGGCCCGCACGGCTAAGGAGGCGATCGCGCAGATTCAAAGCGATCTGGATGCCTTCCGTGTGGCGCACCAGCTTGATCAGATGGTGGTGCTAAATGTTTCGTCGACGGAGCCACCCTTTGAAGCCAGCGACGCTTTGAACTCGCTAGCTGCCCTGAATGCCGCCTTGGACCACGGTACGGCCGGTGCCCCCTCGCCGCTGCCTGCCAGCAGTCTATACGCCTACGCTGCCTTAGATCGAGGCTTGCCGTATGTCAATTTCACGCCGTCGCTGGGGGCGACCTGCCCGGCACTAGAAGAGTTGGCCCAGTTACGTCGGGTGCCGATCGCCGGCAAAGACGGCAAGACCGGCGAGACACTGCTCAAGACGGTGCTAGCACCGATGTTCAAGCATCGCAACTGGCAGATTCTCTCATGGGTGGGGCACAACATTTTCGGCAACCGCGACGGACTGGTGCTGGATGATCCACTCAACAAATCGTCCAAGATCAAGACCAAAGATCAAGTAATTAGTGGCATCGTTGGCTATAAACCGCAGACGCATGTAAGCATCGAATACATCGAGTCGCTTGATGACTGGAAGACCGCCTGGAACCACATCCACTTCAAAGGCTTCCTAGGCACTAAGATGATCATGCAAGTGATCTGGCAAGGCTGCGATTCACTCCTGGCTGGGCCATTGGTTATCGACTTGGCCCGACTGACGCTGCTGGCTCAGCGGCACGGCGAAGTCGGCGTGCTGAGGCACCTGGCCTGCTTTTTCAAAAATCCGCACGGTGTCGCCATCCACGACTTCTTCGAGCAGTTCGATCTGCTTCAAAAGCATGTGGCCGCCTCCTACAAGGTCGCTACCGGGGGAACGCACGGATGAATGCCGTCGCCCGTCTAGTGCGGTTGCCGGCTTTGCCCAGTGCGCTCTCCAACATTACCATGGCAGCTCTAGCGGTGGCCGCACTGCCGGAGCGGCTGCCACAATTCTTGCTACTGCTGCTGGGCAGTTCTTGCCTGTATATGGCCGGCATGGCGCTGAACGACTGGTACGACCAGGACGAAGACCGCCGCGAACGGCCAGAGCGGCCCATCGCCTCGGGCGAAATTACCTCCCAGCAAGCGGCCGGGATCGGCTTCGGCCTGTTAGGCATCGGGGTGCTGTTGGCCTCGTTAGCTGCTTCGCCCTGGTTGGCTGGTTTGCTTGCCGGGCTGATCGTCTTGTACAACGCGGTGGCGAAGAAGGGATGGTTGGGGCCGCTGGTGATGGGAGCGTGCCGGGCGGTGCATGTGCTGCTGGGCTGTTCGTTGGCGGGTTCAGCATTCTCGGGAGTCGGGCCGCATCTCGCCTTGGTGATGGGGGTGTACATCGTCGGCGTGACCTGGTTTGCCCGCGGCGAGGCAGGCCGCAGCAAACCCGCTGTCTTGTTGGCCTCGGCCGGGGTGATCCTGGCGGCGTTGCTGCTGGCGTTGGCGGTGCCAGCCCCGTTCCCGCCGGATACGGCATCGCCGGTTTTTCCCTATGTACTGGTGGTGCTGGGTTTTGTGTTAGCGTTACCGATTGCCCGTGCCGTGGAAGATCCTTCGCCTCAACGGGTCCAGGCTGCGGTACGTCGGCAGTTACTGGGTGTGATCGTGCTGGATGCGGCCTTAGCCAGTGCCACGGCGGGGACGTTGGGTCTGGTGGTGTTGATCTGGCTGATTCCGGCGTTGCTGCTAGCGAAGAGAGGGAGAGGGCGACTATCGGCGACCTGAGCGGGGAAAGGGTCACGGACCTCTTGAACTTGCGTTCAGTAGATGCTACGATCCATCTTATTTAACAGGACGTGACCCAGGGGGACATGACCATGATCGCGTTTGCCTGCGTTCATTGCGGTCAGCGGATGACCCTCACCGAGAGCGGGGATGGCAAGCAAGCCTATTGTCCCTCGTGCCACAAACTGGTGCTGGTGCCTGGTCGCCTGGGCCTTCGCCGGCTTGGCAACGGTGGTTTCTGCAGGACCTCTTCGCAGCTGGCCACGCTCTTCCCGCCTGCCCCGCAATCTGGCACAGCTGCCACTCCCAACGCGGTAGCTGTCCATCAACTTCCAACACGGCTGGACAGTGTCGCGCCGCAACTGGCCAATCAATACACGGTGTTTCTGGCTCCGCCACTGGAGCCAGGCGAACTGGGCCGGTTGGCGGGCTACCGCATCTGGGAGGTGGTCGGCGCAGGGGGCATGGGCGTGGTCTTTCGCGCCGAGGAACTTAGCCTGCAACGCGAAGTCGCCCTCAAAGCAATGCTTCCCAGTCTGGCTGCCCATCCCGCCGCTCGGCAACGCTTTAGGCGCGAGGCTCGGGCTGCCGCCGCCTTGCAGCACGACCACATCGTGACCATTTATCAAGTCGGCGAGGCTCGCGGCATCCCGTTTCTTGTTATGCCCTTTCTGCGCGGCCAATCGCTCGAAACCCGCCTGCAACGCGACTCACGCCTGCCAGAGCCGGAGGTTCGCCGCATCGGCCGCGAATTAGCCGAGGGGTTACTAGCCATCCACGAGCACGGCTTGGTGCATCGCGACATCAAACCGGGCAACATTTGGTTAGAGGGAGCGCGGCATGACT
>JBDNDE010000214.1:0-8397 GCA_046719305.1 Gemmataceae bacterium | reverse complement strand
CGAAGGCACTCTAAACGCTCCTCGGCCGTGGTCGCTTTTTTGTAGGCCGCTTCGGCTTCGTGGTATTGGGGGGTGAGATTGACGGCCATGGTAGTTACCTGTGCTTGGTAGTTGGTCCGTTGAGGTCGGATCGCAAGACGGTTGATCGTGGTCTATTTTCTGTCCAGTGTTATCCCTAAGACAAGATGAGAAGACAAAGCGAGGGGTCTCGGCTGCCTCTGTGTGAGAGGGAGAGTTGCAGCAAGCCGATCGTCGGACCCTGAGACCACAAAAACGGACTACCGAACGTGTACGAACAGATCCAAGAAGCTGTCGCCGCTATCCGGGCGAAATGGAAGGGCAAGCCCCGAGTAGGCATCATCCTGGGCACCGGTCTGGGCGGCTTGGCCGAGGAGATCCAAGCCGAGGCGACCCTCGCTTATAGCGAGATTCCACATTTTTGCGTTAGCACTGCTCCCTCGCATGCTGGGCGGCTCGTCTGCGGCACGCTGAGCGGTCAAGTCGTGGTCGCGATGGAAGGACGGCTGCACGGCTACGAAGGGTTTACACCCCAGCAGATCACCATGCCGGTACGGGTGATGCGGGCGCTGGGCTGTGAGTACCTCGTGGTGAGCAACGCCTGCGGCGGGCTGAACCCGCAATTCTCCAAGGGCGACATCATGCTCATCGAGGATCACATCGGCTTGTTCATGGAGAATCCGCTGCGTGGGCCGAATGATGAACGCCTGGGCATACGTTTCCCGGATATGTGCCATCCGTATGATCCGGAGTTGCTGAAAAAAGCCAAACGCATCGCTCTGGAAGAGAAAATCCCCTGCCAGCAGGGCGTTTTCGTAGCGGTGCCCGGGCCGAATCTGGAAACTCGGGCCGAATACCGCTTCTTGCGGCTGATCGGGGCCGATGCTGTTGGCATGTCTACCGTGCCGGAAATCATCACCGCGGTACATGCAGGCCTGAAAAATATCGGTCTATCGATTATCACCGATATGTGCTTGCCCGATGCTCTGGAGCCGGTCAACCTGCCCGACATCATCGCGACAGCCAACGCCGCTGAGAAAAAGTTACGCGTGATCGTCAAACGGCTTTTGGCCGAACTGTAATCTCAGCTAATTGATTCGGCTGAGAGAAGAATTTTCCGAAAGAAGGGCAGGGCAGGGACACATTGCCGAACGAAATAAGCTATGCTCGACTAGTAGAGAAGTAAAGAGGGTGCCTGAGTAAAGCGGGCGCGATGAGGGGGTATAGTGTCGTGGGCACGTTGCGACTTGTCGAAGCATCTGGTCCTTGCGACAAACACGAAGGCGAAGTCTACAGCACCTCGTACACACCTGACGGAGCTTATCTGCTCTCCGGCGGGTGGGATGGCTATTTGCGTCTGTGGGATACGCAATCAGGTTGCACGATCACTTCTCTGAGTGCCAGCCCCAAACCGATCTCGGCCTGTGTCTGTTCTCCGGATGGCCAATACTGGCTGGCCGGTTCGATGGAAGGACTCTTAACGGTGTGGGATGGCGTCTCGCACAGCGTGATTGCTTCTCATGTGGCCCACACCCGACCGATCTCGGGGATCGACTTTTCGCCCACTGGCGAGTTGCTCGCGACGGCTTCGTGGGATCGTCAAGTTTCCCTCCGTCGAGTGGACCAACTTCACGAAGGAAAAATCCTCGGCAACCACACCGACATCATAGCCGGGTGCCGCTTCAGCCTGGATGGCCAGAGCCTGTATTCGTGGTCCTACGACGCCACGATCAAAGTATGGGATCTAAATCTGTTGTGCGAACGCGCTACCCTGACCGGCCACACCGATCGCATCACCAGCTTTACCCTCGCGCCGGATGGCCGTATGGCCTTGACGGGTTCACGCGACGCTACCATCCGCTTGTGGGATCTGGAACAACTGACCGAGTTGGCGACCGTCAATATTGGAGCCGAAGTTCGCAGTTGCTCGTTTTTGCTCGATGGCGAATCGGTTATTGTCGTCGATAGCGTCGGCCGAATGTTTCTGATGGTGGCTCCGATTTTCGCGGTGGTCGAACACATTCAGACGCCGTTTAAGACACTCAGCGGGACTCTCTCCCCCAACGGCTTGCAAATTGCGTTGGGCGGCGAAGACGGTATGGTTTATTTTCTCGATATCGAAGGGCAGGACAAGACACCGTTCATCGTCACTGCCACCCCATTTGAAAAAGAGGAACCGCCCTCGATGCTTGGTCGGCTGTTTGGCGGCCCCCGCACTAGCCGACAATTCAGCTACACGTGTCCCTCGTGCCGTTATGTGATTCAGGTTCGCGATCTACCCACCCAACCGGTCGGCTGCCCGTGCTGCGGTCGGTCCTTACGCGTCCGCAATCGGCAACCCCAGATGGCATGAGCCGACACGCTGCTTGGCCTGCCTCGTCGTTGCTCGTTTGGCTTGCTAGAATCCTCCGAGAATCATTGCCGTCTCTCCCGGAGGATCATTGGCCATGCTGTGTGTTCTGCTCATGTGTGTGTTTGCAGCCGAGGAGCACCTGCTGCGTTTTCCCGGAGGCGAAGGACCAGGCAAGGGCAAACATATTGTTCTGATCAGCGGCGATGACGAATACCGATCCGAGGAGGCGATCCCTCAGTTAGCCCGCATTCTTAGTACCCATCACGGATTCCAAACCACCGTCCTGTTTGCCATCGATCCCAAGACAGGCTACGTCAAACCAGACCTGCAAACCAACATCCCTGGTCTGGAGGTATTGAAGACCGCCGACCTGTGTATCATGTTCTTGCGTTTCCGTAATCTACCCGATGAGCAACTCAAACACATCGATGATTATTTGCACACCGGTAAACCGATCCTTGGCTTGCGGACCAGCACTCATGCCTTCAACATTCCCAAAGGCCGCGCCTATCACAAATGGTCCTGGAACTCGACCGAAAAAGGCTGGGAACAGGGCTTCGGTAAGCAAGTCTTCGGTGATACCTGGTTCACGCATCATGGCGGGCACGGTAGCGAATCAACGCGGGGCATCTTGGTCGACAAACAAAAGGATCACCCAATCTTGCGGGGACTGAAGGACGGCGACATCTGGGGACCGACCGATGTTTACGGCGTGCGTCTGCCTAAAGAGGCCCAGCCGCTGGTGTTGGGCCAAGTCGTCAAAGGCATGAAGCCGACCGATCCGCCTGTCGAAGGCAAGAAAAACAGCCCGATGATGCCGATTGCCTGGTTGAAAGACTACTCGCCCCGCGACGGCGTCATTACCAAGACGTTCTGTTGCACCTGCTGCTCGGCCCAAGACCTCGAAAGTGCCGGGTTACGACGGTTGCTGGTCAACGCGACATTTTACTTGCTGGGGTTGGAGAAAGAGATTACCCCCAGCTTGAAGGTGGACCTTGTCGGGGAGTACAAAGCGACCCCCTTCGGTTTCGGTAAATACCGCAGAGCGAGCAAGCCGGCTGATTTTGCAAAGTAAGATCCAAATACACGCCCTACGCTAGCAGGGAAAAGCGGCCACACGTCCGGTTACGATCCGTTGCAGCGGCCAAGCGATCGAATGATTCGTCGGTAAATCGCACTGCACCTTGGGGAGTAAACAGAGAAGCAGACCGATCTAAGATGTCGCTCGAAGAACGCTTACTGGAACAAGCGCGTCAGCTGGGCTTCGACCTTGCTGGCATCGCTGCTGCTCAGCCCTCGGATCAATATGCGTTGTATCGAGCCTGGTTGGAGGCCGGTTACGCCGGTGAAATGGGCTACTTGTACGAACACGCCGAGGCGCGGCAGGATCTGTCGCGGGTCTACCCCGAGGCCCAGGCGGTTGTTATGGTTGCCCTCAACTACAACCCCGGTCCAAATGCACCCAGTGGCGGCATCGCCCGCTATGCCCGCACGACCGATTATCATGCGGTGCTACGCGAACGGCTCAAGAGCTTGGGGGGGTGGCTCAAGGCCCAGGTGCCCGGTGCCTGGGGGCGGGTCTGTGTCGATACCGCACCGCTGCTGGAACGCGATTTCGCTCGCCGCGCCGGCCTGGGGTGGCAGGCCAAGAACACCATGCTAATTCACCCACGGCTAGGTAGTTGGTTGGTCCTAGGCGCGCTACTGGTGAATGTGCCGTTGAAGCCCTCGGAGCCGTTCACCGCGAGGCACTGCGGCACCTGCACGCGTTGCCTGGAGGCCTGCCCGACGGGGGCCTTTGTCGCGCCGTATGTCCTAGATGCCCGGCGTTGCATCAGCACCTGGACCATTGAACTCAAGCGACCCTTACACGAACACGAGGCAACCAATCTACACGGTTGGTTATTTGGATGTGACATTTGCCAAGAAGTCTGCCCGTGGAACCGCAAAGCCCCGCTTGCCCAGATGCTGTTACCCCGCGACGACCTAGTCGGTCTGGACCCTGCCGAACTCCTCCGCCTCGATAATAATGCTTTTCGCACACGCTTCCAGGGAACGGCATTATTTCCACGTCCTGGTCGGCCGGTCGTGCTACGCAATGCCGCCTTGCTCCTGGGCCACAGCGGCGATCGCTCGACCTTAGACGTGCTGCGACGGGCGGCCCAGGATGCTGAACCGCTAATCGCCGAGGCTGCCCGCTGGGCCATCGAACGCATCGAAGCAAGGGACGGGCCGGCCGATTAGCTCCTCATCGTCTCCCAGGTGCCGGCATGCAGGGCCGAGGCGACCAGGACGCCATGAAATCCCAGCGTCTGTAAGTGTAGCGCCTCAGCCCGGGTGCGAATACCCCCCGCCGCGAAGAGGTGCAGCTGGGGAAAACGCGCCCGCAGGGCTGCCCCCAGTGACTCGGTCCCGCTGCCGCTGCCACTGCCGACCCGGGCCAGATCCAGCAAGATGATTTCGTGGACGCCAGCGTCGACAGCGCGTTGCACCAGCGCGAACGGTTCGTCGCCCCAATCTCCCAGGGGGTGCCCGTGACGCAGATCAAGCGAGAATAGATCGCCCGGCAGCAACGCCTGCCAATCTCTTAGCGTTTCCAAGCCGACAATCACACGCCATGGCCCGCGATGACGCTCCCGGTCGGCCCAAGTGCGCACCCCTGCATCCACCCATAACTCCACCCCCGCTTTGCAGAGTCGTTCGTAGATGGCCCAGTGGGGTTCGTGTCCGGCAATAGCATCCAGGTCGGCGAAGTACAGGGTATGCAGGCCGAACCGCTCACGCCAGTGCTGAGCCAGATCCAGGGGGTCGACCCCTAGCGGTGCGTAGGCCGAGCGGTTGCCCCCGCGTGCCTGTACGAGACGGCCGCCTTGCCAATCCATCACTCCGACGACGATCATGCTCAGCCCTGAATCTGCTGTAGCGCGAAGAACCTAAAGATCGACGCACACCATTTTTTTCTGTTCTATGTTTGTGAGGAATCCAGCCGAGGGGGGACATCATGACCGAACGAGACTTTCCGCTGATCTTCATCGTTATCGCCAGTGTATCGGGCTTGCTGGTGTGGGCTGCCGCTGCCGTTGGTCAACTGCCGGCTTTCTGAGGAACTCCGCCATGCGCACTCTGAGCGTCACACTGGCTTTCGTGATTCTTACCGTGTTGGCCGCGGTGGTGTATGAGCCGACAACAGGCTTTGCCGAGGGCGCACGGGCAACGGTGGCCCCAACGACTTCTGCTCCCCCGTCGATCGATTTGGCACGGCTAGCGTTGGAGCAGGCGAACGCTCTGGCGACCGATCTGACTCAAACCGAACGAGCGCTGGCTCACTATCGTGCCTGTTTGGCCCTCGAAGAGACTGAAGCGGCCCCGGCACTATTCCAGCAGGCCCGGCAACAGTTACAGCGACTGCAAGCTCGACTGGCACCCAAAGGTACTGTGAACACGCTAGCTGCCAAAGTCGAGCCTGTCTCCGAGCCGAGTTCTGCAGCAGTGGTCGAAGTTGTTGTGCCGTCGAGTCGGCCAAGCAGGGCTATCAGCGTAGGCCCCGATGGCCTAGTGTACGACGAAGAACCGTGAGAAACCGCCTAGCCAGAGTTCCATAGTGACCTCGGACCTCGGGGAATCAAACCCGGAGCCGAGGTCGATGGCTGTTTAGATGCCTCTGCTTTGCGTTTGACCTTTGGTCGCTCAACCGCTAGGCTCGGGAGGGGATCGTTGTGCTGGGCAATAGGCCTTTCACCCGAGCCGAGGCAGAGATTCGCGTCCGATGAACGCACCCATCTACTTGGATTACAACGCTACTACCCCGCTGGACCCCGTGGTCATCGAGGCCATGCTCCCTTGGTTGCGCGAGGGCTATGGCAACCCATCGAGTAGTCATGCGTTGGGGCGAGCCGCTCACGCTGCCGTCGAACGGGGCCGAGCCGAATTAGCTGGGTTACTCAATGCCCAGCCGGATGAGATCGTCTTTACCGGCGGCGGCAGCGAGGCGAGCAACCACGCTATCAAAGGGGCCTTTTTTGCTCGACAGACGGCCAATCTCTTGACACGGCTGTTTCGTGGCGGTCTGGGGCATGTCATCACTAGCGCAATCGAACATCCGGCCACCAGCGAGCCGATCGCGTTCCTGAAAAAGCTCGGTTGCCGGGTCACGGTGCTGCCAGTCGATGGCGTTGGCCGAGTCGATCCCGATGCGGTGCGGCAGGCAATAGCCCCAGATACGTTTTTGGTCAGCATCATGCACTCCAACAACGAAGTTGGTACACTGCAGCTCATCAACGAGATCGGATCCATCACCCGCGAGCGGGGCATCCTATTGCATACCGATGTGGCCCAATCACTTGGCAAAGTGCCGGTGGATGTGCAGGCGTTGCAGGTCGATCTGCTCAGCGTGGCTGGGCACAAGCTTTACGCTCCCAAGGGCATTGGAGCGCTGTACATCCGCCGCGGCGTAACGGTGGACCCGCTGTTGCATGGTGCGGGCCACGAGCGCGGCCGACGGGCCGGCACCGAGAATGTGCCCGCGATTGTGGCCTTGGGAACGGCAGCGCGACTGGCACGAGAGTCGTTGCCTGCCGCCAGCATCCGTTTGCAGCAGTTACGCGATCGACTACATGTTACCCTGCAAGAACGGCTGGGAGAACGGCTCACGCTCAACGGTTGCCCGCAGCAACGCTTGCCCAACACGCTCAACGTCAACTTTGCCGGTCAAATCGGAGCGGAACTATTGAACCGTACCCCCGAAATTGCGGCGTCTACCGGGTCGGCTTGCCACGAAGGCCGAGTGACCCAATCGGCAGTCTTGTGTGCCATGGGGGTGCCTCCAGAACGGGGCAAAGGGGCGGTTCGGCTGAGTGTAGGCCGCTTCACCACCGAGGCAGAAGTGGACACCGCAGGGCGTCTCTTGAGCGAGCGATGCCGCTAGCCGTGAGAAACAGTCATTCCAAACGCATCAGCCACCAGGCAACGGCGAGGAAGCCGGTGCCGAACAGCAGGAGCATGAGGCAGCCCTGGACGACGAAAAACAGATTCGGCTCGTAGCCGGGCGTTGTCTCCAGCAGTTCGCGGTAGGCATTCAGGGCCCAACCGTGCGGCGTGAACAAGGGGACGATCTGGGCCTGCTGGGGCATCATGGCCCGGGGCAGCACGCAACCGCCCAAGACGCCCAACACCAGCACGGGAATACCGCCGAAGAGTTGGACCTGAGCTTCACTTTGCGCGGTTGCCCCCACCAGCATGGCTAGCCCCATCGCCGCGAACGAGGTGCAGGCCACCACGGCTAGCAAAGCGAGCGCTTGTTGCCAAAGCGGCCAATGGCTCGGCCCCCAGCTCATGCCAAAGAGCAGCCGGCCCAGCCCAAGCAGAAGCAGCCCCTGGGCCAGGGAAACAGCAAAAACCGGCAAGAGTTTACCGAGCAGGATCTGGCTACGGGAGAGTGGGGCCAGGCGGAGGCGTTTGAGGGTGCCTTGGCGGCGTTCGCTGACGAAGACCCAACCAACGATCAGGACGAGGAAAAAGGTGAACAAGACCAGATACATCGGTATCAGGGTTTGATACAAAGCGGCCCCGCGTCGCAACAGGCCGCTACCTTCGCGATCGACGAACTGGCTGACCTGGGCTTGGTCGCCTTTGCCCGCGTCACGGGTCAGGGCGGCCCAGGTCATGCCCGTGAGGTTGTACTTATTGAACTGCCGAGCCAAGGCCCGCTGGACGCCGTCGCCGATTCTCTGCCGATATTCCTCTGCTTGAGAGCTATTTGGGCCAGCGGCCAGACGCATCAATTCGCCGAGTTTGATCTGTTTGCCCAGCAGCAGTTGCATGTTAGCCGGTACGGGCAGACTGACCTCCTCGCCGAGGCGGTCGATGAAGCGTGGCTCGGAGAGTTTCTGGAAAGCTTGACCAATCATGAACGGCAGCACGACACGAAGCATGCAGACTTGGACGACTTGCTCGATGACAGCGGCGGAGGTGGCCTGGGTGGGATCTCGGAGCAGTTCCAGACCCAGGTCGACCTTGGCTGGGTCCAG
>JBDNDE010000213.1:0-8426 GCA_046719305.1 Gemmataceae bacterium | reverse complement strand
GTTTCCTGCAAGCCGCCGGGGACTGCCTCGATGGCCTCGGCGGTCTGACCGAGCAAGACCTCGATGCCTCGGTCCTGGATGGCCTGAAGCATCGGGGTTGTCATCTCGGGATCAAACGGAGCCAAAATTTGCTTGCTCAGGTCGAGAATAGTAGTCTTTATTCCCCGATGGATCAAATTTTCGGCCAATTCCAGGCCGATAAAGCCCGCGCCGACGAGGACGGCATGCGTGATACCCCGGTCGACGGCCTGCTTGATACGGTCGGTGTCGGCGAGGTTGCGTAGGGTGAAGACGTTGGGCAAATCAACGCCGGGGATGGCGGGGCGAAAAGGAGCCGCTCCAGGGGCCAAGATTAATTTATCATATGATTCTTCATATGTTTTGCCAGTGCAGAGTTCGATCATCTCCACCTTCTTGGCCGCGCGGTCGATGCGAAGCACCTCGGTTTGTGTGCGAACCGTCAGGCGGAAACGCTCACGCAGGCGTTGCGGCGTCGTCACCAGCAGTTTTTCCCGTTGTGCGATCACCTGCCCGATGTGGTAGGGCAGGCCGCAGTTGGCAAACGAGACATCTGGCCCGCGTTCGATTAAGAGAATTTCAGCCGATTCATTCAGGCGTCGCGCCCGGGCAGCAGCCGAGGCCCCTCCGGCCACGCCCCCGACGATGATAAGTTTCATTCGTCCAGATTCCTATGAGAATGTAGAGAAAAGAACCAGGTTACTTGGCTGGTTTGAATCCTGCTTTGAGCAAGTCGGCATATCCTGATTTGAGCGGCCGCACGTCGTAACCCTGTTTCTTCAGCAGGTCGGCGGCTTTCAGGCAGCGGTTGCCCGAGGCGCAGTGCAGGTACAGCACCTTGTCCTTGGGGGCCACTTTGCCCAGTATCTCGGCCGAGAGCCCCTTGCCCAGAACACTCAACGGCAGCAGGCGGGCGTCTTGGAGGTGGCCATCGTCCCATTCACTTTGCTCGCGCACGTCGATGAGGACGGCTTTGTTGTCGGCCAGTGCTTTTTTGACAGTGTCGAGGCTGTCGCGGGTGTGTTCGGCGGCCCAGAGGAGGCCGGGTATCAGGAGCAGTACGGCACTTGTGCAGACTCGGTTCCAGGGCATGCGAGCCAACAGCAAAGCTATGCCGCAGGTATCGGTGACGCCGGCGAAAACCAGGCCGGCACCGACAAAGGCGGCGATCCCCAAAAAGCCCGGATGCACGAAGAAGCCCAGTGCCACGCCAACCAGCACCATCAAGCCCGCAGCGATGCGCACCTGGCGTTCCAGCGACATCACCTTGCGTCCGCGCTGCACCTCCAAGCCACACTGTTCCCAGCCGAGTGTGCCCCCCTCGACATTGATGACATTGGTAAAGCCAGCTGCTTGGAATTTTTCGCAGGCTTGCCGGCCACGACTACCGGAGCGGCAAATGACATAGAGCGGTTCACTGGGGGGCAGTTGGCGGGACTGCATGACTTTGGCAGGGTCGAGCTGCGAGAGAGGGACATTTCGAGCAAAAGAGCAACGCAGTTCTTGAAATTCAAATGGTTCACGCACGTCGATGAGTTCGACAGTTTGCCCGGCTTGGCGTTTGGCTTCCAAATCGCGTGGCGAGATGGTGGGGATAGTGGTGGTTGCAGAATTAGTTGCCGTAGCCACAAGAACCTCCTGTAGGAGCGAGATATCGAACTTTTTAAAAAAACACGAAAGAACCGCGAATCACACGGACTGCGAAGGATCTGTGCCTTGCGCAAATCGCTTGCGAATGCATCCCAAAAAACCCTCCAAACAGGGTTCGGTGATGCGATAGTACACATTGCGCCCGTCGCGTTGCGGTGCCAAAAAGCCACAGCGCTGCATGAGGCGCAGATGACCTGAGGCGATATTGCTAGGGATGCCGCACGCGTCGGCCAACTCACCTACGGTGTAGCGTTGGCGTAAGAGCAGTTCGATGATGCGCAGGCGATGCGGATGAGCGAGGATTTTAAGGCACTCCGCGGCCTGAGCAAGGCAATCGAGTTGGAGCAAAGGGGGATGAGGCATGGTGCTTTCCTCTCTTTCTAAATATATCTCGATCTCGCGACATGTCAAGCTTAATTCCCCGCTTCCTTCTTCTTAGCCCCCCCTCACCCGTGTTGACTGGACAACGGGCGGCCTGATGAATGTTGTAAGCCTGTTCTCGGGTTGTGGCGGTCTGGATCTGGGGCGGGAACGGGCCGGCTTTCACGTCTCGCTCGCTACGCCCGGCCTAGGCTCGTTGGCAGATTCAGTGCAAGAACACCGCAGGGGTGGCCCTGGACGATCTGGCTAAGGAGGTTGGGCTAAGCGTGCTGTTGCGTTCCACGGTGCTCGTGATGATCAGCACCGGAGAGATTAGCAGCGAGACCCGGCGGTACGCCAACCAGGTGATGCGTGACACCCCGTTGTCTATCCTCTTGGTTGATCGCGCCGACCTTGAACGCCTGTGTCGTTCGCCCGTCGGGTTAGTCGAACTGTTACAGCGTGAGGCCAGCCATGCCGCCCAAGTGAAGAAATTGCCCCAGTGAACCTCCAACATCCGGATCCTTCTGCCTCTTTTGGCTGCGATTCGTAAGCGCGGCAGTGAGCCATGGCCGTCCATCCTCCACGCCGCCTTCAGAGCCATGGCTTGGTTCCTCCTAGACGTCTGAGGGGGAAAAATGCCATACTAAACAGTGCATGGGGAAGAAGTTGCGGAGGTCGTCAGATGCACACCAACTGTAACAAGGCTAAGGATTATCCCTTGGGGGTTCTCCTGCTCAGTGCGGTGATTAGTTTGGGTTCTGTGGGGAGTTACGCCCAGGACAAAGCGGAACCGCCTGCCAAGGCTCGCGTCTTCAAGTCGAATCTCTCTTTGACCGTTCTGGAATGGACCCCTGAGGGGAGCCTCGAAATGCGTGGCGGCACCAGTCCGTTGCTCAAGAAAGGTGTCTCCCTTCCCGCAGGGGCCGTCTGGATGGTCCAACCTTTTGGTGGCCTGGGAGGCTTTGGTGGCTTCAATGGATTTGCCGGCGGCGGAGCCAACCTAGGGGGGGGCGGGCAGCTTGGTGGAGTGAACCCGGGGGGTGGAGCAAACCTCGGTGCTGGAGGCATTGTCGGCGTTCCTCAGCCGATGCCCCCCAAAGGCAAACAGCCGCCCGCCGGCCTGGGTATGGACGCTGGTTTTCAGGGCGAGGGACTGAAAAACCTCCTTGCCGAAATGCGCAAGCAAGCCATTCCAGGGGTGAGCATTTTCGGCCAGCCGATTGCCCCGGACGATCTAGAGAAGTTGATCACGGTGCCCGGCTTCAAAACGCTGGCGTTGCAATACAACCCGCATGTGACCGATGAACATCTGAGCCGCCTGAGCAAGAGTCGCGATCTTTCCACTCTCCTGATCCACCAGGCCGAAAAGCTCACCGACAAAGGATTCGCCAGCTTGGCAAGCATGCCGAAACTACGCACGCTTTCGTTGATGGGCGTCAATGTCTCCGATGCGACTCTGGTTGCCCTCAAGGATGCCCCTGCGTTGCAGATGCTTCGTCTGGGCGAGGATACCCTAGTCACCGCTAAGGGACTCGCTGAGCTTGGCCGCTTCGCCAAACTCGAACGCCTCGATCTCGCCAAACCCGTCGATGCCGAAATGCTCAAAACCCTGGCCGAGCAAACCAAACTATCTACCCTTCGCGTCAACGCCGTTAAACTCGAAGGCAAGGAGTTGGCTCCACTGGCCAAGAGTACCACCTTGCGTTCGTTGACACTGGATACTCGCTACGCTTTGACGCCGCCGCGTTTGCTGGGGGCTGGCCCGGATGGTAAACTCAGTTGGAACTTCTTCGGGCAGGGGTTTGGTTTCGGTGGTGGGGGCGGCTTCGGGCTACCGTCCGCGGAGAAAGGCGACAGCCCATTCCAAGTGGCCGCTATGGAGCAGTTCACCGAATTGCGCGAGCTAGTACTCATCCACCCAAACATGCAAGAGGCCGACCTGGCTAGTCTGGGCAAGCTGAGCGCCTTGGAACGGCTCAAGATTTTCGCCCCTCATTTGGGGGATGCAGGCATGAACGCCTTAGAGAAGCTCAAAAACCTAGAACATCTCGATTTAACGGGTACGGCTGTCACTCCCAAGCTGGTCAAAACCCTAGCCAAGTTGCCTAAGCTCAAGACGCTCCGCGTCAATCTCTTGGCTACAGATGCTAAAAGTAAGGCCGCTCTGAACGCCTGGCGAACCGGTCTGCCGCGCGTTCAAGTCCGCCCGGCGGAAGGGTCGCCCCTGATGACTGGCCTAGGGACCATGGGCGGCTTCGGTGGCTAATCACGCCCCAACACGCATGCTAAGGCGCTCTTGCTCGTGTTGGCCCGCGTGCCCTGCTCCAGGCCGTTTGAGCATACAGATCGCGATACAGCCGCTCCTGAGCGCTGCAGGGCGTCCGGTTGCTACGCCTCATCATCCCGAGGAGGACAAGAGACAGCAAACCGCCGTAGCAGAAGCGAAATCAAGCCAAGCCTGAGAGGGATTCTGACATCGATCAAAGAACAAGCGACCGTGCTTGCTACCAGGCACGGCCGCTTGCTTTTGCCATCTACTCAACGCCGTGGACGCATTGGCAGCGGCTCGGGAGCTATCAGCCGTACTTCATTTCCGTTGTGATCCAGGCACACAAAGTGCAAATGCTCGGCGGGTACCCCAGGACTGGAGCGGATTAGCACCACCATGTTGCCGCTCTCTTCGAGTTGGATCAACTCACGCCGACGACGATTCAGGAGATAATCGGCGACCTCGGGAGCGGTGGTGATTTCGACCTGGTGGATCGGTTCGCGGCAACTAGCTAGTTGCAGCATGCGCATGATCTCGATGGCTAACGTCTCGGGCGATTTGACCATCCCATGGCCCTTACAATGCGGACAATCGACATACCCAGCACGCTTGAGGCCCGGCCGAATCCGCTGGCGGGTCATCTCAATGAGGCCGAACTGCGAAATGCGTAGGATCTTAGTCCGGGCACGGTCGCGTTTCATAGCATCACGCAGGGCACGCTCCACTGCCCGGCGATGCTTCTCCTCCCGCATATCGATGAAGTCACTGACAATCACTCCGCCTAAGTCGCGTAACCGTAGCTGCCTCGCAATCTCCTTAGCCGCATGCAGATTCATTTGAAATGCCGTTTCCTCGGCATTGTTGCCATCGGCTCGGAAGTTGCCGCTGTTGACATCGATAGCTACAAGCGCCTCGGTTTGTTCGATGACGATCGAGCCGCCCTGCGGCAGGGGCACCTTTTTGAGTTGGATGCGGGCTAGTTCGTCCTCGATCTTGAACTTGTAGAACAGCGGTTCCTTGCTGTCGTAAAACTTTAACCGGTCCGCAAACCGAGGCATGACGGCCTGCATGAACTCCTGGGCGGCTTCAAAGGCGTTGCGTTCGTCGATCCAGATGGTGTCGATGTCGCTGGTGAAATTATCACGGATGGTACGCGTGACCATCTCACTTTCTTGATAGATATTACACGGTGCTTTAACCTTCTTGATCCGGTTGGCTATCACTTGCCACAGCCGTGACAGATAAACAAGATCGCGTTGGACCTCACGCTTGTTCTTGTCCACTGCTGCGGTTCGCATGATGAAGCCGAGTCCTTGCGGCGGTCGCAGTTCATTGAACATCTGACGCAAGCGTCGGCGGGCCTCTTCGTCCTCGATTTTGCGCGAAACCCCCGTGCGGTTGAGATACGGCATCAGCACCAGATAGCGACCGGGAATGCTGATGAACGTACTGAGCGTCGGCCCTTTGGTTCCGATGCCTTCCTTGATGACTTGAACGATGACTTCTTGACCACGCTTGAAGACTTCTTGAATGGGCGGACGCGGCCGACCCGCTCCGGGACGGCTGGCAAAACGGTCGCTGCCGCCATAGCTGCGATTGCCACCATTGCGATGGTCGCGACCTCCGCGTCGGTCGCCGCGGTCGTTGCTGCCCGAGCGTCGGCTGAAGCCTTCGTCATCGTGATCATCCCATTCGTCCGCAAAGGAGGCAATCAACTCACGCTCCCGGCGTGGTTCGGGGTCGCGGCGTGTGTCTCGTTGACTGTCCCGATCCCGTTCGGGCCGATCCCGCTCTCCTCGATCCCGCTCCCGACGGAACTCGCGGTCCCGACGACCTTCACCGCGGCCAGGACGCTCGCTGCCGGGTTCCCGCATCTCCACGGTCGAGGCATCGAGAATCTGCCCCGGCGTCTCTTCCATCCCTACCTCGGCCGCTGCCAGATCTTCTTCGAGGGCTGCCTCCACACTACGCGGCATGTCGGCAGGACGCAGCCGTTGCGGCAAGCTCTCGCCGATCACGATAGCATCCGGCGGCAGCGGCGGTGGTATGAGTGTAGTGGGTTGGGCATCGCTGGCATCGGCTTTCGCTTCAGCATCGGCGTTTGTTGCGGGTTGTGCCTCAGCGATCGACGGCGACATGGCGGGGTCGACTACCGTGGCCACTGGAGTTTCCACCGCGTGGATCAACGGATCGTTGGGGAAGAACAACAGCTCGTCCTCGCTAATCGGCTCGCTGCCATCATCGGTTCGACGTTCCGCTGCATCCATCGGCCGGGGAGCGGGGGGAGGCTCTTGGGGACTTTCGGGGGTGGTCGCTTCGTCCTTGAGCGAGTCGTCGTCTTTGGGGGCTTCGTCGAGTTTGGTTTTTTTCTTGCGGGGGGCCGAGCGTTTCCGCCGGGGGCGGGCCATTTCTTCTTCAATCACTTCTGTACCGGGGGCAGCCTGCAGCGGTTCAAAGCTCCTCGTCGCCTTCGTCGTCCGCTGCGGTCGCCGGAGCGATCACGTCGTGCAAGTCGTCGTCCAGTTCGATCCCTGCCAGGAAGTCCTCCGACACCTGTGCCGGTGGAGGCGCTTGCGGCTTCGGTGGCGTATACAGCGGAGGAGTCGGCGTCGCACGCACTCTCGGTGGGTTGACCGGCGTTTGCAGTTGCGGCGGTAGCTCTTCGTCGATGCCTGCATCAAAGCCGATCGGGGCTGAGGCGGCCGTTGGAGTGCCTGGTGAAGAAGGAGCAACCTCAGCAGGTGAGGGGGGAGCGGCCGGCACCGGCGAGGAGTCCCGGCGTTCCGAATGATCCGCAGAGGGGCGTTCGGTGCGTGGCGGTCGTTCCAACTCCGGCAGGCGACCTTTATTTTCCGCTAATCGCCAGTAGATCGGTTCCACGTCGGAGATATGCAGAAAGCCATTCCGGCCGACGCCGAAGTCGACGAAGGCAGCCTGAATGCTGGGTTCGAGGTTGACGATTTTCCCTTTGTAGATGTTGCCGACCAGGCTTTCTTGGTTGGTGCGTTCGACGTAAAGTTCTTCCAGGACACCGTTTTCGAGGATAGCGATGCGACATTCTTCTGGCTGAAGAACATTGATGAGCATTTCTTTTTTCATGGAGCTTCCTTGAAAGAATCCTCCCCGGCGGATGGTTCGAGATCCTCGTCGGAATCGAGCGATTCGGGGGGAGCAGGGGGGGTTAAAGTATCTGGGTTGAGAGGTTCGTAGAGATCTAGGCGGACTCGTTCCAGCGGCACACCGGCATCGACCAAGTCGCTTAGCCCCAACAGGGTCAGTACCTCATCGGGTCGGGCGGTGCCGGCCTCAAGCAAATGGAGATCGATCTCCAGACGCCCGGAGATCGGGTCCAACCGCAGATCGCGTAAAAAGGGGCGAATATCGAACCGACGTCGAGGGGGACGTGTCCGTTCGATGATCCACTGCGACGCGGCCAAGACCTCGGCTAGGCGGTGCTGTAGAGAGGGCAGGTGATCCACCGGGACGTTCAGGCCATAGCATAACCCGGTTACCCGCAAGCCCGCGTGGACCGCAACGCGTCGCGCTTCGAGTATCTCCAAACCAGGTGGACAGTGGGCTCGAATCCGTTGTAGCACTTCCCCCGGGTCGAGTATCTCGTCCATCTCGATATCGACTATCTCTGCGAGGCCTACGACGCCTAATGGCAGCGACAGCGCAAAAATGAGTCGGGCGTGGGGATGAAAGCCCCCACTATGATGAACCGGCAGGTTGGCCCGTCGCAGCAGGCGTTCAAAGGTCCGAAGCAGATCATGGTGGCTCAGCCACCGCAGGCTGCCGCCTTTGCGGAAGACCAGACGGATTTTGTCACAGGCCCCCGATACAGGGGCAGGGCGGAAGGCCTCTGTCGCCATCTCGGCAAATTCCCACCGGCGGGATCACTTTCGGCCCGTATTCAGTTCCCGGGTCCGGGGTGCTGCTTGGTCGCTGTCGTCGTTCATAACCGTATGGGAATACATCGCTCGCCGTTTGATGGGGCGAGCAATGCCGGCTGAAGGAGACAGAACGGGCAGGAGCCGTTTATCGGTGAACCGTGTTCGGCAACCGAGAACAAGGTCAACCGAACCAGGACGTTGTAAGCAATCCAACAGGTCGTTAGGGTGTACGA
>JBDNDE010000212.1:0-8444 GCA_046719305.1 Gemmataceae bacterium | reverse complement strand
GAAACCGGCGACCCATTTGAGGTCGAACTCGAATTACGCACCGCCAAGGGGCGCCTCGTTTGGATCCGTAGTGTTGGCCAAGTCGATCGGGTTGATGGTTGCGTCACACGACTCTATGGCTCGGTTCAAGACATCACTCCTTTCAAAGAGGCCCAACGCGATCGTGAGCAGTTTTTAGCCAACCTGCAACAAACACAGAAGCTTGAGAGCCTGGGCGTGATGGCGGGGGGGATTGCCCACGACTTTAACAACATCCTCGCGGGCATGATGGGCTTTGCCGAATTAGCCCGCACTCAGGTGCCTCCCGATTCGGTCACCGCGGAGTATCTGCAACAACTGATTCAAGCAGGTCAGCGCGCCGCTGGATTGTGTAAACAGATGTTGGCCTATGCCGGCAAAGCCCAACTCAAAATGGAATCGGTGGACCTGAATCGTCTGATCGAGCAAGCGGCACCTCTGCTACATGTTAGCCTGTCCAAACGCGCCAATCTTCTTCTGTCTCTCCAGCCCAATGTGCCGTTGATTGAGGCTGACGCCGGCCAGTTGCATCAAGTGTTGCTTAATCTTGTTCTGAACGCCTCGGAGGCGTTGGAGGAGCGTGATGGCCTCATCACCCTGTCCACAGCTCTGATAACCCTAACCGAGCCGTTGGTCGATGATGTCCAGCCGACCTTGTGTTGGAACGCCGGCTCCTGTGTCTGTTTGGAAGTGTCTGACACGGGGGCTGGCATCGACCAGGAAACACTGCCACGTATCTTCGAACCGTTTTTCACCACCAAATTCACCGGACGCGGCCTAGGGTTGGCGAGTGTGCTAGGTATCTTGCGCAGCCATCGCGGACTTCTCAAGGTTGATTCCAAGGTCGGGATCGGTAGCCGCTTTCGCCTCTTCTTCCCGGTTCGGACCAGTAGTTATTCCCATCAAGCGGCGCAGCCCGTCGAGGAAGATTGGACCGGTGAAGGCCATGTGCTCGTGGTTGATGATGAACCCGCTGTACGCTTCATCACCGCTGAGATGGTTCGCTCCATCGGCTTTGAGGTTACCGAAGCAGCCAATGGAGCCGAGGCGTTGGCGTTGATCAAGACGCTGCGAACGACTCTCAAGGCGGTATTGCTGGACTTGACCATGCCCCAGATGGACGGATTGGAAACCTTCGCAGTCCTGCAGACGTTTCCCAATCCGCCTGCCGTGGTTCTCATGTCGGGATTCAGCCGACGCGAACTGCATGAACGATATGGACACCGTGGTCTGGCCGGCCTTCTTCAGAAACCGTTCACTTTCAGTCAGTTACGCGCGGCGTTACGCCTTGCGCTGACCTCCTCGACCACACTCGTAGAGTAATTTCATGCGCACGGTTCATCTTCGCTTCCAGGATGCCTCCGTGGTCTTGCCGGTGCGACTGCGGTTGGTTGTCCACGATCAGCCTTTGTGGCCATTGGGACGGTTTCCCGACGATCATGAATCCACACACGAAACGCCTGAGGGATTGTTTGCGTACGTCGATGGACCCTGCGAACTACGGTTGCCGCCCGGCCCGTTCCGTCTCTCCGCTTTTGCCGGTCCGCTCTTTGTCCCCCTGCACCAGCAGCAGCATCTAGCAGCCGGTCAACTGGCCTTGCGCTTCGGGATGCAACGGCTGTTTAACCCTCGCCAGCGGGGCTGGTACGCAGGCGATTTGCGGGTTCATGGTCTCACGCCTCATGGCGCGTTGCTTCAGGCACGCGCTGAGGATCTGGATCTGGTGCAACTGTTGCAACGGCCAGGAGAGTCGCTAGTGGCCTTCAGCGGCCAAGAGGCTGCCGTTGTGCGGGGAACAACGTGGGTGGCGGTCAACACGCTCAATGTCGATCCGCGGGGCGGGACATTATCGCTGTTGCACGCCCATCGCCCGGTGTTTCCACAAAGCACCGACGAACAGCCGTGGTCGCTACACGATTGGTGCGATCAATGCCATCGCAAACGCGGTCTAGTGGTCTGGCCGGACACCCCCCGCTTAACAGCGCAAGCCCCGGCCCAGGCAGCCTTGCAGGCTGCGGTTCGTGGTCAGATTGATGCTTTGGAAGTCTGTACGGAATCGGCAGTCGAGTTGTATCACGAGTTGTTACAGGCAGGGATTCGACTAGCATTGGTCGGCTCGAGCGGACGCACCCATCGCGCCCAGCGGCTCGGTCAGGTCCGTACCTATGCCCAACTGTTGCCCCAGCAAGAATTTTCTCTCAGTGCGTTTATCGAAGCGATTCGTGCCGGTCGATCTATCGCCAGTAGTGGCCCGCTGGTGGAACTGCGCAAGCGTTGCTCGGAGTGGGAAGCTGAGGTCTTTCCCGAGCAAAGCGTCGAGTTACTTCACAACGCAGAAGTGGTTGCTTCCGGCATCGGTCGCGTCCAGATCCCTTGCCCTGCGAACCCGTCCGGTTGGATCGCCGCCCGTACGCATGGCCCATATGGGTGGGCCCACAGTTCGGCCGTGTGGCTCGATGGGCCGTATCTACCCCGCTACAGCGAACGGCTTAGCGTGTTAGGAGTTGCCAAACATTTTTAGCGGTCTGTTTACCCAACTCCCAGGTTTGTTGAAAGGCGCGGCGGATCTTATCGCGATCGGCCTCGGCTTTGAGCGTGCGTAAAAAAGCCACCCCACGCGCTTCGTTGAGTTGAAAGGCCAAAACAGGTAGCAGGCCGTCTTCGATACCAAAGAGTCGACCGGCAGCGGTATTGACTGGGACGATTGCCTCTAAATAAGTGCCTAGTTGTTCTTGGACCGCTTGCACCGCCTGACGGATATTTTGCTCTTTAGGACGTTGGCCCCGCAGCCAATCGTAGGGCGGCGACCATTCCGTCGCGGGGGAAAGCAAATCCACCTGGGTCATGACACCCACAATCGGAGGCGCTTTGAGATCGGGTCGGGCCGCAAAATAGGCCGAGAGCTTCTGCAGGAGAAGCAGATCGGCTTGGCGGGCAGGGTTACGAGCTGGCAACACCAGCAAAAGGAGATCCGATTGTTGGGCGAGTTGCAGCGTCTGTTCAACTAGGTCGGCGCCTGGCCCCTCGTGAGCGTAACCGTGTGTGTCGAACAGGATCAAGCGGGTGGGAATCCCGGGGGTCTGCACTTCATAGCGTCTGGCTCCTTCGGCACTAGGGGTCACGGACACCCCAGCCCGCTGCTCGCCGAGCAATGCGTTCACTAGGCTCGACTTGCCTGCTTGCACCTGGCCCAACAGGGTAACCGTTACACTGCCCACCGCGTCGGCGGGATCTGTCAGTTGGCCGGTCGGCGCTTGGTTGGTCAGTTGCATCTGTGCCCGCAACTCACGGTATCGACGCGCTCCGACGCGTAAGCGGCCACTGTTGACCTCGATGAGGTACTTGCCCAGGCGGGTCAGAAATGCTTCGTAGAACCACCCGGTCAGATGGCGTTGCAGCAACCGCATCGGTAATGAGGCACCCGCTTGCGAGGCTGCATACTTCAAAGCAGTGTTGATGGGGTCGAATACCGCCAGGATGCCCCAGTAGGCCGCCATCCCGGTATCGTAGTAGCTGGCCAGTTTGGCCGCATTTTTGAGATCGCCGACCGTGAGCAGATGCCCGCCAGGTGCGTATTTGCTGACCAAGTCGGCTAGGTCCTCGGCGGCCAGTTCGACCGCAGCGAGGATTTCTGGCACGGTTAGGCGATCAACGGCATCGGTGGCTTTGGGGTTGTAGAAGCGGGCTAATTCGTCGGCTAGTTCACGGGCGGATTGAATGTAGAAATCGGGATTGGTGAGTTGTTCGGACTGTTCGCGAACCGATTGGCGAGCACGCGCCTCGACAAGATTGGCTGCTTGCTCGTCGCGAGCGGTAAAGTGCGGCTCGACCTCGATCTCCGGCGGGAGCAACAAGCTCCGCGAGCTTTGCCAATACCACGCCAGATACCAGCCCAAGAACATCGCGGCCATCATCGGCCACCACAGCCACAGGCTCAAGCCCTGCTGCCACAGATACCAGGAACCGAACCCGCACAAGGTCAGCACAGGGGTCGCCAGGAGCAGTCCGATAACTAGCAATCGCCAGGCACTAAATTTCATGTAGCTTTCTCCGAGCGACCCAGGCGTTCCCAGGACGCCTGGGCCGAGGCAAATTGTTCCTGGTAGTAACGCTTAAGTTCCTGGGGGTCAGGAGCCTTGCCGTCCAAAACCGCCCGGTAGTAGCGGCAAAACGCCTTACCCAACGCATACGTCGAGGCACCGGCCAGGACGGCTCCGCTGACCGCCCCCACGGCGCTACCCACCACGGGGATGAACTTGATCAACGACCGCGCTACCTGTCGGCCCACGAAGCCAATCCCCAGGGCAGCGGCCAACTCGGCCAGCCGTTCGCGGGTAAGTGGCTGGCCGTACAGTTTGGCCAATTGATGTAGCATGGCTGATTGCACCCCGGCGAGCAGGGCGGTATCGACCAGCGGCACCGGAACTGCGCCGGCGGTAGCGGCCATCGTCGAATAAGCAAGAATCGTGGGCATAGCCTTGCGGGCATACAGATCCTGGATGCTGGCTAGGCTCTGGTCGACTGCCTGCAACACCTGCGCTTGGGCCGTGGGCAGCAGTTCCAGTAGGGTTGCTTTGAGTTGTTCGCCGCCGTATTCGGGCTGATGAAAGCCCTCAATAGGCTGAGTAAGGTCAATCGGCACAATCCGATCAACCAGCGGGCCAAACCGCGCTCGCTGGGTGTCGAGATTTTGCCGGAGTACCTCGGGCACTGGGGCAGTCGGCTGTCCCTGGGCATCGAACAGATACGCGTCGGGGTGTTGCTGCTGCGGATACGCCTCGTGCAGACACGTCAACAGCAGGACGACCGGACGTTGGGGTCGAGCCATCCGAATCTTGCGTAACGCTGCCAGCACGTTCTCCTGGGCATGGTCCAGCAGCTTGACCGTGACCAATAGCACGTGTGCCCGCTTGTCAAAGGCTGCCAGATCCTCGCTGGCCTCATAGCCCGGCTCGTCCAAGCCGCGCGTGTCGAGAAACTGCATTAGCGGCGCTTGGGCATCGGGAAAATCGTACAGACTCGAATGCCGCGTACAGGGCCGAAAACCGCTGCCGATTTCAGCTTTCTCCGCGCGGGTGAGAAAGCGGACCACCGAGCTTTTACCCGACTGCGTCTTGCCAAACAGCCACAACACCGGAATCGGAGCCTGTTGCCTCAATTCGCCCAGCTTCTCCTCCAGAGCTTGCGGCTCGATCTTCGGGGCAAACCAATTGCCGATCGACTGCCACCATTGTTGAAACCACCATTGTTGAAACATGTGGGAACCTCAATTGCTCTCTAACTTGGTTTCGTCGCCTGTGGTTCGATCTTGATTCCGCACGCCGCATTTACTACTGACAGATTTCACCGAGCCAAGGATGGCTCGACGAGGGAGCATCCGTCATGCCGGAAAGTCGGCCAGCCGTGTTGCGAATCTGGGAGGGAGCCGACTTGGACTCCGCCCCAGACCTGCCATTGCTCTCCGAGTCTTCGTTTGCCGAGGAATTGTATCGGGCCGAAACTCTTCGAGTGCCGTCACGGCCTAGCCAGGAACCGGTTGCCCCCTTATCGCTCGCCTGGTATCTCGAAGCGCAGCAACTGCGCTACGCACGGCAAGGATCTTGGCTGCCTGCCGCTCTTGAATTCAACCGCCACACCGGCGAAACCGTTCTCGGTTTGGGTGGCGGCCTGGGTAGCGACTGGGTCGGCTATGCCCTTAACGGATGTAACGTCATCTGTATCTCGCCTTTGGCCGAGCAACGGGAACTGATCCAACGTAACTTCGATTTACGCCGTCTTCCCGTTCGTTGCGAACAGGCTCCCTACACGAACCTCCCGCTGGCCGCCAACTCCGTCGATGTCGCTTGTTTGGCTGGTCCGGTCCGTAGAGAGGAACTACCCGCTACCCTGGAGGAACTCTATCGCGTTTTGAAGCCGGGCGGTAAAATCCTCTTCGTTACGGCAGCGGCTCGCTCCATCGAATCGCTTTACCGTTGGCTGCCCGGCGGCAAAGCTGACGAGGCTGGACCGTACAGTCTGTTGGCCAATCCGCGATTGACCACCGCAGAAATCTGGAAGTATATGTATCGCTTTGGTGAGGCAAAAATTAGCCGTCGCCATCTTCGCCGCGCCGAGGTACCTACCCTGTTACGTTTGACCCCTCTTTTACTCCTCGAACGTCTCGCTGGCCGCCTTTTGGTCTACAAAGGGTTTAAACCTCTCAGTGCCGCTCGGGTTGAGGCCGCTGCTGCTTAAACTCCCTTTTCTCCTCACCTAAACCCAACCTAGCCGCACAGGAAAAGAAAAAAGGCCAACCTCAGGCGAACCGGAGGATGGCCGTGCTAAAAACCTAAGAATCGGAATAACAACTCCCAGCATGGAAACCAACTCGCCGTGAGTGGGTTTCCCGTTGTTATTCCGATTCGAGAGAGTTACCTCTCCTGTTTGCCAAATTACCTACTCCGATTGGCCGATGCTAGGCAGCTAAAAAAATTAAGAAAAGAAGTAGGGAGAATTTTAACGATTGTGCGGGTTCTATCATGCGTCGCTTTGTTTTGCTTCGGCACGACTACCCCATGTTGCATTGGGATCTGCTCTTAGAAATTGAGCCGGAAGCCCCCTGCCCTACTTGGCGTCTGGAAGCGATCCCGACCTTCGATACGATTGTTCCGGCTGTGCGATTACCAGATCATCGCGCCCATTACTTGACCTACGAAGGACCCGTTAGCGGCGATCGTGGCTTTGTTTGGCGTGAGCGCTGGGGCCATTACCAGCTGTTGTACCAAGAATCCGGACGACTTGAACTGCATCTCTTCGAGGCTGGCGGTGAATCGCTTCTCACTCTCGCCTTCGTTTCCCCCCTTACCAACTGCTGGACGGCTCATTTACGAGAGGTGAGACGCCCTTCGGAGGTTTCGCCGTGAACTGTTAGTAACCCTTCGCTCAATTCGACGCTGCTCAGCAACAACGTCGGTTTGGAAAGATCGGCCTGCAAGCGTAGCAGAGCGGCCGGACAGCCCTCATGACGATACCAAGTGACTTCTGTCCCTCGGTTACGAAGCGATTCCGACATCTCTTCGAGTAACCACTGAGCCGAGATCGGTATCAGTCCGGCCTTCAGGCTTTCCAGTTGCACCACCAAGAGATTCGGCTCACTGGAGGGCAGCCACACTTTTAGGCTCACTGAAACCACTGTATTGATTAGTCCATTTCGATATCGAAAGGCTACCAACACTCGATCTTCCTGAAAGTGGACCCGTGGCTCAGTTACTCCCTCGGGTAGCAACTTATCGGCCACTCCTTGACGATGGATGCCCTCGGCCAAATAACTGTTGAATTGTTCCTCGCCGAACTGAATGGAAAACGGGCCAGGACGTTGTGTAGCGTTGTACAACTCAATCAGCCGCGACGAGCATTCGCGGGATTTGCGGGTCTGTTCCTCAGCCGGACGGCATCGATGAGCATACCAACGCGGTTCATAGCGCAGGAGCAACCAAGCCAAGCCCATCGAGCCAACGATGAGTAAGGCAAACACGCTCAGACCCAGAAGAAACGAGCGCCGGCTCATGCAACCACCTCCGCGAGAGATGAGATATAACCGTCCTGCGAAAGGAAATCAACTTTGCCTGTCTGGCCAGCTAGGTCAGGTAGTCAGCGGCGTTTGGTCAGATGGTTGAGCAGGACCAAAGTTGGTTCACGAACTGTCTTTCATAAACTGGCCGCTGTCCATCATGCGGGGATCTGGCTGGCGGCATCGAAGCACAACCACAAGCCCAAAGCGATCAGAGCCAGCGCACTGACGATGGGTAAAGCCCGGCTGAGGCGATCGAGCCAAGTCGGTGATGGGGGTGCCTGGTCGCCTTCTGAGGATCTAAACCGTCGCTTGGCCCAAACCACAGCGATCCCCAAGGCGATGAGCACACTGGCCAAACCGGCACTGAACGCCAACAGCATTGGCAAAGCCAGCCACAGCGCTCCAAGCCGTACCGCCAGAATCAACAGCCCCACGGCATCATAACATGGCACTATTCCGCCGCTGATGCCGAGAGTGATGAGTTGCCACCAACGAGGCGCGTCAGGCTTCTGGTCGAAGTGAATATGATCGGCCCGCCCAGCCAGCCGCTGCATCAGCAGCCAAAACCCTATGCCGGTCACGAGGATGCCACCTAGCAGGCCGAGAGTGATTTGTACCGAAGCACGAGGCACTCCAGGCAGCAACCAGGGCAGTACTAAAGCGACCACTAATACACTGGAGGTATGCGTCAGAGTAGTCGTTAAACCCAGTATCAACGCATGCCCAACCGTGCCACGTTCCCCCACCAGATACGCCGCTACTAGGGTCTTACCATGTCCCGGCGTGAGTGCGTGAGCCGCCCCAAACAATGCCGAAAGTAGCAAAATCACCCCTACTGCCGTCCGGGATTCCAGCAACCCCTTGGGGGCTCGAG
>JBDNDE010000211.1:0-8476 GCA_046719305.1 Gemmataceae bacterium | reverse complement strand
AGTGGATCGGCTGCCCCGCGCCCTGCAACACCACCTCAGGCAATAGGTCAGCCGCGTCGCGCAACTCCTTAGTATGCAGCCCGTGGGTCTGAGCAGAGCGTTTCATCGCCTGTACCAACCGTTCCCAACTGGCACCACTGGTGGCCGGCATCAGCCAGACGATTTCGCGAGAGCCAGAGGGCACCTGGGCAGGACGGGGACCACCCAGGCCAAGATCGGGGTACAGGACGATCAGGGCAGCCAACACCACGAGCAACAGCGACAGGATGATCAAACCGGCCGGGCGGATCAACCATTTCATGAAAGCAACTCCCGTGGTCAACGGAACCATAGAATTGTACCTCTGAGAGCAAGCAGTCGCGAGGGGAACGAACCGATGCCGATGCCACAAACTCTGATCATTTTTGGAGCCTCGGGCGATTTGACCGCTCGAAAACTGATTCCCTCGCTGTACAACGCCTTTCGCAAAAGACGCCTCCCGGAGGCGTTGCAGATCGTCGGAGTCTCTCGTACCCCTTTGAGTGATGACGCCTTTCGCGAACGGCTTCGCTTGCGGGCCCAAGAGTTTAGCAAGAATGGTTTCGACGCCCAAGCCTGGAACCGCTTTGCCCAGCGGGTGCATTATCGACCCGGCGATGCCAGCCAACCCGCCCCGCTGGAGGATGCGTTGCGGGCCATCGAAGGCCAACATCCAGGGCAACGGCTCTATTATTTGTCGGTTGCCCCAGAACTGTATGTGCCGATTGTCGAGGGACTAGGTGCAGCGGGCATGACCCGTAACCAGGGCGAGGCTTGGCGACGACTGGTGATTGAGAAGCCGTTCGGCACCGATTTATCCTCGGCACGTCAACTCAATCAAGTGTTATCGCAGCATCTGGAAGAGGCGCAAATTTTTCGCATCGACCACTACCTCGGCAAAGAGACTGTACAAAACATCCTGGTGTTTCGCTTCGCCAATACTTTATTTGAGCCACTTTGGAATAGTAATTTTATTGATCATATACAGATAACTGTGAGCGAGGAGGTTCAGGTCGGCTCGCGGGGCGATTATTATGATCAATCGGGCGTGTTGCGCGACATGGTGCAAAATCATCTGTTGCAGCTGTTGACCTTCACCGCGATGGAGAGTGCCTCACGCTTCGAAGCCACTCCCATTCGTAACGAAAAGCTCAAGGTGCTGGAAGCCGTGCGTCTGCCTGACATCGAACAAGCGAAACGGCAACTGCGCTTAGGGCAGTACGAGGGCTACCGCAACGAGAAAGGGGTGCCCGCCGACTCTCGCACACCTACCTATGCGGCCCTGGAATTACACATCGACAATTGGCGTTGGCGCGGAGTGCCGTTTTTTCTCCGCTCGGGCAAAGCCTTGAAACGCCGGCTCACCGAGATTCTGATTCAATTCCGCTGTCCGCCGCACCTGATGTTTCCCTTGCCGCCGGGTACTTGCTTACAGTGCAACCGGCTGGCGATTCAGATTCAACCCGAAGAAGCGATTCACATCAACTTTCAGAGTAAGGTACCCGATACCAAGCCGTTGGAGTTGCGTCCAACAGATTTGTCGTTTGATTACAGAAAAGCATATCCGGAAACGCCAATCCCTGAGGCATACGAATTGCTACTCTTGGAAGCGATCAACGGAGACGCAACCATGTTTATGCGTTCAGATGAAATCGAACAGGCCTGGGCTATCCTTGATCCGTTCCTCCTCGCTGCTCAACATCTCGAACCGGAAACCTACGCCGTCGGCAGTGCCGGTCCGCTTGGGGCCGAGCAGCTTCTTCAAGCTAGCGGTCGACACTGGGTTTCCTTGTCTTAGTCCTCTAATGGCTCGAAGGTAGCTTCGCTGGGGGGGTAGATGGGCAGCAGTTCCGGCAACTCGATTGCCTGCTCCGGGCATACCACCATGCACAGTCCGCACGAGATACACTCAGCAGGACGCGCCAGATACACTCCGATGGGTGGCCTAGCTTCCAGGCATTGTGTTGGACAGACCCGAATGCAATCGCCTGAACCCCGACAACGCCGGCTATCAAGCATCGGCAGCATGCGAGTTCTCCGTTGGTTGAAGCAAGCGTGTGACCAGCGGCACCAAGAGATCGCGTGAGCTAACCCCATCCAACACCGCGTACGCTCCGAGATCCCAGCCAAGGCCAGCGAGCGTTTCATCGTCGGTGAGGACGACAACGGCCAGATCAGGCAACGCCATGGTTAGTCGAGAGAGCAGGGTTAACTCGCGTTCAACGTCGTGCCCTAGACGAAGCACTACCACCCCTGGACACGCTTGCATAGCCTCGGCCAGAAGTTCTTCTTCGCGGTGTGGTTGGCGAAGCAGCCAACGCGACAAGCTGATCGACCCCCGCAACCGAGACGCCAAACTCTCCTCGGCCTCCCACAGCAGCAGCATTGGCCGTTTCATGTGTCGGCCTCGCTATCGGTGAGACGCAGTTGCTCCAGACGCCGTTGCAGCCGGGCGCGAGTCAGGCCGAGCAAGTCGGCGGCATGACTGCGATTGCCTCGAGCGCGTCGAAGTGCCAGCAAAATAAGCCGACGCTCGGCCTGTTGCAGTGTCGCTTCTAGATTCAACGAGGGCGCAGGTGCAGGCGGCCGCTCGGGAACACGAAGCCAAGCCGGGAGATCGTGCCGATCCAGCACTCCCGAGCGGCAGCCTGGACGCGCATCCAACAGAATACCGTACAGTTGGCGAAAGTTACCTGGCCAGTGGTAGGCTTGCAGAAGTTCGCGTGCGGCGGGGCTGATAGACTGAAGCGGCACGCCGGGCAGACTGTTGAGCCGTTTGATCAGGCGCTGCTCGATGGCGTCCCATTCTTTCCACCGTTCGCATAATGGCGGTACAGTCAGTTCAAAGCTGCTTAATGATGCAAGTCTTGCCGGCAGTTGTGCGCGGTCACCGAGGCTGGCAAACACACGTGGTCGGTCCGGCTGGATCGGCAAGCCAAGCCAGTGCGGATGCAACCATTGGGCCAGATCCTCAGCGAAGTCATCCGAAACCCGTTCTAGACCGCGTAAGAAGATCGCCCCCGGTGCCCAAGGGCCACGGCGATCTGTTAGAAATTCTTTGATTCGTATTGTGGAGTGATGGGTAAGATCGAACCTGGCAAACGGTCGTTCACGCTGTGGCGAGTGGTAGTGGATCACTCGGGCGATGGTAGTCTTGCCACTGCCCGGGGGTCCAACCAGCAACACTGGACAACCTAATTGCGTCGCTAAACGGGCCTGAACCGCTAAGCGTCCAGTCGGCTCGCCCAACAGATCCCAACCCCATCGGCAGATATGTTGTTGGCGTAGCGTTAGCAGAGTCTCTGGGAGCGGCCGAACAAGCGGACTAGCCGATTCGAGCCGTCGTACCCGGCCGAAGATCTGCACTCCCGGAGAGTGACGAAAGGGTAGGAAAGCAATCTCGTAGAGAGTCGGCGGGGCAGGGCGACGTAGCAAGCGACGTAGCGTGGTGGGTTCGCCGTTAAGTACCTCCGCCGGTGGTTGCAAGAAGGCAGCGAGATGATCCTCCCAGGGATCCTCCAGAGTCGGTTTTCGACGTGAGCGGGTAGGCAGACCGCGTAAGGATTCTATCGATTGCTCCACCAACTGAGCGAAGCCAGGAGAGACGTTTCGCAATCTCCCCCGCGTGTCGATCACAAATAGCGCCTCTTCACTGGTCGCGAACCACGAAACTCGCATGCCCCAGCCAAGAGCCGAGCGGCTCTCGCCCTCGATAGAGGTTCTTACATACGGTCAAACGACTCCAGCCAGCGTACTAACTCTTCCAGTGTGGGGATGCCGAGTCGGCCATCGAGGTATTCGTGACCCATATTCTTGATTTCCCGATAAACGACAGGATAGCGTCCCTCTTGAAGCCGTTTAACGCTGTCCTTCACTTCTTCCAACGCGCGGTCTTTGTCTCCACAGACCAAGAAAAATGACAGCGGCTGATTGGTTACCCGCTCTTTCATCGCCGAGGTAAGTGGCGCACCGATGGCAGCTACGCCGCGAATGAGCGAACGCTCTTTGAAACCAAGATACAGAGCCATTTCACCGCCAATCCCCAGACCATGAGCGACGACGCGGCGTAGATCGACAGTATAGGTCGCGGCGGTGTTGCGAATACACTGGGCGATATAGTCGGAGTCGATTGCGGTCCAGGCAGCCATACCTTCCTTGGGCGGGCAAATCAGGATGATGTTGTGATCATCGCAGAAGGTAGCCCAGATCGAAGCAAAATCTTCGATGTCGCGTTCCTTACCCTTGCCCAGCGGATGCAACCAAACCAGCACGGCACAAGCCACCCGCGGGGTGTAATTCTCGGGAATGTAGACCCAGTAATCCTGACCCGTGGCCGCTAGCGTCATCTTCTGCAGGCCGGTCTCGGGTTTCTTGGGATCAGCACCCGGTTTCTCGCCGGGCTTCAGACCGGCTTTACGGGCACTGGCTCTGGTCGGGTCGGGTAGTTCCTTCCCTCCTAAGACCTCCTGGGAGTTCGCCCAGCTTCACGGTTAGCGTCTGCACCTTACCGTCAGCCTTGCGCTTGACCTCGACCTTGACCTCGGCGTTGGGCCGATTGGCTGCCAGCGCATCCATCAAGGCACCGCGATTGGCGACCGGTTGTGGCGGTAGAGCGGGAGGGGCATTAGCCGGTGTAATCTTGGTGATGCGGTCGCCAACCTTGATGCCCGCCAGGTCGGCTCCGCTTTTAGGATAAACGTAGCGCACTTCGACGCCCGGTTCATTGTCATCTCGGATTGGCAAAATTCCCAAAAAAGGCGGATTGAACGCTGCCACCCCGCTACCGAGCGTGAGCTTGATGGGAATGAGTTTACCCTCGCGTTCGATCTCCAGGCTGACTTCGTCGCCCTCGTATTTGCGGCCGAGCTTGTGTCGCATCTGGGCGAAATTCCGCACTGGTTTCCCCTCGACGCTGACGATAACATCTTTGGGCTTCAGGCCGGCTTTCTCCGCCGCGCTTCCAGGCTGGATCGTGCCTAGGATTGGCCGCTTCTCGAACATCTCGTCGCCGCCTTCCATGGTCACGCCCAGGAAACCTTGTCGAAGCGTGACGGGGTCTTTTTCCGTTCCTTTCATCAGGCGTGGCAAGGTTTCCAGAATGTCTTCCAACGGAACGGCAAAGCCGATCCCCGAGTCGTACCACTCGAAGCCGGCCAACTCGCCCTCAGAGGTTGGTGAAGCCGGCACGATCACACCAAAGACCCGCCCAGCCAAATCGACCAACGGACCGCCATAGTTGGCTGGAGAAATCTTGGCATCTGTCTGCACGGCGCGACCCCAGATGCGATCGACCGCACTAATGATGCCCACGGCCACCGAGGGCAGGTCATCGGTCTCGGCGTTGAGTGTGCGGCCAATCGCTAAGGCATTAGAGCCGACCCGAATTTCGGATTTGGGGATGGCCACCGGCACGGGTAATTTGGTACCGGGGGGGAGATCGGCCAATTTCAAAAGGGTGAGCATGCGAACGCGGTCGGTAGCGATCACGCGAGCCACCTTGCGTTCTTTGGTGCCCGGCAACAACACGCGAATGGTGGTCGGATTATTGGCAAAGTTAAACGAACTAGAGATGACGTAGCCCTCAGGATGGACGATCACGCCGGTGGTCGGTCCAGTACCGCGACGCATCATCGTGCCGCCCGGTTGGCCAGGCCGTCCTCCCCCGACTCCCGGACCACCCGTGCGGACTAGTTCGGTTCCGCCCGAGGTTTCGATTTTCACCACCCAGGGCGAAATAGTTTGCAAAGTGGCCTGAGTGGTTTTTTCAAACAGATCGTCAAGATCTTCCGAGTGTGCGTGAGCCGCCAGATTCAGGCTAAGAGCCAGCACGGTCGCCAAGAGAAAACAATGCTTCATGTGGGAATCCTGAACGCTTGGTGGTCTTAGGTGCGGGTCGGTTACTTCTTGTCGTCGGTCTTCGGCGGAGCAGCCAACTTGAGAGTCACCGTGGTCAACTTGTCTCCGCGTTGCACTTCCAGCTTGATCTCCGAGCCGGGCGGGTAGGTGGCCACAATGTTGTTAAAGGTGTTGATGTCAGGCACCGGTAACCCTTCTACATACACAATCAGATCGTCTGCTCGCAGTCGGGGTGTGGCTTTGTCGGCCGGTGAACCGGGGATCACCTCTTCGACATAAGGCGGGGTGCGTTCGACTACGTTTGGTACCAGCACAATACCATGAAATGCGGCGTTTTTGGCTAGTTCGCGAGGCGGCACCGGGCGGTATTCTTCCTTCAGCCGCACCATGTCGGCAATGCTAACCTTGATTTTTTTGCCGTCCTTGTCCGGGGCCTCGGTGCTGGCATGGATCGGAATGGCAAAGTTGAGCCAGGTGTTCGTCAATTCGTTACGTAATTCCTTGCCGATGAGGCCGATCAGCTCCCCCTTGCGTGTGGTGATTGCACCGCCTGCCGAGCCGGGATTGTTGGTGATCGCGTCCAACACATATACATTACCGCGATATGCGGCATTGAAGACGCCGATACGGCCATAAAGCGGAGCATAAGCCGCAATGACGCCGCGTTGCACGGTGACAGGATCGTCGCGCAGGGCCAGTTGAAACATGTTGTTGAAGGCGAGGATGTTGGTGCCGGCTTTGAGCGGTTCGCGTTTGAGCGCGGCGTCGATGTCGAAGTAATCTTCGATCTCGCCCGGCCGGGCCCCCCATTTGATTTTGCACAAGGCGATGTCTAATTCGGGTTCGCGGCAGACGACCTCGCAATGGTAGCGGGTGCCATCATAGGTATGAATACGCAGGTCGCGTGTGTCGAGGATGTGACTATTGATGGTCAGGAAGTAGCCTTCTTTGTTGATGAATACTCCGGTGCCATACGAGACTAGGCCACGGAAGCCGCCCGCCCCGAAGACCTTGACGACCTTGCGGTTAACCTGTTGGGCTACTGCCGTGAAAGCCGTGTCGGTCTGTGAGTTCGCACGAGGGCCGAGTAGCACGAGCAGGCCGAGCAACACCCCACAAGTAATCAATAGACGCTTCATCGTTTTCAGTGCTCCCACGTTACTTGAGGTTGGCTGTCGTGATCGTGAAGTCGGCATACTTCTTCATGGCTTTGCGGACGTGCAAGCGACCGGGTAACAGCTTGCCCGCGATGTCCTTATAATCCGTGAAAACAATCTCACACGAGTCTTCATCCTTTACGGGGAAAATTTCCATCCCAATCAGCATGCCTTGTTTCCATCCTAGATCGTTGTTGTCCTGGCACGCGATGTAGAAACGGCCTTCAACGCCGGCAAATTTGGTGTGTATCGTCTCGGCCAGGATCATCGACTTCATATAGTTGGGCCGATCCTCCAGAGGGGGCCAGAATGGCTCGACTCCTGCATGCATGAAGGCGTCTTTATCGAATCCGTTTGATCCATAGACCAGAAATTGCCGCCAATGGAACATCGCCAATACAAAGCCGCCTGACTCCGGCGGATCGGTAAAAGCAGTATTGCGCTCCGAGGTGCTTAACGGCTCCAAGGGGAAATCCAAACCGTCGATGTCGGCCAACACTCTAGGGGATTTGCCATCGGCTGCCCCTTTTTCCCGGATGGAGACGGCCCCAGTGATAGCACGTGGAGCAACGCCGGTGAGGAGTTTGCCGCCCAGCTTGAGGTTCCAATCGCCTGTCAACTGGGTGAAATCACTGTGTTCGGCGAGTTTGGCCAAAACCCGTTTTTGGGCTTGTTCGTTGAAGTAATAGTTGGCGAAGTCTTTCTTTGCGACGTAGAACTTGGCCGCAGGACCGGTAGGCGGCGGGGCAACTGGACGGGGCGGGCCGCCTGGACCTCCGGGCCTTTTGGGTTCCTCTAGGACGCGTTTGGTCGCGCCCATCAAACGCACCAGCGCATCGGTTCGCGTCGTATCTCGCCGAAACGAGATTGGCACCCGCCACCCACGCGGGAACTGGCCCAGTAGGTTTTTGTAGGCGTTGACGGTAAAGACCGGTCGACCGGCAAAGGCTACCAGTTGGTCCCCCACCTCTAGGCCGCGTCGTTTCGCATCGCTGTCGATGACGCTCCTGACCAAGACACGAGACAAGGCCCCCTCGTCGGATTCGCTTTCCATCGAGGCTCCCAGCGTAGCATGATCCATCAACATGCCCGCACGCAACCCCGGTAGAAAGTTTTTCACCTGATTGATCGACACAGCAAAACCCGCGCCACAATTGCCGCGTCGGCGATTCACGTTGCCCGCACTCAAAATGCCGATCAGTTCACCCCTGTTATTAAAAAGCGGTCCGCCGGAGTTACCCGGATTGCTGGAGGTGTCCACTTGCAAGCAGTTGGTGTATTCCATCTTCCCTATGCTGATGTATCGCTGGGTCGCCGAAATGATGCCGTGTGTCACCGTTGGCTGAAAGTCCGTCGCCAGGGCAAACGGATTGCCCATCAGCAGCGTCCACTCGCCAGGCTTCACCTGATCACTATCGCCGATCTTGGCCACAGGGAATTTCTGG
>JBDNDE010000210.1:0-8484 GCA_046719305.1 Gemmataceae bacterium | reverse complement strand
CCGATCTCTGTCACCCACATGGCCGACTTGGCCATCAAGCGATCGCTGCACCCACGGTGTACTCTGAGTGAAATGCGCTGGAGCCAGCTCTTCTAGGCGATGGGGCGAGGCGGTGGAGTCACTGGTTGCCAACGCCCTAGTACTAGGCCCATTTCCTCGATACGCAAAAGTTGATTATATTTAGCTAGTCGCTCCGATCGAGTTATGGCTCCTACCTTGATCTGCCCTGCTCCGCTAGCAACGGCCAGATCGGCCAACCAGCTCTCTTCGGTTTCACCGCTACGCGCACTAACGACGGCACGATAGCCGGCCTGCTGAGCCAAGCGCAACACTTGCCAGGTTTCGCTCAGAGTGCCGACCTGGTTGACCTTGATCAACACGGCGTTGGCCACGCCGGCCTGGATGCCTTGTTGCAGCCGGGCGGGATTGGTTACAAACAGATCGTCGCCCACGAGTTGGACCTGCGGCAATTGATCGCTCAACTGCTTCCAGCCGTCCCAGTCGTCCTCGGCTAGGCCGTCCTCGATGCTCACGATCGGGTAGGCAGCACACCAGCGTACTAGCCGCTCGACCATCCAGCCGGATTCGACCACCCGTGCGCCCTGTTCGGTGAGATGGTAGCGGCCCTGACGGAAAAAGTGAGTCGCGGCCACATCCAGGGCAATAGCCGGCACGACGCCCGCATGCCGGCAGGCATCCACGAGCAGGTCGAGGGCCTGTTCGCTGGAGCGCAAACGTGGACCATACCCCCCCTCGTCGGCGACAAGAGAAGCTTCATAGCCCTGTTGGCGTAGCAGTTGCCCCAGGGCGTAATGGACCGCCCAGACCTGTTCGAGCGCCTCGGAAAAGCTGCGGGCCTGGGTAGGCACAAACAGGAAGTCTTGAAGATCGAGATTCCCCCCGGCGTGCAGTCCGCCGCTAATCATGTTAACCATTGGCACGGGTAAACAGGCTTCCGCGGCTCCAAGAGTGCGGAGGTGTCGCCACAGGGGCAAGCCGGCCTCGGCAGCGGCAGCCTGGGCGAAGGCCAGCGAGACAGCCAGAACGGCGTTGCCGCCCAGTTGGCTTTTGTTGGGGGTGCCGTCGAGTTGGCACAAGAAGGCATCGAGTTGGGCCTGATCGGTCCAGTCGCGTCCCAGCAGGACCGGCGCGACCGTTTCGCGTAAGCAGGCGACGGCCTGACGTACGCCCCGACCGCCATACCGATTCGGGTCGCCATCGCGTCGTTCCAACGCTTCATGGCGGCCGGTGCTAGCTCCCGAGGGGACGGCGGCTCGACCGACCGCTCCGCGAGTGGTGTGCAGTTCGGCTTCGAGAGTCGGGCGACCACGCGAATCGAGCAGTTCACGGGCCAGCAAATGGGTGAGGATCATTCCGATCGTGCCTCAAAATCGGAGGAAAGTTGACATTGTTGTGTTCATAGCCCATTGTTGGGGGAGAAGGAAAAACGGCATCCTGGCTGTCAAACCTGATACTGTTCCATTGGGCGGAACATTTCCCCTACTCCCACTTTGTTGGAAGGACGCACTTATGATGACGACTGACCTCGGAGCCTGCGAGTGGTTCGTCTGGGACCTGCGCCGCAGCAACCTGATTGATCGCGGGCAACTCGATCAGATCGTCGGCGAGTTCCTGGCGAAAAACCCAGGCGCTGAGCCACCCCAGTTAGCCGAATTTTTGATCGCTCAAAATATTCTCACTGACTTCCAGGCCGAACGCCTGTTGCAGGGCAAAACTCAGGGCTTCGTTCTTGGGCCGTTCACTCTCATGGATGCTCTGGGCACCGGCAGCATGGGCACGGTTTATAAGGCCCACAACAAAAACGATAATCAATGGTACGCCGTCAAGGTCCTACCGCGCCGCAGCATGTGGAATGTCCGCATCGCCCGCCGCAAGGTTCGCCTCTTCGAGCAGTGCCAAAGCGCCTCGGTGGTTCCCTTCGTCGATGTCGGCACTTCCGGCGGTATGCATTATCTGGCTTGGCCGCTCGTCGAAGGCCGGACCCTGGACAAAATCGTCGCCGAGCAGGGCAGATTGTCCCCCGAACAAACCATCCTGTATGCCTTGCAAACCGCCGAGGGGCTGGAAGCGGCTCATCAGGTGGGCTTGTTCCACGGCTTGCTCAAGCCATCCAACCTCATGGTCGGTGAAGGCCCCATCAAAATTCTTGACTTCGGCATCGGCTGTCTCTTGGCCGAAACCGAGGGCGAATCGTTGGTTGATACCATGAGTACGGCCAACTCGGTCAATAGCGGGTTAGATTGCGCTAGCCCCGAGTCGATCATGGACCCCACGAATCTGAATGCGGTGGGCGACCAATACAGCCTGGGGTGCGTGATGTACTTCTGCCTCACGGGCAGCTATCCCTTCCCCGATGGAACTGCCGTCGAGAAGATGATGTGTCATCAACACAAGCAGCCCCGGCCGATCAAAGAGTTCAACCCCGAGGTGCCCGACGAACTGGTGGCGATTGTGGAAAAGCTGATGTCCAAGAACCCGGCGGATCGCTACGCCAATTGCACGCAGTTGATCGAGGCGTTGCGACCGCTCAGCGGTATGGGCGGCGCCCCAGTGGTTCAACGCCGGGCTACCATGCAGATGCCGCGGGTGCGGTTGCCCCGTCCGGGAGCAGGCGAAAGCAACGTGCCCACGGGATTGGGCGGAGAACCGGCCGCTGTGAATCGTCCGGCTGCCGCCCCTCGTCCCCCAGTGCAGCCCTTGCCGCCTCGTGTCCCCTCGGCGATCCAAGCAAGTGCAAGTTCAAATGCGGCTGAACCGGCTGCGGCTACGGGTCGAGTGACTGTTCGCCCCACGACTCCGGTGCAACCATCCTACGACGAAGCGGATTACGAGGAACCAACCCCACGGCATCCGGTTGCGACCATGCAACCTGCCTCCACGGCTCCTCGTCAAGGGGGCCAACTGGGCACTATTGCGATCGTGTTGATCGCGATTATTGCTGGCGTGGCCGCCTTTTTTGCGAGTAAGATGCTGTTCTGAGCCTCCGGGGGAGATAGGGGGCCGCTCTGCGTCCTGTCTGCTGGATGCAGAGCGACAATCGTTCCTGCTCCCCCTTGCCAGTCAGCCGACGGCGAATTACAATGCCGATGAGTTGGCGACGTAGCTCAGTGGTTAGAGCAGGGTCTTCATAAGGCCAAGGTCACTGGTTCAAATCCAGTCGTCGCTACTAGTCCTAGCTACCTGTCCTATTCCAGGCGGGCGATCCCGACCTTCTGTCACCCCTAAACCTACGGGTGCAGGAATCCTTGCTATCCTCTCGGTCCCGTTTCGCATACACTACTACATGACTACCTTTGCCTGAATGGCACCCGCAAAGGCGCTCTCCTGAGGTCGCTTGTTATGCTTGCCTTCCTGATGCTTGCTGGCACCGGCTCCCCAGCCGATCTGGAACACTTCGAGAAAAACGTTCGGCCGGTGTTGGTCGAGAAATGCTTCGCATGCCACGGCCCGACCAAACAACGCGGCGGGCTACGGCTCGATTCCCGCACGGCGATGCTCCAAGGCGGTGACTGCGGCCCCGCTCTCGTTCCGGGCGATCCGGCCAACAGTCTGCTGGTGCGGGTGATTCGCTGGGAGGGCGACCTCAAAATGCCGCAAAAAGAGGCCGACCGCCTTACGCCCCAACAAGTGGCTGCTATCGAAGCCTGGGTGAAGTCCGGTGCCGCCTGGCCGGATGAAAAGACGCCGCGACCGGCCCCCTCGGCTGTCGCCGAGGCGCGGAAAAGCCACTGGAGCTATCAGCCGATTGGAAGCCCGACTCCGCCTGCTGTCAGCGCGAGTCATCCAGTCGATGCCTTTCTCGTTGCCAAACTTCGTGACAAGAAGCTCACTTTGGCCCCCGAGGCTGACCGCCGTACTCTGCTGCGTCGGCTGAGCTTCGACCTGATCGGCCTGCCCCCCACGCCGGAAGAAATCGCCGCCTTCGAGGCTGACCCTCGCCCCGATGCCTACCAACGTCAGGTCGAGCGGCTCTTAGCCAGTCCGCACTTTGGCGAACGCTGGGCGCGGCACTGGCTCGATGTCGCCCGTTATGCCGACACCAAAGGATACGTCTTCCAAGAGGAACGCCGCTATCCCTATTCGTATACCTATCGCGACTATGTCATTCGTTCCTTCAATGAAGATCGGCCGTATGATCGTTTCGTAATCGAACAGTTGGCCGCGGACAAACTCGACCTAGGCGAAGATAAGCGGCCGTTGGCGGCGATGGGATTTCTGACGTTGGGCCGTCGCTTTCTGAACAACATCCACGACATTATTGACGATCGGATTGATGTGATGACGCGTGGCCTGCTGGGGCTGACGGTTAGCTGTGCCCGCTGTCACGATCATAAATATGATGCGATTCCTACACGCGACTATTACTCGTTGTATGGTGTGTTTGCCTCCTCACTGGAACCGGGCGACCTACCGCTGATCGGAGACCCGATTACCGGGGTCGACGCGGCGACCTTTCAAGCCGAACTAGCCAAACGTGAGGCAGCGTTGAAAGCCTATCACGACGCACAACGCCCAGTACTGGTCGAGCGGTATCGCCAGCGAGCCGGCGAGTACCTGGTGGCGGCGCAGAGCAACCGGGGCGGTCGCCCAGCAGAGTTCAACCCGGCTATGCTGCAGCGCTGGCGGGCTTGGCTCCAAGCAGCACGCCAAGCTAAAACGCATGTGGAACTGTTGGCTGCCCTCAACGGACCCGAGCCGGCCAAGGCGGTGCAAAAGCTGGTGACGCCGCAGTCGTTCCAAGCCAAGGGCGAACCACTCGATTTGCCCGCGGATCTGGAGCCGTTTTTCGACCGGGCACAGCGTACCCGATACCGGGAGTTGCGTGCCCAGGTGGATCGCTGGAAGGCGACCGGCCCTGGTGCCCCGGCCCGTGCGATGGTCTTGGTCGATGCCCCGCAACCGAACACTCCGTATGTATTTCTGCGGGGCAATCCGGGTAATCGCGGTGTCTCGGTGCCGCGGCAATTTTTGGAGGTTCTCAGTGGAGACCAACGCCAACCGTTCAGGCAAGGCTCCGGCCGGCTCGAACTTGCTCAGGCTATCGCTTCGCCCAACAATCCACTTACGGCGCGGGTGATCGTCAACCGGCTGTGGATGCACCATTTCGGCCAGGGAATCGTCCGCACCCCAGGTGATTTTGGAGTACGAGGCGAACCGCCCACGCACCCCGAGTTACTCGATTGGCTAGCCCGACAACTCATCGACTCCGGCTGGTCGCTTAAACATCTGCATCGGCTGATGGTCACCTCGGCTGCTTATCGCCAGCGGAGTGACATCAGCACCGGCGAGCAGGTCGATCCCGAGAACCGGTTGTGGTGGAAATATCCTCGCCGCCGCCTAGAACTCGAACCACTGCGTGATGCGGTGCTGGCGATCAGCGGTAACTTGGATTGCACCATGGGCGGCAAGGCCGTGGAGATTACGGTCCCGCCCTATCCGCCACGTCGCACGGTCTATGCCTTTATCGAACGGCAAAATCTGCCGGGGCTATTTCGTACGTTTGATCTGGCCTCGCCAGATGTCTGCACGCCGCAGCGATTTGAGACAACGGTGCCCCAGCAGGCGTTGTTTTTGATGAACAGTCCGTTTTTGCAACAACAAGCCGCGGCATTTGCCAAGCGGAGCGATCTAATCGCGCTACCTGACGAAGCACGACTGGAGCGGATGGTTCGTCTGGCTTACGGTCGCTTTCCCGATGCCCAGGAGAAGCAACTGGGCTTGGCGTTTGTTCGCGAGGCTGGGCCGAGCGGTTGGGAGCAATTTGCTCAAGTGTTGTTACTAAGCAACGAACTGGCATTTGTCGATTGATCCCCAGAGGCCTGAATCCGATGAATAAGTCGCCCGCCTGGAAGAACAACCCCGAAGGCCTCACCCTCCTGGAAGGAGCCAAACTCTCGCCCGAGGAACCCTCAGGCCGCCTCGCCTTGAGCGATTGGCTCGAAGAACAAGGCGAACAAGTGGCCGCCCAAACCTTGCGTAGGTCGCTTGAGAAGAATAGTTGGGTGTTGTTGCCCCAAAACGTGGCCGAACGCTTCGCGCCGGTTACCCATTTTCACCAGGGTTGGCCAGCCCGCTCGATCGCCGATTCCGAGTTGGCAACCTGGCTCAAGGTGCCGCCGTCACCTTGGGTAGCGTCGATCCGCCTGTCCACTACCTCCTCCACTCCTTCCTCTCGGCCGGGGACGATCCGCCTGCCCAACCTTTCTTCCAATCCTTCCTCTTGGCTAACCTCTTGGCTAGGGATGATCCGTCTACCAAACCTTTCCATCCATTCCGATATTAAACGACTGGTAGACTCTGTGCATTTCTCTTCGCTTGTTTCTCTCGAATTCTGGAACCGAGATAGAGACGGAGATCTTTTTCTTGACTGTCTTGCTAACTCTACCTCAGTGAGCAAGCTCGCGTTTCTTGATCTGTGGTCCAACTCCCTGACTCCTCGAGGGATCAGCCAGCTGGCCCAATCCCCCTGTCTGACGAACTTGGTCTATCTGCTGTTGTGTCGCAACTCCATCGGCGATGAGGTAACCAAAGCCTTGGCCCAGTCCCCGCACCTGACTAAACTACAGACGCTTTACCTCGGGCAGAACGGTATCTCGGCCAAAGGAGCGGAGGCTCTGGCCAACTCGCCGCGTCTGGCTTCGTTGGTTTCCCTAGACCTGTGGGAGAATGCAATCGGTGACGCGGGTGCCTGCGCATTGGCTAACTCGCCGTATCTGACCAAGCTGACGTTTCTCGGACTCGATCGCAACCTAATCACCGATGTGGGGGCGTCGCAGTTGGCCCACTCGCCTTACAGGACGAATTTGAAGACCCTTTCGTTCAAGGACAATCAAATAGAGAACTCGACCCTCTCTTTGCTCCGCGAACGCTTCGAGCGAGTGGAAATGTGAGCGTTCCCATCCCTGTCGTTGGTTGACAGCCGATCGACCTTAGGGCGAATCGGTCTGCAGCGACTCAATCCACTGACGAATCAGCTGCGCGCCCAGTGGGTCGCTATGGTGTGTCGCCAGGGGCGGCATCTGGCCTCGGCCACGCTGGGTCAGACGAGCGTAAAGGACCGAGCGCATCGGATCGCCCGGCGCGATTAATCGTGCGTCCTTGATACCAAACTTGTCATGCAGCGGCTCGACATTGATCAACTTCATCTGTTCGCGCGGCGTGTTGGCATGTAGGTTGATCGCCGAGTTACCGCCGCCAGCCCAGACGTGACAATGCGCGCAATTGCCATGCAAGTAAGAGCGAGCGCGATCTTCAATGGCAGCGTTGCTGTCGGTGTAGTCGGTCAATTGTGGCAGAGCTTTCTCGGACTGGGGCAGCCGGAGCAACCCGGACTTGGACCAGCGTTGAAGCTGACCGCCCCGGTTGGCTTGGGCCGTACTCATACCCAGAACGAACCCCGCCGCGCGGGTGTGGCACACCATACACTCGATGCGGCTGGGGTAATGCCACTTCAGGTCGCGCGTCTCCCCGGCGAAGACCTGGCGATAGGTCGCGTCGCGGCCGTCGGCCTCCACCAGCAGGGCGTCGGTCTGCGCCTCGTTCCAGGCGTAGCTATAGCCGGCCCATTCGCCGCGATCCTGCACAAGTAAACGTGTTTCGATCTTACGACGCCCTTCAGGCGTGTCGATGCTAAACGTCTTGACGAAGATCGTGCCGTTGGGAAATTTCCACGGCTCTTTTTCGTGAAAGCGGATGGATGCGCCGAACGGTAGTACCATCCAGCGTTCCTTCTCGGAACCATCGCTCCACAATGGTGCGTTGATGGTGTACGGTATCAGGCTGGGATGAGGCCTGCCATCGGCCATAAACAGTCCTGTGGCCAAGAGCGTGCGTGGGAAGGTAGCGGGGTCGGGACGATTTTCGGCCTTTTCCAGAGTGTGCAATTGGCCCCCGTGGCACAGGATGTACACTTCCCCAGCGGTATCGGTTCCAAAACCAATCACGCGTAGGCGGGTGTCGGCTAGTGTCGCGCGATAGGTCAGCTTGCCGTCTTTGTGTCGCAGGCCCCAGATGCGACCGGTGGAATAATCGCCATATAAGTAAGTGCCGACCAGTTCGGGGAAGCGTTTGCCGCGGTAGACCAGGCCGCCGGTCAAGGAGCGGGATTCGGAATGAGGATGCTCGATGAGCGGGTCGACAAAATCACCCGGCCCCTTGGTGCGATGCGGATGAAATGACGCGGTCCCCTCGCGAATGCTCCATCCATAGTTGGCCCCACGCCGCCCCAGGTAAACCATCTCGCGCAAATCCTGGCCGACATCGCCGATATACAGATCGGGGCCATCGAAATGAATCCGCCAGGGGTTGCGCAGGCCAAAGGCCCACAGTTCACCGCGCGCTTCCTTGAGATGGAGGAAGGGATTGTCGCGCGGGATGCTGTAGGCTTGGCCCGGTGCCGGTCGATCAACATCGATCCGCACAATCCCCGAGGTCAGATCTCGCAGATCTTGGCCGGTGTTTCCC
>JBDNDE010000021.1:0-24729 GCA_046719305.1 Gemmataceae bacterium | reverse complement strand
ACCAGTTTGGTCTTGAAGCAGGTAGCAAACCCGAACTACTGGCGGTGCTGGCCTTGACCAATGGCGGCAAAGGCGAGAACACCACGCCGATCATCTGCAACGGGTTCAAGGATGACGAATTCATTCACATGGCGTTGTTTGCCCGGAAGATCGGCAAGCAGGTCATCCCCGTGGTGGAGAAATTTAGTGAGTTGGAACTGATACTCAAGCATGCTGAGCAGTTGAAGGTTCGGCCGGTGATTGGCATTCGGGTGAAGCTGGCGGCGCGAGGGGCAGGGCGTTGGCGTAGTTCGGCGGGCTATCGCAGCAAGTTTGGGCTAACGCTGACCGAAGTCTTGGAGGCGGTCGAATTTCTCAAGAAGCGCGGCATGGAAGACTGCCTGCAGCTGATTCACTTTCACCTAGGCAGCCAGATCACCAACATTCGCAGCATCAAGAACGCCCTAACGGAGGCAGCGCGGGTGTATGTCGAGTTGCACCGCGTCGGTGCGGGGGTCAAGATGCTCGACGTGGGCGGGGGGTTGGGCATCGACTACGACGGCAGCCAGACCGATTTTGAATCTAGTGTCAACTACACGCTGCAAGAATACGCCAACGATGTGGTCTTCCGCATCAAGACGGTATGCGACGAGGCCGGCGTACCCCATCCGACCATTGTCTCGGAGAGCGGCCGGGCGGTGGTGGCCTATCACAGTGTGTTGGTGTTTGACGTCCTGGGCGTAAGCGATTTTGACCGTTTCCAGGTGCCCCCCGAGATTGACGCGGATGGCCCCCAGCAGATAAGCGATTTGTGGTCGATTCATCGCGACCTGAAGAAGAAGAACTTGCTGGAAAGCTACCACGACGCGGTTCAGGCGGTGGATGAATCGTTGGATCTGTTCAACCTGGGCGGCATGACCATCGAACAGCGGGCGCAGGTGGAGCGGTTGTTTTGGGCGGTGTGTAGCAAGATCCTTCGCCTGGTCCGGGAACTCGACTACACCCCCGAAGAACTCCAGGGGCTGGAATCGCTCTTGAGCGACACCTACTTCTGCAACTTTTCTGTCTTCCAGAGCATTCCTGATAGCTGGGCCATCAAGCAACTCTTCCCCATCATGCCGATTCATCGACTGAACGAGGCTCCGACGCGGCGTGGCGTGCTAGGCGACATCACCTGCGATTCCGACGGCAAGGTGGACCAGTTCATCGACCTACGTGATGTACGCAACACCCTGCAGCTACACCCCTTGCGACCGGATGAACCCTACTTTCTTGGGGTGTTCCTCGTCGGTGCCTACCAAGAGATCCTCGGCGACCTACACAACCTATTCGGCGACACCAACGCCGTGCATATCTCCATTGACGAGGATGGCGAATACACCATCGACGAGGTCATCAAAGGCGACACGGTTCGTGAAGTGTTGGCCTATGTACAATATAACGGCGAGAAGATGGTCGAACAGTTGCGTAAGGATGTCGAGCGGGCCGTCAAAGCCGGTAAAATCTCGGTGAGCGAGTCGAAAAAGTTGATCCAATTTTTTGAGAATGGGCTGAACGGCTACACCTATCTTGAGGAACCTTAACGCCGTCCGCTGGTTTCGGACGAAGCCGAGCCGATTGGCTAGGATACACGTATGAGCCTCACCCTTACCTGCGAATGTGGAGCGCGGTTTGAGGTGGACGACATCTGGGCCGGGAAAGAGGTACCCTGCCCGGATTGCGGAACCAAGACCCGTGCCCCGTCGAGGGATACCCAATTGCTCCCTGTGGAGCGGCCCTCGTGGCTCGCCTTGCTCGGGTTGAGCTGTGTGGTGATCGGAGCCTTTACCCTGGTGGGGACAGCGATCGGTGCGGTGTTGGCGGCGGTGGCGCTAATGCGTCGCCAACCCGGGGCGGGTGTTGCCTGGCTAGCGCTGCTGGGCGGTCTGGGCCTCAGCGGTTTCACCTGGGCCTTGTTTACCTATCCGCAGCAACTGCCCCTCGGGGCCTGGGTCCGCTACCAACTGCTCACGGCCCAGGTCGATACGCGTGGCCCGGAGCAGATTCGCAGTCCCGATCAGACTGTCCAACTGACCCGGCCTAAGAAAAACTGGGGCCTGGCTCGCACGAATCGCTTGGCGGATCCGGCCGTGGGCGATCTGCAACTCGATGGGGATCTGCTGCTAGTGCGGCTGAGCGATCGAGCTTATGTGGATCTGCGACGGATCGATGGCCGAGGCGACCAGCCCCTCAGCAGCCTGAGTGATTGGCTGATGGGTGAACTCAGCGGGGCTGGCGGGCAGCGGTTCCTCGACGACTTCGACGACCGCCCAGGCCGACGACGGGCGGCTCCTTTGGCCAGCGCCGAGCAGCTTCGCACCGGGCCACTGGAACGCGACGATGACTGCGAAGGCCGCGAGTGGCTGTATGATGTGCGGCGGGGCAACCAGCATTGGCGTTTTTGGATTCGCGCGTACCGGCAGAGTGGCGAACGCCAAGCGACGCGGCCGGTCTATTTACTGCGGGCATATGCTCCAGCAGTTCGATTTGCTGAGCGGGAGAAGGAATTTCGGACGATACTGGATTCGTTCGAATTCGTGCCTGCGGAGCGGAAATGAACATCCAGGAGTTGCAAGCCGCCCTGCACGAGCGCAATGCCGAGGCGTGGCTAGTGCCAGCCCGTCTGCTACGTCGTGTCCTCCGCAGCGACCGACAACTCCTCACCCGCTGGCTTCCGCACGAATTCTTATATGAACTGCCCCGTGATCGCCTCTTGCTCCATCTCTCCCTCGATGAACTCTACCTGTCTTCTAAAGCGTCCTTGCCCGAATGGGTGGTCTTGTTGCCGGCACCTGAAACCCCCCTCACTGCCGAGGGGCTTTACGCTTACTCTAGGCTGTTGTTTCATGCGGCGATCCATCGGCGGTTTCGGCAACTCCACCTGAGCAACCAGGACATACGGGAACGAATCGTTGCGATCGGGGAAGGGATCTTTGCCGAGACCCGCGAGGTATTGCGGCAGGAGCATCGGCTGTTCGACGAGAACAACGACCGTGAGGTGTATGAGGAATTCGCGAGTTGGTTTTTGGAGTTGCGGCAGTTTGCCCCAGAGCAAGTGGCGACTATCTTCCCAGCCTGTCACGACCCGAAACGCGTCGAGCGGCTTTTGCAAGCCGATGTCGACGCGCCGGGGCTGTATCGCGAATGTTGGCTGCCAGGAGCTAAACGCCCGGAGGGGCCGGACCATGCTTATGGTCCCGAGACGGGCACCGACGAGAACCAGAGAAGTCAACAACTCAGCAGACGCTTGAAACAGGCCGCCGACCAGGCCAACCAGCAAGGCAACACCATTCGAGCGGTGCTGCTGCGCCGCCGTGCGGAAAAACAGGGGCCGACCAAGAAAATGCTGGCCGGCACCCGAGCCATGGTCAAGAGCTTTACTCAGCGACTGGTCCAGGCGGTCGAACAACCCGCCAGCACTGTAGCCGACTGGCAACCCGGCTTGGAAGCGTTAGTAGATCAGGCGGCCAAGGGGTATTATTGGAATGCCGAGGCCCGACTGCTGTACGAACTGCAAAAGGTGTGCATCGACTGCGAAAAAGAGATCTACGCCGCCGATCTGGTGGAATATCTCGTGACCCTGGGACGCCGGCCGATTCGACGCCCTTTGCCTGATCTGCCCCTGGTCTTGGCGGTCAAACATCTTCGCTCTGCCCAAAAACGCCTGCTTGCCGTCCGGCTTGAACCCAACCGTCGCGAGCAACTCGCCGCCTTGCTGTGTTCGGCTGAACATCATCTGCAAATACGCTTGCGAGATAGGTTGCGGCCCAAGATCCACCAAGCGCTGGATCGGGCGGGGTTGACACCGCAAAACCGGGCCGAGCAACTCGCGCGCGATCGCCTGGTCGAGGAGTTGCTCGATCGCATCACGGCCATCGGCGCGCTAACGTTGGGCGACTTGCGCGATGCGGTAGCCCGGCACCGGGTCAAGCTGCCCGACTTGGCCGGTCCAGGGGAGTGGTTGGGCGGCGATGCCCTACTGCGTGCCAACGAACAGCTGGCGTTGTCGCTGGATGGCATCGCTCGGCGGGGCGAAAGCTATTTGCGCTGGATGCAGACGTTCTCGTCTGTGTTCTTCGGCACGCGAGCCGGCCGCTGGCTGACGCTGTATCTGCTGCTACCGCTGCTGGCCTCGCTGTTTACGCTCAAGGGGCTGGACGCTCTGATCGTCGAGGTGGTGCATGTGGCCCACTGGGTATCGCACCTCAACGATAGCCCTGAGTTGCCCTCGGACCCCTTCCACGAAGAAGCCGACGACACGCCCCTGACGCTGAAAGACCAGTCCGACACTGCCGCCCCCCCTCCCGAGGCTAAAAAGGCCAAAAAGGACATCTTATTCCACTGGTTGTATTCGTTCTTGCCCTTGGCCGGTTTTTACCTGTTGGTGCTGCATGTGGCCCGGGTCCGGCATCTGGTGGGGCAGGTGCTATGGTATGGGCTGTGGGTGCCACTGCGCTGGCTGTTCTATGACGGACCGTTGGCTCTGCTGACCTTCAAGCCGTTGCGTCGGTTCTTGGCGAGTCGACCGGTTCAAGTGTTGATGCGGCTAGTGGGGCGTCCGGCGCTGTCGAGCTTGCTGTTGATGGGAGTGTTTTATCTGGGGGCTTATCTGCGTTTGTTTCACCTACGCGGCTGGATGCTCTGGCTGGTGTTGGGGGTGTGGTTTGTGAGTGTGTCGATCTTTCTCAACACCCGCTGGGGCCGGGCCTTTGAGGAGCGACTAGCCGAGATGCTGTCGCGGGGCTGGGAACTGTTTCACCGCGATTTCCTGCTGGGGCTGTGGAATTTTTTCGCTTGGCTGTTCCGCTCTCTGGTCGACCACCTGGATCAATGGCTTTATTCGATAGATGAGCGGCTACGGTTTCGCACCGGCGAGAGCAACGCCGCGTTTGTCCGCAAGGTGATTCTGGGCTTCTTCTGGTTTGGAGTGGTGTACCTGGTGCGGATGATCGTCATTCTGTTGGTCGAGCCACAGATCAACCCCATCAAGCATTTCCCGGTAGTGACCGTGTGCCACAAGCTGTCGCTACTGGCAGTGATGCCACTCGCGGACCTTACCGGCATCCATCCCGGTTATATCGGTGTGGTGCTGGGGTTGATCCCCGGGGTCTTTGGTTTCCTGGCCTGGGAACTGAAGGAAAACTGGCGGCTGTATCGGGCCAATTCCTCGCCCACGATTGATGCCCAGAGAATTGGTTCGCACGGTGAGCAGATCATCCACTACATCCGGCCGGGCTTCCACTCGGGGACTTTGCCGACGCTGTATGCCCGCTATCGCCGCAATCCGACGGGACCAGTGGCGCGACGGATCGCAGAGAGATTGCACCACGTCGAGCAGGAAATTCAACGCTTCGTCGAACGCGAACTGATCGCCCCTTTGGCCCTGAGCGACGCCTGGCCGGTCTCGGCTCGGCCGCGCTTGGGGGAGATTCAACTAGCCAACTTTCAAATCGGCGTGGAGTTACTTGGCCCAATCGACCAGCCTTCGGCCAAGTGGCAATGGATCAATCACCAAGGCCGGCTACGGGTCCAGTGGGTGCAAGAGGGGTGGCTAGTGAACCTGTCACCAGCACAGCGAGCGGCCTGGGAGTTAGTGTTAAGTTGCTTCTGGCATCGCTGCGGGGTGGAGGAGTTGGACGGCGACCCCACTTGGGGTGAACGTCGATTACTTTGGGCGCTCTGGGTGCAGCAGTGTGAAGCTGATCTGGCCGTTGCCCGGGCTGCCCATCGGCTAGAAGGGGCTGGCCAGAACGGAAGCGAGAATCGCGAACTCTCCCCTCTTCCCTCGCTTCCTGGACGATGATAAAGTAAAAGCGGTGGAGTGTTCACTGGAACCCCTCCCCGAGTCGTGAATCTCTCCCAAACGATTCGTTCTCACAAGACAGGAGCAAGAGCTATTCGTCCTTTTGATCGCAACCAGCCGCAACAACCTGAACGTGGCCCACGGATCAACGAGCAAATTCGTATTACGCCGATTCGTTTGATCGGAGCAACGGGGGAAGCCCTGGGAGTGGTGCCTACCGCCCAGGCGCTGGATATGGCGCGGGAACTGGGGCTTGACCTGGTCGAGGTCGCCCCGCACGAGAAGCCGCCCGTTTGCAAGATCGTCGACTACGGCAAGATGAAGTACGAACAATCACGCAAGAAGGACAAAGCCAAGTCGCACCAGCAAAAGCTCAAGGAGATCCGGGTGCGCCCCAAGACGGGCGATCATGATATCGAAACCAAAGTCAACCAAGCTCGCAAGTTTCTGGAACACGGCGACAAGGTGTTGGTCAACGTGCTGTTTCGTGGGCGTGAACTGCAGCACATTGAGGAAGGCCGCCGCATCATCGACCAGATTCTGGAGAAGCTGGCTGATCTGAGCAAGACGGAAAAGGCCGCCTCGATGGAGGGTAAACGTATGACCGCGTTACTGGCCCCGGCACCGAAACCGAACAAACCCAACAAGTAAAGGCACGATATCGGCCTGGCGTGGAAGTCAACTCCCCCCATCTGCGAGTGAAAATCGCCTGCCGGGTGTGTGGTTTCCCCTTTGCGTCGTGAGCCTGCGCTGGTACGATAGAAACTTGTCGTTTTGGCGAAGAGCCTTTCCGCTGGTTTCGCAAAGGGCTCTCTAGCCACGGCATCGGGACTATGGGCAATATCTGTTGGTTTACCAGACGATTCAACTTTCGGCACGTTACGGAGGTTTTGCGTGGCCATCGTTCAAGTCGCGGATCTGGTCGAAGCGGGCGTCCATTTCGGGCACCGAGCTAGCCGCTGGAACCCGAAAATGCGGCCGTACATCTACGGCAAGCGAAATTTGATTCACATCATCGACCTACGCGAGACGATGCGCGGCCTCTTACGGGCGCATCGCTTTTTGTCGCGCACCGCGGCCAACGGTAGCCTGGTGGTTTTTTGTGGCACTAAGCGACAAGCTCGGGACATTATTGAGCGAGAAGCCAACCGCTGTGGCATGCCTTATGTGAGCGAGCGGTGGCTGGGCGGCACTCTCACCAATCATCGCACTATTCGCGATCGGCTCAAGCGGCTCAGCGAGTTGGAATCCCTGTGGCTGCCAGCCGGCGAGAACCCGGCCAAGTACGACATGAAGGCGTACATGAAGAGCATGCTCAGCCCTTCGGGTAAGTTGGAAATCCATCTGGCTCCCCCGACCGCCCCGATCCACACCTATAGCAAAAAGATGGTAGCGATGCTCAACCGCGAGTTGACGAAGATTCAACGCAACCTTTCAGGCATTCGTGAGATGAACCGCCTGCCTGGTGCCCTAGTGGTCGTCGACCCTAAACGCGAGCATATTGCCGTCCGCGAAGCCAAACGAATGGGGGTGCCTACCGTGGCGCTTATCGACACGGACAGCGACCCCGATACCGTGGACTTACCGATCCCCGGCAATGACGACAGCATCCGCTCCATCGAACTGATCCTCTCGATCTTGGCCAACTCCGTTCTCGAAGGCAAAGCAGCCCTACCGGCCGAGGACCGGGGCCGCGAAGGTGGCCGTGAAGGGCGTGAGGGAGGTCGTGAGGGCGGCGGACGTGGTCGCGGACCGCGTGAACCTCAGCAAGCCTCCCCACCTCCTGTTTTACCAGTGACCGAGGAAGCCCCCCCGCCCGCGGCGGATGCACCCTCCGCTGGACCGCTCGACGGTTGATTTCCCAGGAGGATTGGCCCGCCGAGCCGTCTCTCTCCCGAAGCAACGGTCAGCGACGGCTCGCGACGCCTAGCGATGGCTCGCTTGCTTGAGAACGATTCTCTGTTTTCTCTGTGAGGAATCCCATGGCCGACGTTCAAATTAACGCCTCCGATGTCATGAAGCTACGTGACCGGACCGGCATGCAGATGATGAAGTGCAAGGCAGCTCTGATCCAAGCGGGCGGCGACATGGAAAAAGCCCTGGAAATCATCCGCTTAGAGAACAAAAACGCCCAGATCAAAACTGCCGACCGCGAAACCACTGAAGGCCGCATCGGCGTCTACATCGAGGGCAACAAAGGGGCCATCCTGGAGTTGCGCTGCGAGTCAGCCCCGGTCGCCAAAAACGAACTCTTTGGCAACTTGGTTCATGATGTCGCCAAGCACATCTGCCACAAGGAGCCGAAAACCCCTGAGGAGTTGTTGGCTCAGCCATTCGTGGACGCCCCCAGCAAGACCGTCAACGATCGCATCGGCGAAGTGGTCGGTCTGATGCGGGAAAACATTAAGCCTCAACGCATGGCTGTGCTTACTGGCACCCTAGCTTCCTACATCCACCACGACGGCACCGTCGGTGTGCTGTTGGCTGTCGAAGGCACGCCCAGCGATGCCCAGATTCTGCGCGACGTGTGCATGCACATCGCCGCCAAGAGTCCGCCGTTTGCTCTGCGCGAGCATATCCCCGCCGAGCGGCTGGCTAAGGAAAAGGAACTCGCCAAGGCAGCCGCTGAGGAGCAGGGCAAAAACAAGCCGGCCAACATCATCGAAAAGATTGCTGAGGGCAAGGTGAATACCTGGCTGAGCGATAACGTGCTCAACGACCAGCCGTTCGTCAAGGATGAGTCCAAGACCGTTGGCGCGTTGCTGGCGGCTAACGGCTGCAAGTTGATCAACTTCGTACGTTACCGCGTGGGCGAAGTGGCGTACTGATCTTCACGACCAGATCATTTCTGCCACGAAACCCACAAAAGCACCGCAAAGAAAGATCGGAAGAGAACGCAGACGGTTTCCTTCCGATCTGATCTTCTCGTTGCTAGGACTGAGGTTTGCCACTGCACCTAGATTCTGTCTGCTTGCGATTCTGTCTGCTTGCGCTTCTTACTTTTCCTGATTTTCCCGGGTTTTTGGTAGAAACTCTCCTACCCCTCCCCTCTACACTACACCCGAATGACCACCTTACCCATATGGTTGCCGGATTCCAGATGCCGTAACGCCTCGATGGCTTGTTCAAACGCAAACACCCGGTCGATCACCGGCCGCATCCCAGCCAATGTAATCGCTCGGTTCATCGCCTCGAAGTCGGCCACCGAGCCAACGAATATGCCCGTGACTCGTACCGCTTTCATGAGAATCGGTACCGGGTTGCATTCGCCGTAACCGGCCAACACACCGATGAGAGCAATATGGCCGGCAGTGCGGACGGCCCGCAAGGATTGATTCAGAGTGCCCGCGCCGCCGACTTCCACGATGTGATCGACACCGCCGGAGGTGAGCTTGCGGACGGCATCGCCCCATTCTGGTACAGTGCGGTAATTGAGGGTGTCCTGAACACCTAGTTGCCGCACCCGCTGTAATTTCTCATCGCTGGACGAGGTAGCAATGACCCGCGCGCCGTGCAAGCGAGCCAATTGCAAGGCAAAGAGTGATACGCCGCCCGTGCCCTGAACCAGCACCGTCTCGCCGGGCTGCACGTTCCCGGCGCGTAAGGCATTCCACGCTGTCAACGCCGCACACGGTAGTGTGGCAGCCTCTTCATCACAGAGGTGACCAGGAACCGCGACCACGCCTGTCTCGGGTAAAACCGCCGTCTCGCACAATAGACCATCGACGAGGCCACCCAAGGCCGAGCGAGCCTTGTCGTCCGTGAGTCGGCCTTCGACCCAGGCAGGCATGAACGCCGCTGCCACCCGATCGCCGAGCTTGAAGCGGGTGACGCCCGGTCCCAGGGCGGTGATTTCGCCCGCTCCATCCGAAACTGGGATGCGCGGCAACGGCAGCCGAGGGTTGTACAGGCCCTTGATCACTAGCAGATCCCGGTAGTTCAGCGAGACGGCCCGCAAGCGAATCTGCACCTGTCCCGGTCCCGGTGTGGGCGTCGGCCGCTCCACGAGCGAGAGGTGATCGAATCCAAAGCCGCCATTCAATTCATAGGCCCGCATGGTGAACGCTCCGCTGCCCAGGCGATTGTGTTTCATAAAGAGGATGAAACCTTTTATATTCGCCGGCGTGAGCAAAGGCTTGCGAACTTTGGCCCCCCGAAGGATCCCGAGCGTTTGGGAAAAGGCACCTTCTAAACTGCTGAGCCTGCATGGCGAGCCTCGCGGCCGGAAGTCGATTCCTCCTTACTGCCTGCTTCGGTCGGCCTGATTGATGGTCCAATCGATAATTTCGACAAGTTTGGCTCTCTCGGCGGACGATGAATAATCTATGCGACTCGTTGCGCTGGTGTTGTTTTCCACCGTGGGGGCGAAGGTATGTGGAACCGTTTACTCGTTGCCGTCGCCGTGGCTTGCTTCGGGACGGGGGCCGTTCGAGGCCAGGAAGGGCTACCTCCTTCGGGGACGGTGGTAAGCGAGGTGAGTTTGGCTACGCCCGTCTATCCGGCCGCTATGCCTGAGACCATCCCTTTAACACTCGATGCCCTGATGCCCTCGCGGTTTTGGGTGCGGGCCGACTACCTGTTCGCCTGGATCAACGGCCCTGCCAACAGCGCTACTCTGCTGACCACGGCTCCGCCGAACACTGAACGCCTCCAAGCGGGCGTCTTGGATGATCCGCGTACCTCCGTTCTCTTTGGGGCCTCGCCCACCGCTGCGGCCGGCTTCAACGAAGCCATGCGACCGGGCTTTCGCCTCACCACGGGCATGTTTTTCCATCCCCAGGCCACCGTCGGCGGCGAGATGAGTTTTCTCATGCTTGGCAGCCGCTCGGTGAACTTCGCGGCCAATTCCGATGGGAACTCGATCTTGGCCCGTCCCTACCGTAATGCGGTCAGCGGGGCACAAGAGGCAGTCCTGGTCGCTTTTCCGGAGGTATCGGCCGGCCAAGTCGACTTTCGCGTGGCGAGCGGCAATTTTTACAACGGCACCGCTGGACTGTTTGAAACCTTTTGCAACACCGGCACGATTCGCCTCGATTCGCTGCTGGGCTACCGCTTCTATCGTTACGACGAAGCCTTCCGGGTTCGGCAGACGGTCAACGTCATCGATCCTAACTTCGTAGCCGGCACCCAGATTGTCACGCGGGACGATTTCAGCGCCCAAAATGAATTCCACGGCGTGGAGATCGGTCTACGAGCGGAACTGGCCCTCACGTCGAGCATTGATCTGCACTTGCTGGCTAAAGTGGCCGGTGGCAATCTGCGTCGGGAGGTCCAGATCAGCGGAGCGCAACAAGTGTTTGTGCCGGGCAACCCTGCCCTTGTGGAGCGGGGCGGCTTTCTAGCCCTGGAAAGCAACTCCGGCCGGCACGTGAGCAACGAATTTATGGCGGTACCGGAATTCGGTGCGGGCTTGAGCCTGCGAGCCACGCCTAATCTTCGTTTTCATGTGGGGTACAACGGCATTTTGCTGTGTCGGGCCGCCTCGGTGATGCCGCAGGTGGACACAGTACTCGATCCTTCCCTGCTACCTCCGGCTACACGTCCGGCTGTGGGCGGCGATCGACCACGTTTTCAACTGCAGCGTGATAATATCTGGATTCAGTCCATCGAATTAGGTATGGAATGGATTTGGTGATGAATTCTCTTTCAGGGATCCATCTTGGCCTGGTCCACAGGGGAAGTCTGTTCTTCTTTCGCGGACCAGGCTTTTTCTTTTGCTTAGTTGCTCTATCGTTGGGCCAGATCGGCTGGCTTCTCGGGAATGTACAGAATGGTTCCCAGCGGTACCCGATCCGGAGCCATCAGCCGATCCCGGTTGGCACGAAACAGAAAACTGGCTAAGCGGCCATCGCCGTAATACTTGGCAGCGATACTGACCAGCGTTTCGCCTTCTTCGACCGTGTGCTTGCGGTTAGCTGGTATCACCGAGGGTAACCCCGGCACCGGGGGGATCGGCAACACCACGGCAGTGGGCGATGAGGGGGATTGGACATTGCCCGTCAGAGTGGGAACATCCTTGCCAAAGAACAGCACCGCGAATAGGATGACCACGCTGACGCCAATGACCATTCCCAATCGAGCGTCGTGTGGCATGGGGCCATCTCCCGAAAGAAACGCGGCCTTAGCAACCCGTATACCCGGCCGCACAAACCCCATTCTCTCCACCGCGAGCAACCGTGTTCTAGAGCAAGATGGAGCCGATGCTCTGAATGGCAGCCGATGTTCACGGCATGCACGCCACAAGAGGATCAGTCTTTGTGGGCGGCATCCTCGATGTAAACGTCAACTTGCTGACCAACGAACAACTTGCGTGGTCCAGGCCCCAGAGCATAAATCACCTGCAACACACGAGTATCGACGCGTTCGGTGTTCTGACCCGTCAGCGACTTTTTCGGAATCACATACGGCTCGATGCGCACGAAGCTTAACGGAAACTCCTGCTTTGGGTCGCCACGCAGCATCGCCTTGGCCGGTGCCTCGGGGTTGAAGCGATGAATGTCATGCTCGTCGATATCCACACGCACATACAGCCGTCGAGTGCTGCCCAAAACGATAAAGGCCGTACCGCCAAGCGTGTGAACGAATTCCCCCGGACGAATGTTGATCTGTAGCACCTCCATTTCCGAAACCGGCAGCTGCGGAGCCAAGACCTTCAGACGCTCCAATTCTGTTTGGGTCTGTTGCACCATCGCCTTCTGCTGGGCGACGGCTGCCTCGGCAATCTGCACGTCAGGCTTCCAGGCTCCCTCGTTGAACAGAGCCAAGTCTGCCTCGGCCTTACGCAATTGCTCACGGGCCACCTGTTCGGCCTGTTCAGCGCGAACGCGTTCTTCTTCGCTGTTGGCTCGTGAGGCGTACAACCGTCGGGCTCGGTTGAGCAAATCGAGCTTGTCCAGCCAATTCGCCTTGGCCTCACGAACCCGGGCCTCAAACGAGGGCCGCTCGCTGGGTCGGGGCATCGCACGCAGCTTGTCCAACTGCACCTGGGCAGCTCGCAAGGCCGCTTGACGCACGGCCAACTCGGCCTGAATCGCGCGACTGTCGAGTTGGAACAAGGGCTGGCCCGATTGCACTCGATCGCCCACCTTGACAAACACGGTTTCGACGATTCCCGACAGATGCGAACCGATGCTGATATTTTCCGTTTCCGGTTCCACCAGCCCTGCCCCGCTCACCCCTTTGCCATACGGCGTACGGGCTGGGGTCACCGGCGGTTCCAGCTTGGGCGGTGTCTGGTTGGCCGTCACTACATGGTACACCGCAAAGCACAGGGCTACCAACGCGAGAGCCGGCAGTCCGAATTTTTGCAACATGAGATATCCTCGCACACGTTAATGATTCACGGGAGAACCGGCCAGATGTTCTTGCACCCTTTCAATCTGCCCATCGGACATCGAAACAATCCGGTCGCCAAAGTGATAGACCCGGCTATCGTGCGTGACCACAATCACTGCCCGATCTGGCTGCACCGCCACCCGTCGGATCAGATCCATCACCGTTTGGCCGCTTTGGGCATCGAGAGCGGCTGTGGGTTCGTCGCACACCAGCAGTCGCGGCTCGTGAATCAAGGCGCGAGCAATTGCCACTCGCTGTTGCTGGCCACCGGAGAGCTGATTGGGCAAACTGTTGACCTTGTCCCCCAGGCCTACAGCCGCCAGCATTTCTTTGCCGCGTTGCACCGCCTTGGCCCGGGGCACGCGGGCGATCAGCAGCGGCACGGCTGCATTTTCCGCCGCCGTTAGTGCGGGCAACAGGTTGTATTGTTGGAAGACGAAGCCGATATTGGCCCCACGGAATGCGACCTTTCGCCCCCCGGATAATCGGCTGAGCGGTTGACCCAACACTTCCACTTCGCCATCCGTGGCATCCAGCAGGCCGGCGATAATGGAGATGAGCGTTGTTTTGCCACAGCCCGACGGCCCGACCAGCAGCGCCAATTCCCCATAAGGCAGTTCGAGATCAATCCCGCGTAGCACCTGCACGCGCGTTTCACCTTGGCCGAACTCTTTGGTAACCCCTCGGCAGACTATCGCCATGCTCATGGGCAGCCCTCATTGGTTTTCCACGGATAACCGCGAAGCGCAGCCAACGAAAACTGCGTGATATGTTCCACGAGTATTGGTTCTTCCAAGGCGGCGTAACCTTCGGCTCCTTCCAGTAACCGAATCACATGTCGGCAATGGTGATAGTGGAGAATCTGGCCGACGATACTGGCCGAAAGCAGGCGAACCAGCCGATCAGGAGTGTTGGCGGGCACCAGATCGCGGACGATGCCCATTAGCGCGTGGAACGACGGCCGGACCATGTTTTCCACGAATTGTTCGCAGGCCCCCAGGCGCGGCTCGGCCAATTCGCGGAAGATCAGCAGCCGGTGCCAGGCGACGCCATCGCTACGCATCAAGCGATGCAAGAATGCAGCAATGTAGTCGCGTAACCGCTCTTCCGCCGCCGTTCCCGGGGGCCAGTCATTCGGTGTCGGCGTGAGCCGTTCGCATTCGATCGAAGCATGACGCACGGCCGCAATGTACAACTCTTCCTTGTTGCGGAAGTGATAGTTGACCGCTGCCGTATTGACCTCGGCCGCCTTCGTAATCTCGCGGATGCTCACCGCGTCGAAGCCATGCACGGCGAAGAGCGAGCCGGCCGCGTCGAGGATGCGTTGGCGAGTGGGGTCGAGGTCAGCCATGAGGCAGCCGAATCCATGCAAGGGAGGAGGATCCAAACGCTCGCTTCAAACGATCGTTTCAAACTATTGTATCAAACACCCGTTCCGTGTCAAGTCGGCCTGACCCCACCAATCAAACTTCCACTCGAAGCTCTTTGCCCCAACTCCCTTACGCTCCTACCTCACCCTGTTGACACACCCTGGCCGTTCTGGAGCTTCCCCCCATCATTCACCCCCTTAATCTTTCTTGGGACCGTGGCCGCCGCCGCCCAATCGGATCGGTCTCGCATTGCCGACCAGAGTCCGATCGCCCACCACCGGTACGTCGTAGCTGAGATCAACAGACGCTTCGGTGGAGACGACCCGGTAGAAGACCAATTGGTTCAGATCGCCACAGCCCGACAGGCCAACGACCCTAGCGACAGCCAAGGAGAACACGCTTCAGCAGCGAACACGCAAGCAGCAAAAACCGGACAGGACCGACCCCCCCCTTGGGTCGTGGGGTCGGCCTCGGACCACGGATAATCCCCCAACTCGATCGGAGGGCAAGCCTATGTCGCCGTAACGGTTTGCTATCAAGACGTGTCTTGACAGAGGGATCACTCGACCTCTCGTCGTCGATCCGCTCCGCAGGCCGTGACCGTCTCGCTGAAGTGCAGTTCAGCTGAGTAAACGCCTTTTGCTCGTCGGCGTGAGGGGTTTGCTCTGGACAGGAACGCGGTCAGGCGATCGGACGGCTTGATCGGCAAGGCCCTTGGCGTGTCCTGCACGCAGCCAGGGCCATTCGTTCGACGCCCAACGGACGGCCGCCCGCGGTTACGCTCAGCAACGGGGCTAGGGTCTGGCCGGCCGCCTGGAGCGCTGCTGAGAACCAGCCCAGTCGTGCGACCGATCGCCCACGAGTGGATCGCCGGCTCGGCGGGGTTGGCGTCGTTAGGCGATAGTTTCTCGTCGGAACGATTCGCGGGGCAGATCACGTTGAGGCATCGCTAGGACAACTGGCTTCTGCAAGGAGGACATCTCTAGATGCTACTACACCCCACATCAAGGCCTTTGGCTGAACAGACCCGACGGATGATCACCTGGAGCGAGGGGGCACCAGCGCGTTAATTGCCACGTTCCTATCTCCGGTCCGATCATCAATACACTGGTCATGGTCGTTCACGTGCGGCGCTCGGTTACGTTGACTAAGACTTAAACTCAGTTACGTTGACCAAGACTTAAACTCAGTTACGTTGACTAAGACTTAAACTCAGTTACGTTGACTAAGACTTAACAAGAACCCAACAATTTAAACTTAGTCCATCAGCGGCAGTAGTACTGCGGAATCTGGCTCAGTCTGGCTCAGTTCAGTAGCGATCGGTGTTCACGTTTCTGGGAACGAGGTAGGTAAGCCACCGCATGGTGAAAATTAAAGCAGATGGGTTGTGTTTCCCTTTCTCAGCAATCAAAGAAAGGGAGATGTGGCCTGTTCTGGACAAGATCTAAGAGCTTTACAGACAAACCAGCAGTAGGTCACACCCGCGGGGGTTTTGGAATACCTGCTGAAAGGCAACTATCGTTTCTTAACGGACAGATGCCAATCTTTTTTTATTGACACAGCTTGGGCATCGAAGGTCAACTCGGTCTGCGCGTTGTAACGCGGGGGAATAGTCTCCTGAGTCACTTCGATCCAAGCAGCGTCTGGGGCATCAGAATCTTTGCGCCGGTTGACAACTACCGGCGCGGAGATCTGTACAAACTTACGGCCAGCGGTTGTGACTATGCGGTATCGACCGTTCTCAATTGAAGTAGTGACTGGTTCTCCCAGCGAGTCAGCAGGTACAAAGGCGATAAACCCTTTGGTCAAAGGCGTACCATCGACAACCACCTCTCCTTCGATCGTGGCCGATGCGGGTCTATGGCCACAACTCAAGGATACAATACCCAAGGCGAAAAGTATGAGGATGCGAAACGATTGAAGAATCATAAGCAGCTCAGGAATCGTAGATTTCCGGATAGAACAGGTTTGTTTACTCGCTTACCAGTCGTTACCCAGCACCTCGCCACCGGCCGGACTGAGGACCGCGTTCCAAGTACGCAGGCTAATACTCCCCGAGACCCCCCGCACGCTGCCATCGGCCAGAACAACTAGCACCGTTCCGGCATGCATGGAACTACCCGTCAGGGGGTCGCAGTTTCCCGTCACTCCCAGGCTCGGTCGGATTTGCGGTCGCTTCCAACTCATCACGTTGCCATTGGCTGGGTCTGGAATCATCGCCGTTGGATGTTGGACGCCAAACATACCAGGACCGACCCCTGGCGGGCTGGATGTGGTGGTAGCTCCAGGCCAGTAGACGACCGAGTCGCCCGTGTTGAGGTTGATAGCCGGCCAGACATTCCGCCCCGCCACCGAGGTAGCGCCACCGGTTGGGTTGGGGCACAGGGCGATATGCTCGACGATCAGTACTGTGTGCGAGGTCCCATCGGGTATCGAACTAGCAATGCTGGGATATTGACCAGTCGAGAAAACCATGCCGTTGACGCTGTAACTGTTGAGGTTCCAACCAGCACCTAACCCGTTCGGGTTGGTGGGGTCAGATGGACAGTTATAAACCTTCACCGGTACGGGTCGGGAGGAGATATTGAAGAAGGAACTTTGGTTGGCTCCATGGGCCGCTAAAGACGCGAACATCGCCTCCTGCTCGAGGTATGGCAAAATTGACCAGAACGTCGAACTGTTTCGCAAGGCAGGGTTCCCCTTCGGCCAAGACCAGCCGAATTGAGGCATATAGCCGACGCTGTCGTTGGCTGAATGCAGGGCAAGTCCCATTTGTTTGAGGTTATTCGAACACGAGATGCGGGCAGCGGCTTCACGGACCTTTTGAACTGCCGGCAACAACAATCCGATTAGGATGGCGATGATAGCGATAACCACCAACAACTCAATCAATGTGAATGCACAGATTCTAGAACGCAATCGTCTCTGCACCGACATGACTTCACCTCTGGAGAGTTTAAGGTGATAGAACGAATCAAATAATGTGTTGTACTCGTTGCAAGGCCAGAATGGCCGTTAAAGGGCATGTTTAATTTACCACAACGACCAATGAGCGTCAAACAGGATCTGGAAGTCTCGCCAATCCTGCTAACCTGTTCCCTCCACGTCGGCAACAGTATTGCGTCTTGATGAGCAACGACTTCACCTCAGACGAGATGTCCGCCACACTGCATCCGCAGCTGGTTCGGCAACATAGCCGCATGCTGGAGCCCGGCCGCGGCTTCACCATCTGGAGTGGCTACGCCACCTGCGTGAACGACTACCCGGCGGTGTTAAAGGCCTGAGAGTTGCACTTCTCGCAGGGGATCATCCGGGGCAAAGAGCAACCCCGTTCTGACCCGAAAGCATTCACGGAGTAGCCGCCTGGAAGGAGTAGCCCCCTGGAACGGGTGGACTCACGTGGGAGAGGGGAAATATGCGTGTGCGGTAACGACACCGTTCAGCAGCGGCGGGGCAGATGAGCTAGGAATCCCAGAAAGCCTACACCCCCCGCCGTCCGCCGCAACGCCGGGTTCGGCTGGGTTAGGCCAGCTGCCACTCGTTCTGCCCGACGCCGAATTCCGCTAAAGCCTGCTCGAAAGCGGAGTCCAGAGTGTCATGGTAGGTGTCAGTGAACTCCTTACCTGTTGGGTCACAGTAAAACAGATACCACCCCGGATCGTTCGGAAACTGAACGATCCGGAGTTCGCTGGGAGCCTCAAGAGGCATCCCATTCTTTGTGTGATAGGTGAAACCCGTGGGTCTGTGGTGTTCACCCAGAACAACTCGGTAAAACATGGTGGGTTGGGTCATATTTCAATCCGCAATGATGTTAACAACACTGTTCTCGATCACTCGACCACCCTGCCCCGCAGGTCGGTCGTAAGCTTCGAAATGCGCGTGGTGGCGAGGCCCGCTGGTTTCGTGAGCCCCGTATCGAACTTGTCGCAGCCCGTCCGCCGAGACGTACCGACCGCTGCCGGGCGTCACTTCAGTGTAACCGGCACCGAGGAATTCTTCCATAGCCGACAGAAAACCGGACTCGGTCAGTTCACCCGCCGGAAACTCCGGTGCCCGACCAGCGGGACGAGTCGGTGGGGTGGGGGGCGTAGTGCCACCAGGAGCGCCAGGCCCGGTCATTGTCATCGCAGCGACACTAATCGTAGTGGTGACCTCGGCTGGCACCGCGAAAGTAATGACCCCTACCTCTGCCGATGCGATCCCACGCGGCACCGCCATCAGCTTGCCGTCCGCTTGGATCATGACCCCGCCCGCCGTAGGCATCGGCAAGCGGATCGGCACATTGGTTAATGCGTTCAGACCCTCAACACCAGCGTACGGCACCAAGACCATGACGCCGAACCCGCCGGCGCGCTTGCGAGAACTGGTTCGCGTCACCCGTGACAATCGCGTTGTACCCGGACTCCACCCGCGGACTGACGCCCAGGGTCGCAATACCGAACACCAACTGCCGGTCGTAACCGGCCGCCGCCTGCAGGTTGCCGGCGGTCTGGGCTGTCCTCTGGAACAGCCGGGAGTTGAACTGAGATGGGGCGACGCAGCTGGCCAACGTGAGCCTGTTGGGCAAGAAATATCGCGCGGTGCATCCGGTGTGGGGCGTCGAGCTTAGGCCAAGGAGCGGCCCAGGACCGCGCCCAGTTCCTGCAAGCGACGTTTGAGGGTGCGGAAGCCCTCGAAATCCAGCGATTGCGCCCCATCGCTCAGGGCACGGTCTGGCTCAGGATGTACCTCCACCAGCAGGCCGTCGGCCCCAGCCGCCAGCCCTGCCATCGCCATGGCCGGCACGTAATCGCGTTTGCCGGTACCGTGGCTGGGATCGACCAGGATAGGCAGATGCGAGAAAAACTTGGCCGGTGGGATCACCGACAGATCCAGCGTGTTGCGGCTGTGGTCGCTGAAGGTCCGCACACCGCGCTCACACAGCAACACTTGATAGTTCTCCCCAGCCATGACATATTCTGCGGCCATGAGCCATTCATCGAGAGTGGCGGCCATGCCGCGTTTGAGCAGGACCGGTTTGCGCATTTGCGAGACGCGGCGTAGCAGGGCAAAGTTCTGCATGTTGCGGGCACCGATTTGCACAATATCGGCCACCTGTTCGACGGCAGTGGCGTTGTCGGTGTCCATGAGTTCGGTGACGATGCCGATGCCGGTCTGGTCGCGGGCTTTGGCGAGGATGTCCAGCCCTTTTTGGCCCAGGCCCTGGAAGGCGTAGGGGCTGGTGCGGGGCTTAAACGCCCCGGCCCGCATTAGGTTCACCCCCTGGCTGCGTAGAAACTCGGCCGTTCGTAAGATCATGTCTTCATTTTCTACGGAGCAAGGTCCAGCGATGATCGTGAAGGTGCCGGGTCCAAAACGCGTCTGCGGGGTGGTCACCACCGTGTCATCGGGGTGCATCTCGCGTCCCACCAGCTTGTACGGCCGGGTGACGCGAATCAGTTCCAGCACCCCAGGCAGTACCTCCAAGCTACGCGGATCGACGGCCGCAATGTTGCCGGTGATGCCCACGGCCGTACGAGTGGCCCCAGGCAGCGGGTGAGGAGTGAGATTCATCCGACGAATCGCGACGCACACGGCCTCGATCTGCTGAGCCGTGGCGTTCGCCTGCATAACAACGAGCATGTTGGCCTCCTAAGGCAGATAGAGGCGAATATAGCAAACGCCCCACCACGCTCCTAGGGTCGACTCCAGACGATCGAGTCCCAAGCGATTGTGCCGTTAGGCCTTCAAAATGGTATAGCCGCGGTTCTCGTAGCCGACTGCGTCGCCGAACACCTCCAGGACCACATCGCCGATCTGTTCGGGAGTTTTGGTGACGATGAAAAACCGCCCCTGGGGGGTGAGCAACTGCTTAGCCCGCTCGATGAACAACCGGGCGATGGCACTGTTGGCAAAATACGGCGGGTTGGCAATCGCCACGTCGTAACTATCCGGCGTCGGCCCTTCCACGGTAGCGGTCGCGAAGACCTCGAAATCCTTCAACCCGTTGGCCTGGGCGTTGAGCCGTGCCAGGGCGCAGGCTCGGACGTTGCTATCGACAAAGGCGACATGGCCCGCACCGCGTTGAGCGGCAAAGACGCCGTTGGTGCCCACGCCGCAGCCCAGATCCAGGACCCGGTCGCCCGGCTCGATTTCCATCACCTCACACAAGGCGCGCGCCCCATCATCGAAGGTGCCATAACTAAACGTCCCCGGACGCGAGACGAATCGGCAGGATTCCCCCTGGCCGATGCGCACCTGAAACGTCAACTCGTGCCGCCGCCGCGGCCGCTCCCCTTCGCGCTGCACCCACAGAACATTATTTCCCTCAGGTTGATCCTGCGGCCCGTGATGCACCCGACCGAACACCTTTTTGAGATGGCTTGGAAAGAAGGCATCGTTGACGTAGGGCGACCAGACGGTGAGCGTACCCCGATCTTGCAACACATGCCAGGTTTGTTCGATCAAGTCGATCTTCAGTTCCCGCTCGCCGCCACGCGTCGCAGGCAACAACGCCGATGCAAACGACCTAGGCAGATCCCACAGGTCGGCTAGGGTGATAACTTCCGCCTGTAGGCCGGCTTCGTCGAGCAGGCTGCGTAATTTGTTGGCCTGGTGTAAATCCAGTTGGTAGCACGTCGGCTTCAGATCAGGGCGTGCCGCCACCACGTTCAGCACCTCGGCCGGTGAACCGAGTACGATCAACGCCGGCGCGGTCAGGCGTGCAGTGACCGCTGGGGCAACGTCGCGTCGGCTGAGGGGCAAGTGGCGTTTGTTACGTCGTCCGGGCATGGCTCATCTCTTTCTGGGGAGTCGTGCTACATCAGCGATTCGTTTGGCATCCTCATAACCAAAATTCCATGACGGCGGACCACGTCGCTGGGCCATCTCGCGCAGGGTTCAGAACTTGCCATCCGGTGTCGTAACCCAGCGCGGCCAAATTCACCGCATCTGTAGTGCAAGTATACGGCTCCAGGCAAATCGCCTGACGATGCGGCGGCGTGAAGACAACCATTTCACGAAACGCCGGTGAAGCAAACAACCGCAGCGTGCCCGCACTGGTATATAGAGTGCCGCGTTCGATCAGTCCATCAACCCGCGCAGCGCCGACGCCAGTCTCGGTGAGCAGGTCGTCCAACTGCAACTCGCTCAGCGGTCGCGGCCGGTTCAAGTCCCGTGCCCCCTCGACCGAAATCGGCTCGCCTGTCGGCAAGTTGGCCTGCAACGGCCAATAACGCGCCGCGGGGCATTCGACCAGGGTGTCGGGACCGGCCAGGAAATAAGGATGATAGCCTAGGCCAAAGGGCAGCGGCACCGAGTCAGGGTTGCTGACCGTGGCTTCAAAACGTAGCGTGCCGCGCGACAACCGCACCGTCAGCCGCATCGCGTGATCAGCTGGCCACAGCCCGCGATGCCAGCCCTCGACATCGACACTGGCCCGAAACTCCCCGGTCAGCCAGGCACACTCGGTGTTGGCTCCCTGATCGACGACCCGCCAGACGCTGCGACACCCGAAGCCGTGAATGGCGTTTCGCTGGGCCGGATCATTGGCCGGCAACACATATTCAACACCGTCCCAAGTGAAACGGCCGTCACGAATGCGATTAGGAAACGGAAAGAGAATCGGCACCCCGCTACGGGTCGGTCGGCTACCGCTGAACAGTTCTGGGTCGGCATAAAGCCGCTCGGCCCCGGCAGCGAACCAGCGAAAGACGTTAAACCCCAAGCCGGGCCAGATCTCGGCCTCGTCGCCCTGCGGACCGCGCAAGGTGTACAACGTGCCGTAGGGACCGCTTTGGCCCGGAGCAGAGCGGCGGCGTACTTCGTATCCCATGAGCTTGGCCTTTTGCTAGAATGATGCCAGAGAGTGATAGTTCTACAGAGAGGATTCCCGTGCCGACGCTTGCCGCTGCTGACCTGAGCGTGTTTGCTCAGTCCCTATTCACTGCTGCGGGGGTCCCTGTCGAAGAAGCGGCGATTCTGGCCGCAAGCCTAGTCGATTCCCAACTAGCCGGGCACGATTCGCACGGCGTGATCCGTGTCGTGCAGTATATTCAAGCCTTGGAGTCCGGCATCCTCCAACCGGGTGTTACCCTGCGCATCGAACACGAGACCCCGGCGGTAATCGTAGCGGATGGCCAATGGGGTTTTGGACAAGTACAAGCACATCGACTTTTAGATATGTTGATACCCCGCGCGCGAGGCCTGGGTATCGCTGCCGGTACTCTGTATCAGTGCGGGCACATCGGCCGACTGGGAGAATACGGCGAACGAGCGGCCCGGGAAGGGGTGGTGCTGATCGGCACTGTCAACAGCCACGGCTTCGGCATCCGCGTCGCGCCTCCCGGAGGCAAGGCTGGCCGCATCGGCACTAATCCGCTGTTGATGGCGGTACCGACGAGCGGCGAACCGGTTGTGCTGGACATCAGCCCCAGCGTGTGTGCCGAAGGCAAAGTCCGCGTGGCGTTGAATAAAGGGCAACCGCTGCCGCCGGGCTGGCTGCTGGATGCCGAGGGCCGACCGACCACGGATCCCGCAGCCTTATACACCGATCCACCAGGTACCATCCTGCCTTTGGGCGGCGAGCAGAGCTACAAAGGCTTCGGCCTGGGGCTGCTCCTGGACATGTTGGCCGGCGGCCTCAGCGGTGCGCCGTGTAGCACGCCGGGGCTGAAGTCACGATCGGCCAACGCGGTGGTCTTTATCGTCTTGGACCCCGAGCGGTTTGCCGGCATTGCTCACTTTCGCACCGAGACGGGCAACCTGGCGGCCAACGTCCGTAGCTGTCCGACCATCGCCCCCGAGGCGTCCATCACCTTGCCCGGTGATCCCGAACGCCGTTGCCGCGAGCAACGCCAGCGTGACGGCATTGCCTTGGATGAGGGCACCTGGAACCAACTCACTGCCCTGGCTCGACGATTGCAAGTAGGAGTTCCCACATGACACAGGCCAAGAATGTTTTGGGCGGCCCATTGGCCGTCTGCTGTACCAATCCCCTGACCGGTTTCTATCGAACCGGCTTGTGTGAAACCGGGCCACACGACCACGGTAGCCACACCGTGTGCGCCGAGATGACCGCCGAATTTCTCGAATTTACCCGCTCGCGCGGCAACGATTTGTCGACGCCTATACCGGCCTACGGTTTTCCGGGGCTCAAGCCGGGCGACAAGTGGTGCCTGTGTGCAGCGCGGTGGAAAGAGGCAGCCGACGCGGGGGTTGCTCCGCCAGTGATATTAGCAGCAACGCATGAGCGAGCCTTAGAATTAATCGACCTAGATGAATTGCGTAGCCACGCCCGCGAAGTCGGCCTGCCGGACTGACAAGCATTCGATAGCTCGGACGTAGGCTGCGTCACGGGCCTTTCCTGTCGTTTCCCGGGCTTTGCTCGCCGTGTCGGGAACGGACGACTGACCCAGCTGGGCAGCCCGGGTGGAATTTGTCGTTTCTACTCGTTGGCTAACTGTTCGGCGTGTAAGGTTTACAGGCGTCGCCGCGAATCTCCGGCAGCCCGAACGGGTTTGCCCACGTCGTAACTGTCGAATTGCCTGCGAGATCCAACACCCATCTGGGGGAAAACCCACCTCCGCGCCTTTCTTGGTTCAACTTTTGCCTTCATCCTTTTCCTGTACGGTTCAACGGCTCCGAACCCAGGCCGCGTCAGGAGTGAACGCATGCTCTCCCGTCCCGTCTTCGCCATCCTTTTGGCCCTGTCCACCTTCGTCATGATGGGGGCCAAATGGACCACCCCTAACTTTGTTATCAACGTCCCAGGGGGAAGCGAAGCCTTGGCCGAACGCCTCGGTCAGTGGGCCGAGTATTATCGCAAAGCCAAAGCCAAAGAGTGGCTCGGCCGAGAAATGCCCAATTGGCCGCAACGCTGCCCGCTGGAGGTGGTGGTCAACTTCGGTCAATCGGGAGGCTTTACGCAGTTTATGCTCGGCGGGGGAAGCTATCTGCCCACCAAGATGCAGGTGGAAGGCAAAATGGAACGCATCATCGCCAGCGTCTTGCCTCACGAGATCACTCACACGGTCATGGCTCACTACTTTGGGCGACCCGTGCCGCGTTGGGCCGATGAAGGCGGAGCGGTCTACAGCGAGGACGACCAGGAACGCATGCAACACGAAGGTGAAGTCCGCCGTATCCTCTCTTCACGCACCCGCTTCATCCCGCTGCGTCGCCTGTTTTCTCTTAAAGAGTATCCAACTGATCAGATCGTTCTCT
>JBDNDE010000209.1:0-8487 GCA_046719305.1 Gemmataceae bacterium | reverse complement strand
ATTGGCATCGTTGGAGGAGGACTCGGTGGACTCGCTGCTGCCTGTGTCTTGGCGGCACGCGGCTACCCGGTGAGTCTGTTTGAACGCAATGCCTGGGCTGGGGGCAAAGCCGCTGTACTCCATCGCGACGGTTTTCGCTTCGACATGGGGCCAACTATTCTTACCCTGCCCAGCGTGTTGCGCCGCATCTTCGCCGAGGCAGGCAAAAAGCTCGAAGACTACCTCACTTTGGTTGAGTGCAAGCCTCAGTGGCGCTCGTTCTTCGAGGGCGGCGGTGTGCTGGATCTGCTTGCCGACAAAGAAGCGATGAAGCAAAACCTAGAGCAGTTTGCCCCAGGCAGCAACACCGCGGCCGGCTATGACAAATTCTTGAACTTTGCCGAGCGGCTGCATCGCATCAGCGACCGATTTTTCTTTTGGCGGTCGATTGGGTCGATCTGGGACATGATGAATTGGAAGAGCCTGCTTGACCCTGCGATGCTCAGCGATGTGTTGGCCATGAAAATGGGCAGCACGGTCGCCCAGGTGGTGCGCCAGCATGTGCCCGAAGCTCGTGTCGCTCAGATGATCGACCATTTCACCCAATACGTTGGCTCGTCGCCAGATAACTCCCCGGCGGTGCTGTGTGGCATCGCCCATATGCAGACTCAAGAGGGCATCTGGTATCCCCTCGGTGGGACCGGAGCCGTGCCCCGCGCTTTAGCCCAATTGGCCAGCGAACTGGGCGTGGAGATCCGCACCGAGACAGGCATCAAACAGATTTTGCGTGACGACGCCGCCCGCCGCGTCACTGGTGTCGAAACCGAGGCCGGCGAAAAAATCGAACTGGCTGCCGTCATCTCCAACGCCGACAGTGTGCGGACCCATCGCGAGTTGCTGGCAGGCAGCTTAGCGGCCAAGAAGTTCGAGAGCCGCCGCAAATACGAGCCGGCCTGTTCGGGAGTGGTGCTATACCTGGGGCTGAAAAAGGCTTACGACCATGTGGCGCATCACAACTTTGTCTTCTCGCGTGATCCGCACGAGGAGTTTGACGCCATCTATAACAAGGGCATCCCCGCGCCGGACCCGACGTGTTACGTCTGCGCTCCGTCGCGAAGCGAGCCGGCCGTTGCCCCGGAAGGCGGCGAAGCGCTCTACATCCTGGTCCATGCCCCGTACCTGCGACCAGGCCATGATTGGCGGAAGATGCTGCCGGAGTATCGTCAGGTGATTCTCAACAAGATGAAGACGACAGGCGGGATGCCGGATCTGGAGGAACGCATCGTCACCGAAGGAACGCTTACGCCCCAAGACATCCACAATCGTTACGGTGTGCTGGATGGCGCGATCTATGGCTTGGCCAGCCACGGTGCCTACTTCGGAGCGTTCAAACCCGCCAATCGCAGCCCCGATCTGCAGGGGTTATATCTTGCCGGCGGAGCCGCGCATCCTGGCCCCGGTATGCCGATGGTGCTGATGTCCGGCTGGATCGCTGCCGACACCTTGGACAAAGACGAGGCAGTCGTCCGCAGCTGCCCGCGTAGCGCAGCGGCCAACGCCGGCCAGCCAGTCAGCGTCAGCGTTCCGAGCGTGCCCCCCGCCGCGCTGAACCGCCAAGTCCGTGAGCTCGAGCCGGTCGCGCTGCCCAAGCGGGTGCCCTGGCGTGTGAAATTCTTCATTCCTTACTTCCGCCGATGGATGGCTCAGCGTTTTCATGCCATCCGTCTGTCCAAGACCGGCCTACCACCGAGTACCCAGGGCAAGCCAGTGCTGGTGGTGCTGAATCATCCCTCGTGGTGGGATCCGCTCTTTGGCATGGTCTTAAGCGAACTCTTCCCCGATTATGCCCACTATGCACCGATCGAGGCGGCGGCCCTGAAACAATACCCGATCTTCGAGCCGTTGGGTCTGTTTGGTGTCCAGAACACCCCCCAAGGCGCGATTGCTTTCCTCCGCACCAGTGCCGCTATTCTTAGCGGATCCAACCGGGCGATGTGGCTAACCGCCCAGGGCCGCTTCGCTGATCCTCGGGAACGGCCGGTAACCCTGCGTCCGGGGGTCGGACACTTGTTGCGTCGGCTCCGCGAGGTGATCGTGCTGCCATTGGCCTTGGAGTATCCATTCTGGCAAGAACGCACTCCCGAGGCGTTGGCCCATTTTGGCACACCGATCGAAGTGGGCGAGGGCCGCGCCCGCACGGTCGAGCAATGGGTCGAGATCGTGCAGAGCAGTTTGACGCGGGCGATGGACGAATTAGCTGTCCTCGCTGCCACCCAGGACGAGGCTCGCTTTGAGACCCTAGCCGGCGGCACCGTGGGCGTGGGCGGTGTCTACGACTTGTGGCGACGTTTCAAAGCCCTGCTCAGGGGCAAAGGCTTCACCCCCAGCCACCGCGACAGTTTGAAATTGTCCGCCGGTTCGGGGGTCCATCTCTCCACTCCTGCGGGCTTGGGAGACGCTGGATGATTGTGCTGGCAGGCGTCGCACTGACCCTAGCCGCAGTGCCGGCGTTATTGTACCTGGCCAACTTGGCGCAGTATCGCACGCCGCCGCTGCCTGGTCCCGAGACTGTTCTTCCTGCTGTCTCGGTGCTGATTCCTGCCCGCAACGAAGAGGCCGTCATCGAAACCGCGGTACGTTCCGCCTTGACCAATCGGGGCGTGACACTGGAAGTGGTGGTGCTGGATGACCATTCCAGCGACCGCACCGCCGCGATCGTTCACGCCTTGGCTGCCGAAGATCCCCGGGTGCGCTTGGAATCGGCCCCCGAGCTTCCCCCCGGCTGGTGTGGTAAACAACATGCGTGCCATGTGCTGGCCAGTCGGGCACAACACCCGCTCTTGTTGTTCATCGATGCCGATGTTCGCTTGGAACCAGAAGGTATCGCTCGACTGGTCGGCTTTCTGCTCTCTTCGGGAGCCGATCTGGTCAGCGGTATTCCGCGGCAACAGACCGGGACGCTGCTGGAAAAGCTGTTGATTCCGCTGATTCATTTCATTCTGTTAGGCTTTCTGCCGATCGCCCGCATGCGTACCGATCCTCTGCCGGCCCTCGGGGCGGGTTGTGGCCAATTATTTCTGGCCCGAGCCGAAGCGTATCAGCAGATGGGCGGACATGCCGTCATTCGCACCAGTTTGCATGACGGGGTGAAGTTGCCCCGGGCGTTTCGGATGGCAGGCAAGAAAACCGATCTGTGCGATGCCACGGCCTTGGCCTCCTGCCGCATGTACCGCAATGCCGCCGAAGTGTGGTTCGGACTGGCCAAAAACGCCACGGAAGGGCTTGCCGCCCCGGCGATGATTGTACCTGCGACCCTCTTGTTGGGCCTGGGCCAAGTGCTGCCATTTGTTTTGCTAGGATTGGCCGGTATGGGCCTCGGGGAGTTGGGGCCATGGACGATCGGGCTATCCGTCGTCGCGGCGTTACTGGCGATGGTGCCGCGTCTGGCGGGGGTGTATCGCTTCCGCCAATCACTGCTGGGCGCAGTGTTGCATCCGCTGGGCATCAGCCTCCTGCTGGCGATCCAATGGTACGCCCTGCTACGACGCTTGTCGGGCGGTTCATCAAGTTGGAAAGGCCGCAGCTACACGGCCTCACCTGCTTCCTAAGCCTCACCTGCTTCTTGATGTGCGAAGGTGTTGTTAATCCTATGATCATTCTTCGCCCACCGCCCGCTGCCTATCGTTCGCCCTGGATCGTTTTAGTCTGTCCAGTGCATGTGCAAACCGCCGATCCACAGGCACACCAGCCAGCCGGCCCCAAGCAAGATGAAGCCGTAGCCCGGTAGCAGAGCGATGACCACGGCCAGCAGGAAAAAGAACGCCGACCAGACGTAAAACCAACCCCAGATGGTCGCGCCCAAGCTGGCGTAGCCCATACCGCTGAACAGAGCTGCGATCGGGGCTGGGGGAATTGGCTCAGGAAGGAGTCGATTGAGCACAAATAACATCACAAACGCCCCATAGTAGCCGGGGATCAGGCTCCAGATTTGTCGCTCGGCCGGCGTCAGATGCGGTGACTCGCCCTCGGGCCGGGGACGGAGGGGCACGGCCAAACCGAGCATGACGGCTACTTGAACCGCTTTGGTAGCTAGGATGGCCCACCAAGCAGCAAGGGGGGCGAGAGTCCATTCCCAATAGTTGCACAGGCCCGAGCCGGCAAAGATGACCAAACCCAGCAAGACCAGCAGGCGTGGCCAACCGGGACGCAGCAGGTCCATATTGCGTCGGTCGAGAAACCGCCGCACCTGCATCAGCACTGTCTCGCGCTGAGCGCGGATGGGCTGCCCTGCCAAGAAGGCCCGCAAATCGGCTGCGAATTGGGCGGCACTTTCGTATCGCTGGGCCGGTTTTTTGTTTAGGGCGCGAAGGCAGATAGCTTCAAGCGGCTCGGGAAGACTACGCACAAGCGCACGCGGTCGGCGGGGGGTTTCCTCCAGCACTCGCACGGCCAGCGTGTGCAACGGACCGTTGAAGGGTAGGGTGCCGGTGAGCAACTCGTACAGAATCACTCCCAACGAATAAACATCACTTCGTGCATCAGCTTCGTGACTGCGCCCACTGATTTGCTCTGGAGACATATACGGCATCGAGCCGAGAATCGCCCCTTCGCCAGTAGGCGCATCGCGGGAGGCAACCTCGCTCCAATCCAGCCGCGCCAGGCCGAAATCCAACACATGCGGTTGGCCGCTCTCGTCGACTAGTACGTTGGCTGGCTTCAGGTCGCGATGACAGATCCCCTGGCGATGGGCATACTCGACTGCCTCAGCAATGCGGGCGACCAACTCGGCGATCTGGCGCGGCGTCGCTTGCTTATCCTGGCACCACTGACGCGGATCGACCCCTTCGACATACTCAGTCACGAAGTAGTACGGTGGCCCGTTGGGGCTAAAGTCAAACAATGCCACGATGTTAGGGTGGCTAAGCCGGCCGATGGCTCGGGCCTCGCGTTGAAACCGGGCCACTACCTGGGGGTCGTCGAGCCGCCCGGGATGTAGCACTTTGACGGCGACTTTGCGGCCAATATCCGGGTCGTGGGCCAGGTAAACGACCCCAAAGCCGCCGGTGCCCAGTTCGCGTTCGATGCGATAGCGGCCGACACAAGGCGGCAAAGTCGCAGGCGGGGGAAGCAGCTGATCCAGCGTGCCCAGCATGCTCACCAGAGCGGGATAACGCGCCAGCAAGGCGGCCCGATCCAGCACTTCGCCGCGTCGCAGCTTTTCCAGCGCCTCATCTAGGGCGGCAGCCATCGACTCATCAAACGCCGTAGTGGGCAACTCGGCCATGAAATGTCTCTCGTGTGGAACCCGGTAGGATAATCCCAGGCTAACCGGCCGCTGCTGTGGTGTCAATCGGCCATTGCCGCGCTCGCGAGCGGACCATAGAGCCAACGATGGCCCTCGAAGCAGCTATGGGGAAGCAAGCCACTCCATCCTGGGGAGGAGAATCGTCATGACCGAGTTGCTCCTGCTGAGCGCTCTAGCTTTGGCTCAAAGTCCGGCTGCCAAGGCCGAGATCAAATCGGTGAAGGTGGGTCCGAATGTCCAAGTGGAGTTCGAGGGCAAGCAGCGCCGCGTCCTGGTTCAGGCCAAGGTAGTCCTGACCAAGGGGCCATTGGAAGGGTTGCTCACTCGTACCGGTAAAAAAGAACACGAATACATCCTGGCTAGCGATTTGGACGCTCGGCATCTGCACACTGCCTTGGAACTCGCCGGCGCAAAAGCCGGTAAGCCGGTGCAATTTCGGCCGAAGTACACCCCAGCTAGCGGTAGCACGGTGGCCATCCGCCTGCGTTATGAACAGGAAGGCAAGGCGGTGGAGCTTTCGGCCCGAGAATGGATCGTCGAAGCCAAGACCGGCAAAGCGTTGACCAGCGACTGGGTGTTTGGTGGTAGCAAGCTGGTTCCGCATCCCGAAGGACCGGGCAAACCCGATTACTATCTGGCCAATTACGGCGATGTGGTCTGTGTGTGCAACATGGATTCGGCTCTGTTGGACCTGCCGGTCGCCAGCCCCAAGAAGTTCGACGAGCGAATCTATCAGGCCAACACCAAGAGGATACCCAAGGAAGGCACGGCGGTCACGCTGATTTTGGAAGTAGTCCCAGAGAAAGCTAAACCCTGACAGGGGCGACCTTCGCCCGGAGGATGCCTACCATGAGCGACACCACCGCCCAGCGCCGAGGCCAACACCAGTATGCCTGGTGGATCGTGCTTTGCCTTGTGGGCCTGGATTATTTCAGCAGTTTGGCTTATTTGCCCTCGATTGCCTTGATGCAGGCCGAAGGGCTGCCCGTGGCCGTTGCCGATACCCATTTGCTGGTGCCGCTGGTGGCGATCGGGGTGGGCTTGCTCACGCTTGTAGTTGCTTTGCCCGTGTATTTGTATATTGTCGGCCGGACGCCTCATGGTGAGGGGGTGATTGGCCTGCTGGAACGGCGGTGGCCCGGCTGGCGCGGTAAGCTGCTAGTGTTGATGCTAGTCGGTTTTCTGGGCACCGACTACATCATGACTCGGTCGCTCTCTACTGCCGACGCTGCCGAGCATCTAACGGCTAATCCGCTCTTTCGCGCACAAAGCGACCTGTGGCGGAGCAACCCCGAGGCGATTCGTCAGGCGTTGCCCGAACCGTTGCGTGGGGCGTTTTTCGACGCCCTATCCGAACGTCTGGTCGTCTCGGTCCTGTTGGCCATCCTGGCCTTTGGCTTCTATTTCTGGCTGGTTCGTAGCCTGGATCGGGGCTTTCTCCGTTCGGCAGTGATGGTGGTGCTGCTGTTCCTGACGGTGAACCTACTGGTGCTAGTGCCGACCTGGCAATACCTAGTGCAACACCCCGACATCTTACGCGACTGGCAGGAAGCACTCCCGCGCGTCCTAGGCGATGTTCGCACCAACGCGGGGGGCACGCTGGCTTTTCTAGGCCTGCTCACGCTGGTGACCTTTCCGCCTATGGCGATTGGCCTGTCGGGCTTTGAGCTAGCCCTTGTCTCGGTGCCGCTGATCCGGGGCCGCAACGAGGACGACCCAAACAAACCGCTTGGCCGCATCTTCAACGCTCGGCTGATGCTGATCACGGCAGCGGTGCTAATGAGCGCACTGGTGCTAGTCAGCGTTTCGGCTGTAGGGCTAGTGGTACCGCTGGAAGGGCTGCGTGATGACGCGGGCATCGTGCATCACCGGGCGTTGGCATATCTGGCCCACGGTGGTTTGCTGCGTTCGGGCCTGTCGGCACACGACGAGATTGCTCCGTACTTTGGCACCGCCTTTGGCACTCTGTACGATCTCAGCGCTGTGCTGATCCTAGTGTTAGCTGGGGCCGCGTCTACAGTGACATTAACGGACGTGGTACCGGGGTTGTTGGGCAAGTTTGGCCTGCAACTGGAATGGACGCAGCGGTTGGGGTTGATCACGCACCTATTCAACGCGTTGATTCTTGTAGTCACCGTCGTTTTCGGTGCTATGGTCGAAGACCTCATGTGGGCTTATGCCGCCAGTGTCTTGGCCATCTTAGCCGCTGCCGCGTTCGCAGCTGCTACCGACTTACGCGAACGAGGTCGTGGCTGGGGAATGGGCGGCTGGGCCTGGCTGCTGGCCACGCCGTTTTCGCTGGCTAGTGTGTTGTTTCTGGCCTTGTTAGGTATGGTCGCCCTACGCGGATCGTCCGGTCTGATCATCGCCGGCGGCTTCGTGGCTATGGTGCTGCTGCTGGCACTGGTAGTTCGGCTGGGGCGGGGCACCGATACCTCCTTCGAGCCGTTTGAGTTTGCCGATCCCGTCAGCGAAGAACGCTTCTACAAGGCGGTCCATCACGAATATCAAGTGCTGATCCCAGACCCGTTGGATGATCGCACTCCGCGTGATGTCGAGCAGGAAGTGCGCCACAAGGCCGGCCTGAGCGATGATACCCCGGTGATCGTGCTAGAAATCGAGATGGGCCACCAGGGGGACTTGCCCGGCGACAAAGCTCGCCTGACTATGATCGAACGAGATGGCCGCCAAACCATTCAGATACGCGGCTCGCGGTCGTTGCCTCACACCATCGCCGCGGTGGCTTTGGCCTGTAGCAAGGTGGGCCGACCGCCCGATGTGCATTTCGGCAGCCGTCGCAGTAGTCCGCTGACGGCGACCATGAACTATCTCTTACTGGGCCAGGCCGACTTGCCCCAGATGGTGCGAGAGATTTTGGCCAAGGCCGAGCCGACCCCAGAGAAGCGGCCTAAGGTTTATGAGGTATAAATAACGGATGAGCATGCGCTTTCGCCGGCTCGAGCCGGAAATCATGGATCAACCTGACCTGCAAGCGGGCGAACACCATCGCGCCCTGGCCGCTCTAGCTCGCGTCAATCGCTTGTCGCTAACGGCGCGTTCGTTGGCTACCGAAATCGCTCGCTTCCAGCTGCGGCGCGGTCTACGTTCGGTGCGCGTTCTGGATGTGGCCTGTGGCGGCGGCGATGTTGTTCACGCCCTGGCTCAGTTGCGGCCCGATTGGTACGTTGCCGGTTGCGACCTCA
>JBDNDE010000208.1:0-8504 GCA_046719305.1 Gemmataceae bacterium | reverse complement strand
TCCGATCTAGCGGAGTCTGGCTCTGCAGGGCGGGCCGATGTCGCCGGCTGAGCAGGCTGCCTTTGAACAGTCGCCGTTTTGGCGTCAGGCGGTGCAGTTGCGACATTGGGACGACGCTGCTAAGATTCCCGGTTTGGCCCTCCCTGGAATAGAAACGTATCGGCCGCTGTTGGAATCGCTCATAAGGAACGGAGCATGACACAAAGCTATGATGTGGCCATTGCCGGAGCCGGCATCCTTGGGCTGGCCCATGCTTATGCGTTGGCACGACGGGGCCTGCGGGTTGCCGTGTTTGAGCGGGGCCGCCGCGCTCAGGGGGCGTCGATCCGCAACTTCGGTATGATCTGGCCGATTGGTCAACCGTCCGGTTCGATGTATGCTCTGGCCTTGCGCAGCCGAGACATCTGGTTGGAAGTGCTGCGTAGCTCGGGGCTGTGGCATACCGAGAGCGGCTCGTTACATTTGGCCTACCATGAAGACGAAGCTGCCGTCTTGCGCGAGTTTGTCCAACGCCACGGCCAGGAGTACGGCGTGGAGTGTCTCAGCCCCAGCGAGGTGTTGCGGCGTTTCCCGGCGGTGCAGCCGCAGGGGTTGCAAGCCGGCCTGTGGAGTCCGCGCGAGGTCGGCGTTGATCCGCGTCAAGTCATCGCCGAGTTGCCCGACTGGCTCCAGCGCCGCTACGGCGTGCAGTTTTTCTTTGATACGACGGTCATCGGCTACCACTTGCCGCAGATTCACACCACTCGGGGCAGTCATGCGGCACGGCGGCTGATTCTCGCCACAGGGGCCGATTTTCGCGATTTAGCGCCAGAGTCGTTCGCCCGCAGCGAATTGGTGCCGGTCAAGTTGCAGATGATGCGCACAGCGCCGTATCGTGATTTTCGCCTAGGCACGATGATGGCTGGCGGCCTGACGCTGCGACATTACAAGGCGTTTGCTGATTGCCCCAGTCTGCCGGCCCTGGCTGTGCGTCTGGACGAGGAGCTTCCCGCCTATGGGGAGCATGGCATCCATGTGATGGCAGCGCAAAACGGCCAGGGCGAACTGGTGCTGGGCGACACCCACCACTACGGCGACGCCATCGACCCGTTCGATCGCCCGGAACTCGATGAACTGGTGTTGGCGTATCTGCGGCGGTTGGTGCATATCCCCGATCTTCGCATCGCCGCGCGGTGGCATGGCATTTATGTCAAACATCCAACACGTTCTTATGTTGTGGTTGAGCCGTCCCGCGATGTCTTCGCGGTCACCGGCGTCGGCGGAGCGGGCATGACGCTTTCTTTTGGCCTGGCCGATCAACTCGTGGAGGAACTGCTATGACGCTCGAACTGGTGGTGTTGGATCTGGCCGGTACAACCGTGCATGACCCCGATGCTGTGGGAGTGGCCTTTCGCGGGGCCCTGGCCGCCGTCGGTGTCACTGCCCAGGCGGAAGCGGTCACGGCTGTAATGGGGTTGCCCAAACCCCAGGCGGTACGGCTGTTGCTGACACGAGCCGGCCGCACGCCTAGCGAGGCGGAGGTTCAGGCCGTACACGACGACTTTGTGACCCGGATGAAGCAGTACTACGCCACCTCACCCGAGGTTCGTGAAATCGACGGGGCCCACGAACTGATCAGAAGCCTTCGTGTTGCGGGTCTTAGGGTGGCCCTTAACACCGGGTTCAGTCGCGAGATTACCGATATCTTGTTGACGCGGCTCAACTGGCATCCGCCGACCGGCTGCGATGCCGTAGTTTGCAGCGATGAAGTCGCACGCGGTCGGCCATATCCTGATATGATTCATGAGTTGATGCGTCGCCTGAACGTGAGCGATCCCAAAAAGGTAGCCAAAGTCGGCGATACCGCCGCCGACCTAGGCGAAGGGACTGCGGCCGGCTGTGGCCTGGTGATCGGCGTGACCACCGGCACCCACACCGCCGAGCAGCTACGCGGCCACCCCCACACCCACTTGGCCGACAGCCTAGCCGAAGTCCAGCGTATCTTGTTGGGCCAGACATCTTGTCAGGTTGATCGACCCGGGGCCGCCGCTTCCCTTTTCTCTTAGGTCAAGCATCGGCAAGCATCGACTATCGGGACAGATGCGATAGCCGTTACTTGTTCCCGAAGCGGAATAAATGCGTTTCGCTGCGGACAAAGAGCGCATTGTCCAAAACGGCATAGCTGGCCAAGGTGCGCTCCCCCAGGCGGTTGGTTGCCACGCTCTGAAACGTGGTGCCAGCCCGAATCACGGTGCCGACGCCATCTTCTGAGAGGAAATAAATCAAATCTCCCACGGCAATCGGCGAGGCCGAGTAGCCTTTGCCGGCCAAGCGTTGGCTCCAGTGAACTTTGCCCGTACGAGCATCCAAACACGAAGCGAAGCCGGCATCGCTGACCATGTACAGTTCGTCGCCGACGACTAACAGCGAGGGCGTGTGTGGCGCTCGCGTGTGGGTCTTCCACACCACATGGCTGGGGGTCACATCGCCGCGGCCGTCAGGCCGGATGGCCAAGACGCTGGGGCTATCGTACCCGGTGCCGATGAAGATCATGCCATGCGCAAAGACCGGCCGGGGAATCACCGAGTACCCTTTATACATCACCCGCCAGATCTCTTTGCCCGTGGCCACGTCGTAGGCTCCCACCATGCCGCTTGCTGGGCTGATGATCTGCTTTTGGCCCTTGACCGTGATGACCAACGGCGTGCCGAAGGAGAAAGCATTGCCGCTCACCGGGGTACGTTTCGTTTGCCATTTCACCTTGCCCGTGGCAGCGTCCAGGGCTACCAATTCACGAATGCTGGCTCCGTCGCGTGTGAACACTAGCAGCCCGTCAACTAGCGCCGGCGAACCACCCGTGCCGTGGACTGGGGCAAAGTCCAACTGGTCGTTCTTCCACTTGGGCTTGCCCCTGCTGTCGACACAGGCGGTGCCATATGGCCCAAAATGAACATAAATGCATCCGCTCGCGACATCCACGATCGGCGTCGGGCTGGCCTGACTGTTCTTGGGGTGTTGCTTGTGTGCCTTTTTGCGAAATAGCAACGTGTTCCACTGCTCACGCCCTGTGGCCGCATCCAGGCACAGCAACCGCAACTCCAATTGCTCGCTGCCGATCGCCGTGCTGAGGTAGATGTGGCCGTCGGCAATCACCGGCGACGACCAGGCCTTGCCGGCAATTGCTCGCTTCCAGACCAGATTTTTCTCCGGCCCCCACTCAGTAGGGACGTTCTTGGCCGTGGACAGCCCCTGGCCTGTGGGGCCACGAAATTCCGGCCAGGCATCGGCCAACGGGACCAACGCCAGCAGTAAGACGCACACCTGCATGGCAACCTCACTTGGTGGTCCATTCGACCGGTTCGGGTTGAATGGTGTCCGCCGGTCGCTTGCCGGCATCCGCACGTCCACTACCGGCCAGGCGGCTGATGACACGGACAGTCATGTCGCTTTCGCAAGCGATCTGACAACTTAGCCGCACGCCATGAATACCCTTGGTCGACAGACAGTTTTTTTCGGCGACGGTCATTTTCTCCGGTTCGCCAGCGAGGAATTCGACGCGGCAAGTAGTGCAGCGGGCATTGCCGCCGCAGGCGTGCAGTTGGTCTTGGCCAGCCTCGTCAGTCAGAGCCAAAACGAGGCGTTTCCCAGCGGGAACGTCGAACGAGCCGACGCCCTGGATGGTGAGTTGTGGCATGGGATTTCCTCCGGAAGCTATCTCACTTAATCTACTTTAACGGAGGGCAATCGCCCAGGAGGGCGACATGAGCCGTAGCAATCGACCGCAACTGCGCACGATCCGATTGATCCGTCCGCCGGACCCCAACGGCGTGGCGATTGTTTGCCTGCGCGACGCCGACCAGGCGACCTTTTACACCCTGTGCGAGATTCCTTGTGAGATTGGCGGACGAGGCTTCGCTCTGCACCGCACCGGCCTGGGCACACTCTATCATCTACGCATCGGCACGGCCGAGGAATGCGATTGCGATTGCTTGGGTTTTTTGCGGCACGGCCATTGCAAGCATGTGTTGGGACTGCTGGCGTTGTTACAGGCCGGACGCTGGCCGGTGTCTACTAGAGACTGCTTACCACTTTCAACAGCAACCGAGATGACTAGCCCTTCGGAGGGAAAAAACCCAGCGGAGCGACCGATGGGCTGACGACCTGGTGGCCTACTGACTTGATGAAGGGACTAGGATTTCGAGGGTCACACGAGCAACCGTTGACGTGAGCGGACGCGAGTCTATGATGGTCTAGTGTTCCCCACAGGGTCTTTTTGTGAGCGACGAATGACCGAGCCGGCCCGAACCTATGCCTTCGTCAGCCTAGGTTGCCCTAAAAATCAGGTCGATTCCGAACGAATGCTTGGCCAACTCGCCCAGGCTGGCTATACCCTGACGGCCGAAGCCGACGGGGCCGATGTGGTCGTGGTCAACACCTGCGGTTTTATCGAGCCAGCTCGGCAAGAGTCGCTGGGGGTCATCCGCGAGATGCTCCAACTGAAGCAACAGGGCCGGCTCGGCTCGGTCGTGGTGGCTGGTTGCCTGGCTGAACGCAAAGGCGAGGCGCTGCTCCAAGAGGTGCCGGGGGTCGATCAAATTGTCGGGGTGCATGGTCGCGAAGAGATCGTGCAGGTGGTCGATCGCACCCGGCAAAGGCGGCTGGCAGCGGAGCAACGCAGTTTGTTTCGCCCTGCGCCGGTCAAGGCCTTGCCCGATACCGAACGGCTACGGGTTATCACACCCAAGCATTTCGGCTACCTGAAGATCAGCGAAGGATGCGATCGGCTCTGTACGTTTTGTGCTATTCCCAGCATGCGCGGCAAGCACCTGAGCAAGCCGATCGAAGAGGTGGTGCGAGAGGCCCGGCAGTTGGTCGGCGATGGGATGCGCGAGTTGGTCATCGTCGCTCAAGACACCACCTACTATGGCCTGGATCTGTATGGCGAGGTGCGGCTGGCGGCTCTGCTGCGAGAATTGCTCCGGGTCGAGGGGCTACAGTGGATTCGGCTGCTCTACACCTACCCCATCTTTTTCACCGACGAGTTGATCGAAGTTTTAGCCCAGGCCAGTGGAGAATCGGCCCGCCCACGCATCGTACCGTATCTTGATATGCCGTTGCAACATATCAACGATCGTATGCTCAAGCGGATGCAACGCCGGGTCAACAAGGCCGACACCGTGGCCCTGCTGAAGAAGCTGCGTGCAGCAATTCCCGGTCTGGCGTTGCGAACGACGTTTATTGTTGGGTTTCCGGGCGAGACTGAAGCGGAATTTGCCGAGTTGTGCGAGTTTGTTCAGGAGACGAAATTTGCCCGGCTGGGAGTGTTTCCCTACTCCCGCGAGCCGGGTACGCCGGCCGATCGCCTCCCGGATCATCTGCCCGAAGAAGTCAAGGCCCAGCGTGTCGATCGGCTGATGGCATTGCAGCAACCGATCGCCTTTGCTTATGCTCAGCAGTGGGTGGGCCACGAAGTGGACCTGTTGGCCGACCGTCTCGACCCCGAAATCCCTGGCCAGGTAGAAGCACGCACCACGGCCGACGCCCCGGAAATTGATTGCCTCGTTCGGGTCAAAGGCAAGGGGCTCAAGCCGGGCGACCTGATTCGTGCCCGCATCACGGCCGCGGATGGTTACGACTTGGTGGCGCGAGCGATCCGTGTCCGCTGAGTCGTTCAAGTCGATCCCGAACGTGCTCACCCTATCACGGCTGGGCCTGAGCCTGGCCCTGTTTGCACTCATCGCTTGGGAATACTGGCTGGCGGCCTTGTTGGTGTTTGTCTTGGCTGCCCTTACGGATTGGCTCGATGGTTATCTGGCACGGCTGTTGAACGCCGGCTCGGCCCTGGGGCGGATGCTTGATCCGTTGGTAGACAAGGTGTTGGTCACTGGGGCGTTTATCTTTCTGCTGCCGGTGGGATTGCGCGAGGGCTGGCTCGCGCCATGGATGGTCGCCCTGGTCACTGCTCGCGAATTTCTCATCACTGGGCTACGCGCTTATCTCGAAGCTCAAGGCGTTTCCTTCGGGGCCGATTGGCTGGGCAAGTTCAAGATGGTGACCCAGTGTGCCGCGCTGCTCGCCGCTCTCGCTGCACCACTGCTGCCCGGCTTGGCTCCGCTACGAAATGGGTTGCTGTGGACCATGCTGGCGGCGACAGTGGCCAGTGGCGTGCAGTATGTCGTCCGAGCGACACGGCCCCCCGGGGTCTAACCGCTTTCAAGTCGTTTCGACGCCGCCCCCCCCTTGACGGTTCTGGGGTTGAATCGGCTGGCGTGGCCCTATATGGCGGGAGCCATGAAGAACCTTTTCCTGCTTTTGGCGGTGTCGTGGATCGGAGCGGCGATGGCTCAGGTGGAGATCCGTCCACCGCGTCCCCTGCCGGCCCCCCTCTCAGGGGATGGTTCGCCGCTGGGACCAGCCCCGGTACCCTCACCAAGTGCAGGACCGGCCGGAGTACCCAATCCGCTAGTGATTCAGCCGCCCGGTCCAATACCGCCGCCGCTGCCAGATGACCCGTTTGCTGGGCCGCCTTCGCTACTACCCGATCAGGAAGAAGGCTGGTATTTCACCGATGAACTGCTGTTTGCCTTTCCCACCCTCACCAATCAACTACCTTCGTCGGCTCCGTTTCGCGTGCCGCAAGTCGCTCTGCAAACCACCTTTGGCTTTCACACCGAGATCGGTTACCGCTTTGCCGAAGACGAGGGGCTGGTGGCTTTGGGCTATCGACTGCTCAACGCCGAGGGCACCGGTACGGTGAATCAGAGCAGGTTGGATCTGTCTACCAAGACGCGACTGGCCAGCAACGTGATCGACCTAGATTATGGTGTCTTGCCCTATGAGATCGTCCCGCGTTGGACGGCCTCATGGCGGCTCGGGGGCCGGCTTGCCTCGCTGTATTTCGATTCACGGGGGGTGACGGGGGACTTTGTGATTCAAGGTAGCAACAACTACCTCGGCTCGGGGTTGCATGCCCAGTATGAACTCCAACGCCGCATCGCCTGGGTCCAAGGTCTGTCGATTTTTGGCAGGGCCGATGGTGCATTTCTGATCGGCGAGACCCAGCAGCGTTATCGGACTGAATTACGAACTAGTGTGGCCCTGCTGACGGCACGCGAGCAACGGAACGTGCCAACGCTCAACGCCCAATTAGGGCTGATCTACCGGCCATCGAGTATTCCCGGTTTGAGCTTCACACTCGGCTACACCTATGAACAGTGGTTTCGGATCGGCTCGCTGGGCTTAGCCGGTGATGGTTCAATCGCGACTCGCAACGGTTCGTTTTCCTGGCACGGACCGTTTGTGCGTGGGCAGTTTGATTTCTAGAGAGGGCTTCCTGTTCTAAGTACCGATATCCGCGAGAGTACCATTTCACGATGGAAATAGTCTTCATTAGTTCCCCGTCGATGACCCGTAGATTAAACAGCGATTGTTTCTGTGGATTGGTTTATAAAGATCACTTTTTCCGCATCGTTTCTATATCAAATCTTCAAATAGTTAGTTTAGGCTGAAAAAGAAGAATAATTTCCAGAGATATTCTGAGAAATTGTTCATTTTTTGATCCTCCTACCTCGTGAGGGCCACCCATGTATTCCCGCGTTGCTCCCGCTCGTCGTGGATTTACACTGATCGAACTACTGGTGGTGATTGCAATCATCGCCATCTTGATCGGTCTGCTCTTGCCAGCCATCCAGAAGGTGCGAGCTGCCGCCGCTCGCGTGCAATGCCAGAACAACCTCAAACAGTACGGTTTGGCCTTCCACAACTACGAAAGCACCAAGGGCACTTTTCCCCCAGGCACCAACACGGTCTTGAATTCACCAACGGCCAACGGCGAACTGCGGACTGTGCACCTTGGACAACTGCAGAACTTGCTGGTGGCCCACAACTGGAACACCTACTTGTTACCCTACCTGGAGCAGGAGAACCTGTTCCGGCAATACAATTTCAATCGTGGCTTCTTTGATGCCAGCAACGCAGCAGCTATCGCCACCCCGGTTGCGGTGACACAGTGTCCGGCCACTCCGCCGCGCGCTCAGGTTATTCGAGACGATATTCGAGCCATCAATGCCAACACCTACACGGTGGCTACCAACATCTTGGCGTTGTTGGGGGTAAATCTACCGGTCAACATTGCTCCGATCGTCTATACTGCTGCTTACAGTGATTATGCCGTGGTTTCGCGTACCGAAATGCGTTTCGGCACCTTTTACGGCGGCTACCCGAACAACACAGCCACCAGCACGGTGTTTTACAACACCCCGCCCAATGGTTCCTACGATGCGGGATCCTGGCCTTTTGTGCCGCGTTTTGATACCTCGCCACTTGCCCTTATCGGCCTGCGGCCATTGATCCGCGATTTGCCCTGGCGTTCAGAGCAAGCGTTGTCGATTCCGCGAACATTGATAAGTATCACCGATGGCTTGTCCAACACCATTTTGGTGGTCGAATCGGCGGGTCGACCCAATCGCTGGCAACGAGGTGTGCTGCGGCAAGATGCTACCTCAGCCGGTTGCAGCTGGTCGGAT
>JBDNDE010000207.1:0-8529 GCA_046719305.1 Gemmataceae bacterium | reverse complement strand
CCGATCTCCAACTAGCTGGCAGGGGCATCTCAAGATAGTGGGCGTGCAGGACGTTCACAGCAGGCGATGGCCTGTTGACCCCCGAAGAGCAACAACGTGAAATTGTCATGAGGAAGCAAGCAAACGCCGTGAGGCTTCTTGACACCCCCCCCAATCATGCCCTAGAGTGACAAACTTAGAACGGCTTTCCGCGCATCGACTAGGACCGACCGCTTAGCGAGGCGGCGATTCGCGGCAAGGAGAAACAACGCAGTGACCACCTCATCGACGATGCCGGAGATGGAAACCCCTACAATTCCGGTGAGCAAGCCCAGTCCGATTCATCCCTCGGATCTCTCACGGATCGCACAGGATCTGCAGATTCGCAAGGTGCAGGTCGAGGCGGTGCTTCAGTTACTGGATGAGGGCAACACCATCCCCTTCATTACCCGTTATCGCAAGGAACGCACGGGCGGACTGGATGAAGAGTTGTTGCGGACCATTCAAGAACGTATCACTGCTTGCCGGGCCCTGAACGATCGCAAGGCGTTCATCCTCCGCACCATCGAAAGCCAGCACCCAGACAAACTCACCGACGAACTCCGGGCCGCTATCCTCGCCGCTGATAACCCCAAACGCCTGGAAGACCTCTACCAACCGTTCAAACGCAAACGCAACACCCTAGCCGACAAAGCCCGCGAACGGGGCCTGGACAAACTAGCCCAGATGATCTGGGAAGCCGACCCTGTTGTCGCCAACCTCGAAGAAGTGTTGGCCTCGATGATTAACCCGGAACAAGACTTAGCTACCACGGAAGCCATCCTCGAAGGGGCCGGCCACATCATCTCCGAGATGATTGCCGATGCTGCTGAAATTCGCGGGGCCATCCGGCATGTCATGTGGGAATCCGGTGGGCTGGTGACCAGACGCAACGAAAAGCTCCCTGAAGGCCAAGGCCAAGAATACCGCGAATACTTCCAATTCGCCGAGGGCCTCAAAGTCATCCCGCCGCATCGTATCTTGGCCATCAATCGTGGCGAGAAGGATAACGCCCTGACAGTGACCATCGATTGGGATCTCCCCGGAGGCCGTGCGTTCGCCCTGGAGCGAATTCCTCTGCCCCGCAAGGCCGAACCGGCCCCGGAGCCCCCTCCCTCAGACACCCCATCCGGACGCGAACGCCGACCACGCTTTGTCAGCCGTCTGCCCGACCTGGAGGCCCACCCGCATCGCGATTTTATCGAGCATTGCTTTGACGATGCTCTCAGCCGCTTGCTGGTGCCTAGCCTCGAACGGGAAATTCGCCGCGAACTGACTCAGCGTGCCGAAGCTCACGCCGTGCAAGTCTTCGCACGCAACCTCCGCTCCAAACTGCTTGCCCCCCCTCTGCGCCATAAACGCATCCTGGCCATCGACCCAGCTTTTCGCACGGGTTGCAAGCTGGCCGTGCTGGATGAAACCGGCAACCTGCTGGCTGAAGGCGTGATCTATCCCCACCAGCCACAGAACAAAAAGGAAGCCGCACGCCGCAAACTCGAAGAACTCATCCGTCGCTATCAGATTCAAGTGATTGCCATCGGCAACGGTACTGCTTGCCGCGAGACGGAAGAGTTGGTAGCCGAGTTGATAGCAGATTTGGAAGATCGACGGCTCCATCCGCGGCCTGATCCGTTGCTGCTGCCTCCGCCGCCGGAACCGGTTCCTGAGGTCAAACCGCAAAGCCGAGCGAAGCATAAAGCGGCACCAGCACCTGCACCGGTAGCGCCTGCACCGGTACCAGTGCAGTCAACGGAACAAACAGCTTCGACCGAAACGCCCCACGAGGCACCACCGGCGACGGTGCAACCCGAGACTCCGCCCCCTGAAACGCTGGGAACCCCAGAGACGGCCTCCGAAACGTCCGTGGTGTCTACGCCCGCTCCCGAGGCGGTAGCGACGCCCGTACCTGCGGCTGTCCAAAGTGGAGGCGAAACCTCAGTTGCAGAATCGAACGCTGCCAGTGCTGCTCCGGTAGAACCTGCGACAACCCCGGTCGAAGTCGCTGAATCGAACACTGCCACTGCTGCTCCGGTAGAACCTGCGACAACCCCGGTCGAAGTCGCTGCGGTAGAGCCAACTACAGCCCCGGCCTCCGACACGCCAGGAACCCCAGAGACAGCAACCGAAACGTCCGTGGTGCCCACGCCCGCGTCCCAGGTGGAATCATCCCCTCCTCCCGAACCGTTTGTGCCTCCTGAGCCGCTGCCGCCTGCCTTGCCGGAGTTGGCCTACATCATCGTCAACGAGGCCGGGGCCAGCGTTTATTCCACCAGCAGTATCGGTCGCGAGGAGTTTCCCAATTTGGACGCTACGCTACGCGGCACAGTGAGCATCGGGCGGCGTCTGCAAGATCCCCTAGCCGAGTTAGTGAAAATCGACCCGCAACATGTGGGCGTGGGCCTGTATCAGCACGACGTAAACCCCAAGCAACTGCGCGACTCGCTGGCTAGCGTGATCGAATCCTGCGTCAACAGCGTCGGAGTCGATCTCAATACAGCCAGCGTGCCGTTGCTCAAGCATGTCTCTGGTCTGGGCCCTAAACTCGCCGAAGAGATCGTGAACTATCGCAAGGCTAATGGTCCCTTCGTGAATCGACAGCAATTGACTCAGATTCCCGGAATCGGCGAGAACCGTTTTGTGCAGATGGCCGGGTTCTTGAAGATCCACAACGGAGAAGAGCCGCTGGATCAAACATGGATTCACCCGGAAAGCTATCATGCCGCCCGCGAAGTGCTGCAAGAAATGGGCTTCACCCCGCAGGCGCTGAACAACCCCACGGAGTTGGAAGCACTTCGCGAAAAATTGCAAACGGCCAACGCGGAGGAGATCACCCGCAGACTCCAGGCCAAGAACATCATGGTGGCTGGTGAACCGATCGGGCTGCCAACGGTGAAGGATATTCTGGAGGCGTTGGCCAAGCCGGGTCGAGACCCGCGTGAGGATCTGCCGCCGCCAGTGTTTAAGAAAGGCATCCAGAAACTCGAAGACCTAACCGAAGGGATGGAACTGAAAGGGACCATCCTCAATGTGGTCGATTTTGGTGCCTTCGTGGATGTTGGCCTCAAGGACAGCGGCTTGGTCCACATCAGTCAGATGGCCAACCGCTACGTGAAGACCCCACACGACGTGGTAGCGGTAGGGGATGTGGTGTCGGTATGGGTATTGTCGGTAGACAAAGAACGCCATCGCGTGTCGTTGTCGATGATCCCACCGGGTACGGAGCGCAAGCCACCGGAGCGTGCAGTACGCGGCGAGCGTGCCCCGCGTGGGGAACGTCCACCCAGCGACCGTGGTCAGGGTGATCGTCCGCCGCGAGGTGACCGGATGCCCCGGGGAGATCGTCCTCAGGGGGATCGTTCTCAGGGAGATCGTCCTCAGGGAGATCGTCCTCAGGGAGATCGTCCTCAGGGGGATCGTCCTCAGGGAGATCGTCCTCAGGGAGATCGTCCTCAGGGGGATCGTTCTCAGGGAGATCGTTCTCAGGGAGATCGTCCTCAGGGGGATCGTCCGCTGCGTAGCGACCGTGCCCAAGCAGATCGCGGCCCAAGAGGCGATCGCGGAGATCGCGGCGGCGATCGCGGCGGACGTCCTACAACGATTCCGTCTAAACCGCGTAGCACCCTCCCGCCACGGGGGGTTAGCCGCATCGGCAGCGCAGCCCAGCAGCGTGGCCAAAAGAAACCTGGCGAGTCACCAGCGGCCGACACAACCACGTCGGCCACGGAGGGAGCCGAGGCGGCTACACCGACCAACAAGCCGAAAAAACCCAACAACAAGAAGCCCAACCGCGTCTCGAATGAACTGGTGAGCGGAGGCAAAACGCCGTTGTCGAGCTTCAGCGAGTTGGCCGCTCTCTTGGCCGCTCAAGAGCAACAGCAAAGCGATCAAGGCAACAAATAAGCGTTTGGACGAGCCGCGAGTTTCTGTCGGGGGGAAATTTGGAAGCCACCCCATCACGAAATACTGCGTGGCTCGTCTTGTTTCATCTCCTTGATGAGCCGGAGCAGGAGCCGCCGGCGGACGAACCATCACGAAATACTGCGTGGCTCGTCTTGTTTCATCTGCTGGAACTGCCGCCGCCGGAGCTACTGCTTGACGCTCCAGGAATCGGCTTGCCCATCCGCGCGAGTAATAGTTTCATATCGGCCCACACCTCCTTCTTGGCCTCGGGATTGCGCAGCAGATACGACGGGTGAAAGGTCGCCATCACCGGAATACCCCGATAGTCCAGCCAGCGACCGCGTAGCTTGGTGATGCCGGTGTCGATGCCTAGCAAGTACTTGGTCGCCGTGCCGCCCAGAGCACAGAGGAACTTTGGTTGCACCAGCCGGATCGTCTCTTCGAGATACTCGCGGCAGTGGGCTGCCTCCTCCGGGGTGGGCGTGCGATTCCCCGGTGGACGACACCGCAAGATGTTACAAATGTACACTTCTTCACGCTTCATGCCACATGCAGCGATGATGCGATTGAGTAACTGTCCAGCCGCCCCGACAAATGGTTCGCCAACGCGGTCTTCATCGGCCCCAGGCGCTTCGCCGACAAAGCATAACTCGGCCCCCAGCGGACCGACCCCAAACACCGTTTGGGTGCGAGTGGCAGCCAACTGCGGACAGCGCGTGCAAGCAGCTACTTTCTCCGCGAGCAAATGCAGGGCAACGCGGCGTTGTTCGAGATCGGTTGATACTTCAGCTGGTTCGACGGCAGCGAATAAAGAGGGTTGAATCGCAACCGGTGAGGGGGCAGGGGCCGATGTGGGAACGGCTTGAGGAGCCAAGCCGGCGGCTGATACCGAGCCAGCAGCTAGAGCCGAGCTGGAGTCAGGCAGCGAGGAGGAATCGACCGGGCGAGGCATGGTGTGTTCGAGGCCCGCAGCACGAAGACTACGCAGATGCTGCTCGAGCTGTTCTAGCGGGTCGCTGCTCATCGTAACAACCTCATGGCGTTCGATCCGGCCAGATCCCCAACAGCCAGCCCAAGGCCAACCCGGCAGTGTGGGCCACGTTGGCGATTGGTCCCATCGCCCCGGTCCAGCATAGCAGGAACCAGGCCACCGAAATCACGATCACCGAAGAGGGCAGATGGAGTTGGCTCTCGGGTCGATAGCGTGTTTTGTACCACAGAAAGCCAAACAAACCATAAACGACGCCGGACATGCCGCCGAACTGCGTGCTGGTGAGCCAGTGCAGGTGGCCGTTTTCCCACACTGCCCCCCGGCCGAGAAAATACTGAGCCAGATTGGAGACCAAGGCCAAGGCCAGCACCAGCAGGAGAAAGCGACCGGTGCCATAGCGACTTTCCAACGCGCCGCCCAGATACACCAGCGCTATCATGTTGAACAGTAAATGGGTAGCACTGAAATGCAGAAAAATCGGCGTGATCAGCCGCCACCATTGCCCACCACGTACATCGGGCAGGTAAGCAAGTGGCACCCAGACAACGCGTTGCCTGGCTTGGGGAAGCTCCAAGCCATTCAACCCGTCCAACCTATCGTTGGGATCGGTATCGGCCTCGGCATGATCCCGAGAGGAGGGCAGCACCGGCCGATAAGGGGGCCGTTCGGGAGCATTGGGCTGATCCAGCCATGGGCGCGGACGATTGCTGTCGATCACGAACAGCTGGATTATCTGTTGTTGGTGTTGTTCGTTGCTCAGCATCAAGCCAAACAGGAAGACGCAAAGGGTGACCAAGGTCCAGGTGAGAAGAGTCGGAGGCAAGGTTCCTAGCCGAAGTATTTGTTCGCGCCGAGCGGTGGTTTGCTCACGATAGGAGTGTTCGGCACGGTCGTGAGCGGCGCGGAGCAACTGGGCCTGACGTCGGGCCTGCTGGTAACGCGGGGCACCGGGATCGCGCTGAAACTGCTCCAACTCTTCGCGGGCTTGCCCAAGCCGGTTCTCGTCACATACCCAGACCTCACATTGTGGCGTCGGTGCTTGCAGGTCTGGGTCCAAGCGTGTCTCGATCCCCTGGGTTAACAGATAGTCAGCCAGCCGTTGGGCCTGATCGGGGGGTAGCGTGGCAAGTCGACGCATATACGACCTTGGGAAACCTCTCGAGGGCTGTTAAGGGCTTAGATGCACCCGGCCAGCGTACTTGACTCGTAGGGCAGCCATCACTTCGGCTCCTAAGGAATTCTTAGACAGATCTAACGAGACCAAGTTACGTCCAAAAGGGGAGGCAGCCAGAGCCAGGCCGGCGGGGTCGCCAATGCGGTTGCTGGACAGGACGAGCCGTCGCAGGCGATCAAAGAACAGCGAGTCCGCCAAAGCAATGATGCCGTCGTTATTCAGCAGATTGTGCGAAAGGTCGACCTGCTCCAACGCGAGTTGGCCCTGTACCAGAGCACGCAGGCCGTCGTCGCTGATACGGTTGGACCACAGGTAGAGCGTGCGCAGCGCGGGACAGCCGTGTGACTCAGCTAGGGCGGCCAGATCGCGGTCTTCGAGTTGGTTGTTTTCCAGATCCAAGATGCGCACAGCGCTCAAAAAGCCCGATTGCCCCAGACGGTCGAGAAGGCCGGCCGATTCGTAGAGCTTGATTTCGCGGATGGGGGCCAGACGCATCAGCTCCGCGCCATGGCGTAGCAACGCTTCCGCGGGCAGGCCGACCCCTTCAACAAAGCCCCGGCGGTATTCCCAGCACCGACAGCCCAATCGGGCAAAGTCGGCCCCCCAAATACGGCCGTACATAGCGAGTAATTCGCGTTCGCGTCGCAGAAGTTCGGCGGGGCGTTTCGCGTCTGGCTGGTATTGTGCCAGGTTGCATTGCAAATGGATGAATTCTCCGCGAGCGGCTGCCAGGCGATCCCCATGATCCATCAGCCAGTCGGCATAGATGCGTCGCGGCAGATCGTCGTATTCGTTGTCAATAACGTCTTGGAGAAAAGCATCCGCGTGCATCATGCCGGCCCCCTCCGGGATGGGTGCGCCGGGGCTGTTCTTGCCCTGGTGTGTGGATGATGATAGCAGCCTGAGGAGTTGCTGGGCAGGGGAAAACCAGGAAATTCCCTTCGCAGGCCAACAGCGAACCAGGCAGCCGGAGCAAACGTCCAGCCCCACCGGTTGCTGAGGTGTTGTTCGCCACGGTTCAGCAGACCACCCAGAGCATAGCGTGAGAATCTACCCCAGCGTGCCGGCAACACCAGACCCACCACTGAACACAACCTTGGCTTCACGCGGGTGCCTGTTCCAAGCGAGTGGCTCGCGCGATCTGCCGCAACGCTTGACGCAAGCGGTGCTCGTTTTCCACCAGGGCCAGACGCAGGTAGCCTTCGCCCAATTCGCCGAACCCGCCTCCGGGGCTGACCGCCACATCGCCTTTCTCCATCAGATGCATGCTGAAGTCAATGCTGTTCATTCGTTTGCGCCACCCCTCGGGATACTTGGCCCACACAAACATGGTCGCCTTGGGACTCTCGACCTCCCAGCCCAGTTTCGTCAGTCCCTCAACTAGCACATCGCGACGGCTTTGGTATTCCTTGGCCTGTCGACGAGCAAATTCGTCTCCATCCCGCAGGGCAATGATCGCGGCCACCTGCACCGCCTGGAAGATGCCGTAGTCGTAATAGCCTTTGATGGTCGCCAACGCGCGGACCATCTCCGAGTTGCCGACACAAAACCCCAGCCGCCACCCGGCCATGTTGTAGCCCTTGGACATGGTGATGGTTTCGACGCCGACCTCCTTCGCGCCCGGCACGCTGAGGAAGCTAGGAGCTTGGTAGCCATCGAAGCACACATCACCGTAGGCGAAATCGTGGAGGATCATGAAACCATAGCGTCGCGCCAGAGCAACGACCTCGACAAAAAAGTCCCGCTCGACAACCGTCGTCGTGGGATTGTGCGGATAGTTCAGTATCACCACTTTGGGCCGGGGATACAGCCGCTGGCAAATGTCGGCAATATCGCGGAGAAACTGCTCCGGGCGAGTGCAGTCGATGGCCAGAACGTTGCCCGAGGCCAAGGCGACGGCATAGACATGGATGGGAAACGACGGTGCGGGCACGATGGCCGTGTCGCCCGGCCCCAGCAGGGCCAGGCACATATGGCTAAAAACTTCCTTGGACCCCAGACCGGCGAGAATTTCCGTCTCGGGGTCCAGAGTCACGCCGTGGAGGCGTTGATAGCGAGCCGCCACTTCCCGCCGCAAGTGTGGGAGACCACTGGCCATCGGGTAGCGATGACTTTTCTCGTCCTGGACCGCCTCGCAGAGTTTGGAGATCACGGCGGGGTCGGGCACGTCGGTGGGGTTGCCCATGCCTAGGTCGATTACATCCACACCGGCTCGACGTTTGGCGAGCTTCAAGGCGTTGATTTTGCCAAAAAGGTACGGCGGTAAGCGTTTGACGCGATCGGCAACATTAATTTGGAAGGGCGTCTGGGGAATATTCGGCTCGGTCTGCATGGCACGATCTCAGGGTCGAGAAGGGAGGTATGCGATCATTCTACCTGCGCCACGGGCCGGACGAGAGGCAAGGAGGCAAAAGACGCAAAGAAAGGCCAACCCCAGCAGGCCAGT
>JBDNDE010000206.1:0-8570 GCA_046719305.1 Gemmataceae bacterium | reverse complement strand
AGTTGTTTCCCAAGCGAGCAAAGCGGTTTCGCAGCGTGAGTGAACAGATGCTCGAAGCAGTACCCAACGGGGCCGCCCGCAAGCGTGGCCTCGATCTGGGCGTGTATGTTGCTCGTCGGCTACTGCGGGAACGCCAGGACGATTCGTGGGCGGGGGTATATCGTGTCCCGGCAGTGGTGGGCATTTGGCGACCGACTCCTCCGGATAAAACGGAGCCGTTGCTGCCTGGTTGGGGTGAGGTAAAACCATTTGGGGTGCGGGATAAGGACAAGTTCCGCGCTCCGGCCCCACCCGACCTCACTAGCGACGAGTACGCCCGTGACTTCAACGAAGTCAAGGGGCTTGGCGGCCTCGACAGTCCTAATCGTACCGCGGACCAGACACTCGTCGCCTTGTTTTGGAACGACGACGCAGGCAGTTGTACACTGCCGGGGCACTGGAACCAGATTGCCGCCGAGGTCAGTTGGAAAAAAAACCTCTCGCTGGCTAACAATGCTCGCTTGTTCGCTCTGTTGAATGTGGCTCTGGTCGACGCCAGCATCTGTTGCTGGCGTTGCAAGTTCCAGTTCCGCTATTGGCGGCCGATCACGGCGATTCACGAAGCGGACCGCGACGCGAATGAGGCGACGGTGGCCAACCCCCGCTGGAAACCGTTGTTGCAGACGCCCCCCTTTCCGAGTTACACCTCGGGGCATAGCACCTTCAGCGGGGCCGCCGCCGGCATCCTGGAAGGGTATTTCAACGAGCAAATCGCCTTCAGCATCGGTTCCGACGGACGGTTCGGGCGACGATCGTACAACAGTTTTCGCCAAGCCGCTGAGGAGGCTGGTCGTAGCCGAATTTATGGCGGCATTCAATTTGAGTTCGATAACCGTGAGGGACAAGCGGTTGGCAGGGCGGTTGCTAGAGAAATTCTGAAAACCCGGCTCACCCCTAGTTCAGCCGCTGCTGACCCTACTGTTTCTGTCCCAAGAGGACATCCATGACTGCACACCGTCGCGTTTCTTCAGAATCGTTAATAGGCGAGCAAGATTGTTATCTCTTCAATGAAGGCAGTCATCTGCGACTCTATGACGTTCTGGGAGCGCATCTAATCGAACGTGATGGCGTTCAAGGCACTCACTTTGCTGTCTGGGCCCCCTCGGCCGACTACGTGAGCGTCATTGCCGACTTCAATGGCTGGAACAACGCAAGCCATCCCTTACGTCCGGTTGGCTCCTCGGGCATCTGGCAGGGGTTCATACCTGGGGTAGGCAAGGGTAGCTGCTACAAGTACTATGTTTCCAATCCCTCGGGATATCGGGGCGAGAAGGCTGATCCTTTAGGGTTCTGGCACGAAGTCCCGCCCCGCACCGGGAGCGTCGTTTGGAACCTGGACTACACCTGGAACGATGATCAGTGGATGAGCCAGCGAGCCAACCACAACCACCACAACGCTCCCATCTCCATCTACGAACTCCATTTCGCCTCGTGGAAACGCATTTGGGAAGAGGGCGGCCGCTCTTTAAGTTACCGTGAGGCCGCCCATCAATTAGCCGAATATGTCAGGCATTTGGGCTTCACGCATGTGGAATTCATGCCTCTGACGGAGCACCCCTTTGCCGGGTCTTGGGGCTACCAGACAACCGGCTATTTTGCGCCGACAAGCCGTTTCGGCACGCCGCAGGATCTGATGTATCTGATCGATGTGCTGCACCAAGCGGGTGTGGGGGTGATTTTCGACTGGGTGCCTTCGCATTTTCCTGGAGATGGGCATGGGCTAGCCTATTTTGATGGCACCCACTTATATGAACATTCCGATCCTCGTCAAGGATTTCATCCTGACTGGAAAAGTTGCATCTTCAACTACGGTCGACATGAAGTCCGCAGTTTTCTACTGTCCAGTGCCTTGTTTTGGTGTGAAAAGTATCACATAGACGGCCTTCGAGTGGATGCGGTGGCCTCGATGCTCTACCTCGATTACTCGCGCAACCACGGCGAATGGATTCCCAACCGCTACGGCGGCCGCGAAAATCTGGAAGCCATCAGCTTCTTGCAGCGACTGAATACGGAAGTTTACGCTCGCTTTCCCGGAGTACAGACATTCGCCGAAGAGTCGACGGCCTGGCCGGGCGTCTCGCGGCCCGTGTATCTAGGCGGGCTGGGCTTTGGGCTAAAATGGGATATGGGCTGGATGCATGACACCTTGAAGTTTCTGCAACGCGACCCGATCCATCGCCATTATCACTGGGGCGAGATCACCTTCCGCATGATCTATGCTTACCACGAAAACTACACCTTGCCTCTGAGTCACGATGAGGTGGTCCACGGCAAAGGCTCTCTGCTTGCCAAGATGCCCGGCGATGCCTGGCAAAAGTTCGCCACTTTGCGGCTGCTTTATGGCTATCAGTGGACCATGCCTGGTAAAAAATTACTATTCATGGGCGGCGAGTTCGGCCAAGGCCGTGAGTGGAACCACGATGAAGCAATCGAGTGGCATTTGTTGACAATCCACTGGCATAGCGGGGTGTTCAACTGGGTGCGTGATCTGAATCGAGTTTACGGCCAAGAACGCGCTCTGGTAGAAGGTGATACTGCGTATCAGGGTTTCGAGTGGATCGACTGCAACGACTCCAGCGATAGCGTCCTGAGCTATCTCCGCAAGAGCCTTGATGGCCAAGAAGTGATTCTCGTGGTGGTCAACTTCACTCCGGTGGTACGGCACGAGTATCGCATTGGTGTGCCCTTTGGCGGTGCGTGGGAAGAGTTGCTCAACAGCGACGCGACCTACTATGGCGGCAGCGGCCAAGGGAACCTAGGGGTCGTCTATGCCAAGGAATACAGCACACACGGTCGCCCCAACACCTTAGAACTCAACGTCGCTCCCTTAGCAGTGCAGTTGTTCAAAGGACGCCGCCACGGTGTGGTTTGAGTCGGCCGTCGGTTTCTGAGAGGCTGGCGGTGCTGGGTTTTTTCCCAAGTCGGGGCGGACGAGACGCCGGCCCAGAATCGCACCGGCGGCCAAGTAACCCGAGCGTACCGCTCCCTCCATGGTGGCTGGCCAATCCGTCTGCGTCCAATCCCCGGCCAAGTACAACCCTTCGATCGGGGTTGTCTGCGTCGGGCGCCACTGATCGACGCCCGGCACCACGCAGAAGGTAGCAGCTGGTTCCGTCACCACCCGATGGCGTAAGAGCGTGAACGGACCGAAGAGCCGTTGCAGTTCGTCTAGGACGAGTCGAGCAGCTTGGTCGTGACCGACAGCGCGTAAACAGCGCGAGGCGCTGACCACCACCTGGGCATAGTGTTCTCCCGGTGCCGACTCCCCACGCAGAAACAGCCATTGGCCCACACAGTCGATCAGCACCAAGTGAGGCAATGGGGTAAGTCGGCGATCGGTCCACAGATGCACACTAGTAATCGGCGAAGCATCGAGCTTGCGCAAATTGGCGAAACTGGGGTGCATCTCGACCGCCGCCTCCGGTAGCATCCCTAGCACCCGATGCCAGGGCACTGCAACCACCACAGTCTGGGCCGCGATCACTTGGCCATCACGCAATTCCAGGCCGGTGACTTGGTTGCCCTGCAGCAGCAGGCGACGCACGGCAGATTGGAAACGAAAAGAGACCCCCTGGCGTGCAAGGGTGTTGAGTAGCGTTGAGCCATACAGTTCCCCCAGAGGCACGGCTGGCACCTCCACCCGAAAACCGTCGCGATGCCGCATCATCCCATCAACAAAAACCTTGCGAGCATAGCGTAGCCCGACTCGCTCGGCCTGTTCATTCAAGGCGCTGACCAGTACGAGTCCCCAGAAGCGGGCGATGGTGCGTGGAGTCTGGTGATGCCGACGCAACCACTCGGCGAAAGGCGGATCGCCCGGCTCCCGCCACAACCGCAGACAGGCTAGACCGTAGGCAATGCGAGCTTTTTCTTCCCAGGTGAGGTAGTGCGCCTGAAGAAACGACCGGGTGAGATGAAACGGGGCGGGCCAGTGGTCGCTCGCAAAAGCGGAGATAGTCCCATCTGGGGTCATGAAAAATAACTGAGACTGCGGGGCAAGTAGATGCCCCACCCCTCCTTGCTGACAAAAGTAGGCCAGATTAGTGCAACAACCCATCGAGACATGCTGGCATGCATCCAGCAGCGCCCCGGTGGCGGCATCGACAAAGGAACCGGCCCGTCCCCCGGCACGATCGCGCGCTTCTAACACCAGCACTGGCCGGCCTGCCTGGGACAACGCTTGCGCCGCGGCCAGTCCTGCTAACCCCGCGCCGACGACGACGATTGCGGCTTGTTTCACGGATGTCTTCACTCCGTCGACAATCGGGCAACAAACAGCCCCTCGGTCTTTACTCGTCCATTTGCAACGCGACGCGCAACGCCTCTAGCACCGGTTCGTATTCGTCCGCATCGACGCTAGCCACCTGACCGAGCATCAGCACGGTGCCTGCTGGGCCGTAGAAGCTCCGTGTCCAGCAACTGGTGGGAATGTCGAAACTCACAAACTCGATGTCATGGCCGACAGATAGTTCGCCGGCAATAGCTTCAAGGGCAGGTTCTGCTTGAAGATCTTGGTACTCGGCACGGAGGGCGGCGAGAGCTTCATCGACCATTTCTTCGCAAGTGGGCAACGCCCCATCCAGGCGGAGCATCAGAAAAGCGGTGCCCGGCGATTGCACGGTAATGGTCCAGCCGTCTTCGGTCTGGTCGTCGTCCAGCTTCCAGTTTTCGGGATAACGTAACCTCAGCCCATCGCGGGCAAATTCTTTCATTTGTTCGCATCTCCAGGTCGCCTAACTTCGACTCGCACCGCCAGGGCAGCTTCGGCTTGTAGGGTCTCGGCCCGCAGCCGGACAATGACCCGCGGCCAAGGCAACTTCTGCGGTAATTGTAGGCGGGCAGTGAAGCGTTGCCCCCGGGCCAGGGTGCGGGTTTCGGCCAGGCGAAAGCGATTCGCCCGAGCAAAGTTAGTCCGCAGAAGCTCGGCTCGTCGCTCCGGCGTCACGGTCTGTAGCCCTTCGGGCATACTGGCCGGCGTGCGATCCAGTTCGATCACTATGCTAGCTCCGCGTAATCGCTCCGGCAGCGTTCCCTCGATGATGCACTCGCCACCGGGTTGTACGGCAAGCGGGGCAGACCAGTGAATATCGTCGGGCACACGCGGCAAGCGGAGGGCGGGATCTCCTAAAAGCACGAACATCTCTAAATGTTCTTGACGTTGGGTGGTCTGAGGAATCTTTGGGTCGCCATCCACTCGATCCAACAGTTGATAACTCAGAAAGTCGATCTTGCCCTGGGCGATCCCCTCCAAGCAGGCCAGCCAGCACTCCCCCACCGTGGCCGGCAATCGCTCGGCAAAGGCACGTTCAATGAGCCGATCCGTTGCCAACTGTACCATGGCAGCAAAGCAGATACCCGACGACCCGATTACGGCGGCCGGTCCTTGGGGGTTGCGGATGGCGGCCAGAGCATAGCCTTCGCCCCCGCTTCCACGCAGTTGCGCCCCCAAGCAGCCGAAGGTGAAAAAGATCCCGCCACTGGGCATCCGCAGGTTGGCAAACGCCTCGCGGGTCAGCCACGGCGTCTCGGCCCCGGCATATAGGCCGCTTTCATCGGAATGACCCAGGTACAGCGTCACTAGATGCGGCTCTGCCAACAGTTGTTGCGCCGCGGTCGAGAGATCTCGTTCGGGCAGGAAAAAACGTGACGAGGCAGCCGTGTACAACGCCCGACCGCTCCACGTCGGTGCCAGCAACTCGAAGCGGGCAAAGGCCATCGACTCCACCAGGCGATCGACAGCTGGATTGAATGCGGGAATGCCCGCCAAGACGCGCAACTGCTGCTTCCAGGCCCCAGGACCAGCTTTCTCCAGGGCAAGCGTCTTACTGACCATCGCTTGACACTCTGCTACCTCTCGTGCCGGAAAGCGGCCGACGGCCACCTTCGGCAAACGGGAGCCATCGAGGCAGCCATACGGGGCATCGGTAGCCTGAGCGAGCATGCGGGAGATAGTGCCCTCGCACGGCTCTAATTGACGTTGGGGATGTAGCGAGCGCACTGCCCCGACCAGTAGGATGTGACTACGGCCGGGATGCTGACGACACAAAGCGGCTAAGCGTTGGCGTAGGTCAGCAGGCTTTTCGGGGGCTAAGACGACCACCTTGTAGCCTTGGGATCGACGATGGGCAACCAGAGGAGCGATCGCCTCGCGAAAGGCAGGAGCGACGACAGCAATCCACTGATCGACAGGAGCAGCAGCGGCAGCGCGGCAGCAAGGGAGCATTAGCAGCGAGGCAAACAGGCCCAGACGCATCATGAACGGTTCCCTCCGTACCAAGTGCCGATGGAGGGATTCGAACCCTCACGGGGTTTGCACCCCTGCGGATTTTAAGTCCGCTGCGTCTGCCATTCCGCCACATCGGCCGATGGTCCCACCTTAGCGGACTCGGGCCGGGATGACAAGGTTCACTGGCCGGCGGGCGGCGGATTGAGCGACTTGGTCGCAAAGGAGGGAAACCAAATCGGAGGTGTGGCGGCGAGGCGATCTGTTTAGGCTTCGCCGTAGCTCCACAGCAGGGGTCGGCCATCCTGATAGGGCATGATACCATGAAAAGGCGGGCCGTCACGGAAAACCAGCGGCAGGAAGTGGCGATCGCCCTCCCACAAGGGGAGTTCCAAGAGGCGTTCGATCGCGACCCAAACCAGCGGTCCATCATCATTTTCCGTCCAGGGCACACCGCGAAAACGATCAATGCGAAAGATGAAGCCCAGCCAGTCTTCGCCTTGTTTGCCGAACCCCGGCCAGTTGATCGTGCCGCGCAACACTAGTTGTTCGCATTCGATGCCGGCCTCTTCGCGGATTTCTCGCTTCATGCAGGTCAGCACATCTTCATGCGATTCAAGTTTGCCTCCCAAACCGTTGTACTTGCCCGCGTGGGCGTCTGCCGGCTTGCGTCCCCGATGTACTAGCAGCACCCTGTGCCGATCCGGCGACATCACATAACCCAGGGTCGCGAGAATGGGAGTGTAGGGCATTAGGATCGCTCGAAGTAACGCATGTTAAAGTAAACTTCTCGGCTGATCTGATTACCCAGATCTGGTCCGAGCGCTTCTTCCAGGGCGATGAGGTCGGCGGGGCGAGCCTCCAACGGGCTATAGGGTTGTCCTGGATGGCGACGACAGGCCACCAGAGTGAAGGGGCCAAGTTGCAAGCAGGCGTGCCCCGCGACCAAGTTCAACCCAGAGCGGCCATCCCACTGACGCAACTCACGCCAAAGGCCCTGAGCGGCAGCAGAGGCTTCATCATGAGCGAAGTCGGCAAAACGATGGTCTTCCAATGCCCGACACAACACGAGGTCGACAGCCAAGGCGCGCGGGCGAAGGATGACAAAGGTACGTTTAGCTGGTGGAACCAGGATACCTAAGGCCAGCGGTCCAGCAGCTTGAGCGTCGACATGAGTGTAACTGGTCATCCGGCCCATCCCCTCCTCAGGTCATTATATCCGAACCGTCCCGGAACGGATCGTCGGCCTGAGGAGGGGAAAAGCTCAGCCGAGTTGGCGGGGGTCAGGCCCTTCGCTCAACAGCGTCTGAGCGAAGCGACGACCTTGCGAGTCGTAGAACAGGATGCGATTTTCCTCCCCAGCCCACACCGCATAGGTACGTACCTGGCGAGGCCCTTGCAACTCGAAGAAAAGCCCACACGGTCGACCGCGACGACGTAACACCGAGCATTTCAAAGCGGCTTGCTCAGGGTCAAGTTCGTCGTGCTGGGCCAACACTCCGTGGACATGCGACCGCAGCTGCTCGAGGGTCGAAAGACGCTCTACCACACCCATTCCCGGTTCTCGTCGGTGTCTCTTCGCTTTTCCTTCATCGTCCGCGGTGGCAGGCTTCTTCACTTTCACCAGCCATAAATTTGCCGTAAGGCTTCGTAGAGTACGATGCTGACAGCGTTAGCGAGATTGATGCTACGGGTCGGGCCAGGCTGGGGGATCACCAGCACCTGGTGCTCATAACGGCGAAGAATCTCCGCAGGCAGGCCCCGTGATTCGCTTCCATATAAGAGGATATCGCCAGGCTGATAACGCACCTGAGTGTACAGCCGTTGCCCTCCCGTCTCTACGCACCAGATGCGCCCAGGCACGTCGCGCTCGAAGTCCGCCATGCTCGCGTGTTGGTGCAACTCCAACAGCGGCCAGTAGTCCAGCCCGGCCCGCCGGATCATCCGGTCTTCCAACAGAAAACCCGGTCGACCGATCAGATGCAACGGGCAGGCCGCCCCCACACATAGTCGGCCGATGTTGCCAGTGTTGGCCGGCATTTCCGGTTCATACAACGCCACATGGATCATAAGCAACTATCCAGGAGCAACTATCCAGCAAATCAGGACAATTCCGAGGCATCCTATGGTTGCAACTTGAAGATCCTCCGTAGATCCTGGCCGGTAGCGGTGCAAATCAGGACAATTCCGAGGCATCCTACGGTTGCAACGGTGGCACGGCGTGAGCAGTCGACAGGAGTGTGATTCACAGCCAATCACCCTGGTCTCGCCGCTTTTCTGCACGGCATACTTCTTTTGCGCCCATGCC
>JBDNDE010000205.1:0-8574 GCA_046719305.1 Gemmataceae bacterium | reverse complement strand
TTCCCCCACCAGATACGCCGCTACTAGGGTCTTACCATGTCCCGGCGTGAGTGCGTGAGCCGCCCCAAACAATGCCGAAAGTAGCAAAATCACCCCTACTGCCGTCCGGGATTCCAGCAACCCCTTTAGATCCCAGTGGTTGCCGGTAACGCCTTCATACCGTCCGGGTCGGTCGTACGCCTCCGCCTCACCCCTCAACGGTTTTTCCACGGCCAAGCCGCGCCGGTTCCCTGCGGGCTTGTAGGGCGGCATCTCGGGGGGCAAAGCAACACGCGCTTCCCCGGGTGTTCGTACAGCCTGTGTCGTCGACAGATAAGCCGACAGCCGCCTTAATTGTCGAGCCTCGCCAGGAGCTAACTGTTCGGGGGAATCTGCTTGTAACTCCGCTGTCGGTGCTTGCAGTTCTGCCACCGCCAAATTGGGTGAAGCAGCCAAGATCAAGGAAACACGACTTCGAGAGTCTTGGGGGAAATTGTTCTCAACCAGAGTGAACGGTTGCGGTGTAGGACCCAGTTGCCAGGGACATTCCAGCCGCAAGTCTAGACGGAAGTGATCGGTGACGTTCCAGTTTCTCTGGGTACAAACAACAGTGAGTTCTTCGCCGCCCAGCGCGACCATCAACCCCTCCACCAGAAGCCGCTCGGCGTACCGGGCGTAGGCACGGTGGAGACTGAGCCGGTCGCGTAGGCCGATACGTTCTTCGTCTGGAAGATCCAGGGCGGCTTGCCCCTCGTCGATCTCCAGACGCAGATCAATCAGCAGGGCGGCCGGCGTCGGACGCACGATCAGTGTGCGATCACGCGTCTCCTTGGGCACCGGGTGCGCTAAGATCAATACTAACAGGAGCCAGGACATGAGCTACCTTCACGCGGCTCGTCACCGAGCTTCACTTCTTCGGTTTAGTGTAGGCCAAGGTCATTAACACATAGCCACCCACCAACGCCGGTTCAGCCTCCATCCAGTTTGCTGCCGTGTTGGTGAAACTGCCGTCGGCTTTTTGCCGTTTGGCCAGAGCAGCTGTCAGATCGGCTCGCCAATCATGCTCCACCCCTTTAGCATCCTTGACCTTATCCTGGCCAAGCAAGTCCAAGGTCTTGGCCATGGTATGATAGTAATAGTACAGCCCCCAGGTAGAGCGGGCTTCGGGCATGCCCGGGTTCACTTCGGTGGTGTAATTCTTCGACAGCCATTCCATCGCTTTTTTCATTCGGGGATCCTTGGCATCTACCCCACAGTAGATCATGCTTTTAACCCCTGCATAAGTCATACTTCCGTAGCCGGGCAATCCTCGCTCACCTAACTCCTTTTTGTCGGCCACCTTGGTATCGCCGCCTTGCGCGGGGGTGTAGATAAAACTGCCATCGTTGATTTTCTTGGACCAGGGCTGATCGTTGTACTCGCTGTCAAGGTTCTGGCACCGACTGACAAAGATGAGCGCCTTCTTGAAAGCTGGGTCATCTTTGGGGACGCCGGCGGCCACCAGGGCATCAAGAAACAACTGCGTGTTGCTCAGGTCGGGCCGCGATTTGCTATCGTAGCCCGCCCCACCGTAATAGTCGCTCTCACGGGATTTCTCTTCGCCCTCATCCCACTGCAGCTTGCGTAGAAACTTCGACGCGCGATCAATCACCGTCTTGTACTTCGGCCGATCCGCCGCCACCAAGGCCATCACATTCACAGACGTGACATAGTTCTGTAGCTTGACTCCTGCTCCTTTGCCAGCGAGATGGCCGCTCTCCGGCTCCACGAGCGATTCGATGTAGCCTAGTGCCGCTTCGATCATTGGATCATCTTTCTTGACCTTGCCGGTCTTGAGCAAGCCAGTCAAAACAATGCCGGTAACGCCCGGCGAGAGTTTGGCCCCCCAGCTACCATCTTTGGCCTGGGTCTTGCGGTAGTAGGCGATGGTTTTGTCAACGATTTCGTCCCAACTGGGGGTTGGCTCCTTGGACTGGACAATCAGGACCAGGCCAAGCCAAAGCACAAGTAGACGCGCGATCATGCGAACTCCTCCCTAGAATCCATCCCCGATTGTATGCATACCCCGTGCCGGATTCCTAGCAAGCCGTCAGCAAGGCCGATCGGCAGCTTTGCGACGGCCCCAGTCGGGGAGAGACGACAAACGCAGCACCAGATGAGGAAGAGGTCCGCAGCGGTGGTCAAGAACTGATCAGCCCGTTTGGTCTGGGATGCAAGAAGGCAACCACAACGGGGCTGAAGCCAACAGGGCGACATAAATTACAATTTTCGCCTGAATTTTGGGAAGAATGCCAGCTAATCGGAGAAAATGAGCCAAAAACGAGGCGAACCGTTCAGATTTACGTTGCGTATTATACACATCCTCGGTAGAGTGAAGAAAAATTCCTTCTGGGACGTCTCTGATTGCGCACAGAGTATGAACTTCGTGTGCTCACTCCAGAGCATTGACCGTTTAACGTCGCGCCTCGACGGATGGTCTCATGGAAAAAACCAACTGGGATTGGAATGCTTACTCAGCTGCGGGAGTTCCAAAGCCCGCTTCGGACTCACCAATTGCTCCGACGAAACGCACTCCCGTTTCGGAGTTGCGTTCGCTGGGAACGTATCGCCTGCTGCGGAAACTTGGCGAAGGCGGCATGGGCACTGTTTACCTCGGCTTCGATGTAAAAACTGCTCAACAATTCGCCATCAAAATCCTCAATGATGACCTTGCTTCTCAGCAAGCTTATGTCGATCGCTTCTACCGCGAGGGACGCAGTGGAGTGATCCTCAACCATCCCCATATCGTCCGTACCCATTGCGTTGGACGCGACCAGGCTACCGGTTTGTATTATTTGGTGATGGAATACGTCGATGGCCCAACGGTCCTGCATCTTTTGGAAACACATGGCCCCTGGCCCGTCGGGGATGTCGTCAATCTCGGCTTACAGATCGCCAAAGCGCTCGAACACGCTCATCAACGCAATATCGTCCATCGCGACATTAAGCCCGACAACATCCTCGTTTCACGCTCCGGTCATGCCAAACTCGCTGATATGGGTCTGGCCAAACCGATGGACGAGAGCGGCCACCTCACGGTGGTCCGCGCCGGTTTTGGAACCGCTGCTTACATGCCCTATGAACAGGCCATCAATGCCAAACGAGCGGATGGCCGCAGTGATCTGTATGCCCTTGGGGCCACTCTGTATCACCTCGTTACGGGGCAACTGCCGTTTCCCGGCGAGAGCCATGTCGAGATGGTGGAGAGCAAGAAACAGGGGCGGTTCCGACCGGCTAGCAGCATCATCCCCAGTCTTCCCTCCAGTCTCGATTCGATTCTCAATAAGATGCTGGCCTTCGATCCCAACGACCGCTTTCAATACGCCAGCGAGGCGATCATCGCCATGGAGAACTCTGCCTTGGCTAGCAAAGTGATTTCGGTGATTGATCCGCAGCGGACACGGGCTGATCTGCAGTCCCTTGCGGTGCTTACTCAGACCGAGCCAACCCGTCCTGCACCTGAGACGCCTGGTTTTGTGAATCTCCTCGATTGGATCGTTTGCTACACCCAAGGTAATGGCCGGCCCATCTGCCGACGTTTGGGCACCGAGACAGTCATCGATCTGCTCCGCGAAGATAATCTGCCTTTGACGGCGACCGTCCGCCATCCCCACGAAACCGAGGCCAGGCCCCTGAACCAGGTCCCTGAGTTTGCCCCGTTTCTGCCGCTGCCTACGGAACCGAATGATGACCGCCAAGAAAAAGAGCCTCAACCGTCTGTTCATCTCGGGTTTCTCACCACCTGGATCTTCAGCGGTGTCGTCGGTGTCGTTTTGTGTGGATTGCTCGTTCTGCTCTTTCGTTTGCTGGCATCCTGATTCTGCAACTCACGACGATTCCGCGGTCAATCCCTCGGCAGCGGGCAAATCCTTGAGCGATCGCAATCCAAACAGTTGCAGAAACTTTTTGGTCGTCTCATACAACACGGGTCGTCCCAGCGAATCCTCGCGTCCGGCCAATTTGATCAACCCGCGTTCCAGCAGCATCCGCAGTATCTCTCCCGAGTTGACCCCGCGGATAGCCTCGATGTCGGCTCGGGTCAACGGTTGCCGATAGGCAATGATGGTTAGGGTTTCTCGTGCTGCCGTACTCAGGCTCGCGGATGTTGATTGCCTACGCAGCCGCGCCAGCCAGTTGAAATAAGCCGCCCGCGTGAGCAACTGATAGCCTCCTGCAATCTCCTGCACGGTGAAGGCGCTGCCCTCCGCTTCATAAAGCCCTTGGAGTTGCTTGACTAACGAATGCACTTCGCTGATTTCCGGCAGGCCGGCTGCCGTTGCTAACTTCCGCGGGGTGAGTGCCTCTTCCGCGGCAAACAGCGCTGCCTCGATCAAAGCGATCTCGCGACTGCGGGCCAGCGGATGAGGCGTCGGCCGAACCGTCCTGGTCCGCCGTCGGGCCATCGGCCACCCCAGCATCGGCGGTGGAAAACGACCAATCCCCAGCGGGTGTGTCTGATATGGCCGTGGCCGTCTCATGAGTGGCTCCTTGGGCGATTGCCGGTTTTTCCTGCGTTCGATAAACTAACGTTTCTTAGATTTTGCTGACCAGAGGAATTCGACCAAGCTTCCTTGAGGGCCACCGTGAGCGACCAGTTGCAGCACCTGTTGGAGTACTACGGCTATTCCCCCGCCCTCGCGGCTGTTGCAGCTGGATTACTCCCGGCCCTGCTGGCTGCGGTTCTCTTGTTGGGGCTACTGTTCGTCAACTCCATTTTCTTCGTTTGGCTGGAACGCAAAGTCGCCGGACGTATCCAAGATCGCCTCGGCCCAACACGCGTGGGCGGGAAATTCGGCTGGCTGCAAACCATCGCCGACGGCGTGAAACTTCTGTTCAAAGAAGATCTCGTCCCCAAAAGTGCCGATGGCTTTCTGTTTCGGCTCGCGCCTTACCTAACTTTCGCTGGGGTCTATGCGGCTTTCATTGCCCTGCCCTTCGCCAACGGTTGGGTCGCCTACGGTTCAACTACGGGGGCGTTGAGTACCGGCATCCTATTCCTGCTGGCTATGCTTTCCACCGAGGTATTCGGTATTCTGCTGGCCGGCTATGGCTCCGGCTCGAAGTGGGCTTTGTTCGGCGGCATGCGGGAGGCTGCCCAGATGGTCAGCTATGAAGTGCCCATGGCTCTAGCAGTGTTGGTGCCGGTCATCGCCACGGGCACCATGGACCTGGGACGCATCAGCACCGAACAACAGGGCTGGTTCTGGGAGTGGTTTCTGTTCCGTGATCCGTTCACCTTCCTGGCGTTCTGGGTCTATTTCATCTGTGCGATTGCCTCGTGCAAACGGGCTCCATTCGATCTGGCCGAAGCCGAAAGCGAACTGGTAGCCGGCTTTCATACCGAATATAGCGGCATCCGCTGGTTGTTTTTTTTCTTAGCGGAATATTCGGCGATGTTTGCTGTTTCGGGCCTGGCGGTGATTCTGTTCTTAGGCGGCTGGCATCTAGGATTACCGGTGTGGTCGCTAGGGGGGGCAGCGTCGGACTTAGCCCAGGTAGTGTCTTGGCCGCACCCTGTTTGGAGCGTGGGCAATTTCCTCAACGCGATTGTTTTTATCATCAAGTGTTATTTTTTAGTGTTTGTACAGATGTGGATACGTTGGTCACTGCCTCGTCTGCGAATCGATCAAGTCATGATGACCTGCTTGAAGTATCTGCTTCCCATCGCTTGCTTTCTCCTCCTCGGAATTAGCTTGTGGGAGGTGTTTGTACGCCCCCTCGTCGGTCCCTACTTCAAATGGTCTCTTGCCACTCTCGTGGTCGGCTCTTTCGCCCTCGCTTTTTTGAGTATCTTGCTTTCGCCTTCGTCGCAACTGCCCTCGGGGGGGGTCGCTGCCTCCTGGAACCCTACCCGCTCCCCTTCGCTCCCGCAACCCAAAGCCTGAGGCCCGCTCTTGCATGATGCTCCTTGCCTTGCTCTTCTGGATTCTTGCCGGCTTTACCGCCCTGAGCGCCTTGGCCGTCTGCCTCACCACTCAGATCGTCCGCTCGGCGGTCTGGCTTCTTTTTACTTTGGCTGGCACTGCGGGCCTCTTCTTCCTGTTGGGGGCCGAATTCCTCGGTGCGGCTCAGTTACTCATCTATGTCGGCGGTACGATGGTCCTGGTGATTTTCGGCGTCATGCTTACCGCAGCTAGTCCCGGCCACTCGTTGCAAACCAATCTGGCCGAGTGGTCGCTCTCTTTAGCGATGGGGGTGCTGCTCTATGCAGTGCTAAGTGTGGTTCTCTTCAGCATTCCGGCCGCAACCGAGTCACCCGAGGACGTGCCCCGATCGCTCTTGGCAAGTAAACATCTCGGAGCCGCCCTGTTGGGCAACACGAGTTCGACGCCACCCGCTTGGTTAACTGGCTTTCCCAGTGAAAAGCCGATGCCTCGCGCTCGGGTGCATTATCTGTTCCCCTTCGAGATCGTGAGCGTTCATCTGCTCGTGGTACTCGTCGGGGCTGCCTATCTGGCCCGAGCCAAACGCCGCCCGGAGAAGGCCTCATGACTTCACTTCTCGCAGCAAACCCTACACCGGATCTGTTCGCCAAAATCGGACTGCATCAGTATTTATTCCTCGCTGCCTTCTTGTTTATTTGCGGCTTGGTCTGCATGATGACCAAACGCAACACCATCGGTGTGTTAATGGGCGTCGAACTCGTCCTCAATGCCGCTGCTATCAACTTCGTGGCGTTCGCACGCTATAACCAGACCTTCGAGCTAGAGGGGCAACTCTTCGCCCTGTTCGTCATCGTCATGGCCGCTGCCGAGGCTGCCGTGGCTTTGGCTATCGTGCTGAGCTTCTACCATCAGCATCACACGGTGGATGTCGATAGTGCCCGTGAGTTGAAAGGATAGACGATTCTCCTATGACCTTTCTCCTCGATGCTCCTGGCCTCTGCTTCGTCTTGGCCATGCTTCTGCCCATGGCCACCTTTTTCGTCATTTTGGTCGGCTCGCTAGTCGCAGCCCTAGCCCGCCGTTACGACTGGCAACAGGTTCAAACCATCGTCGCTAGTCGCCAAGTCGCCCTGCTGACTGGCATTGCTGCCACTGCGGTGATGGGTCTGGCATTTCTCCTTAGCCTGGATGGGTTTCTTCAGTATGAAACCGAGTTCCGCGCGAATCAAGATGCCATTACCGAGGCACGAGCCGCACTGGTTGAACTAGCTCCCAAGCGTGAGAAGCTCGAAGCCGAGATCGAGAGGCTAACCGACGCCCGTACCCAAGCTCTGGAAGACAACAACCTTGCCGAGGTTGGTCGGCTCACCGAACGGCTCAAGAAACCCCGCCTGGAATGGGAGGAAATCCTTGGATATGAGCAGCGTATCGGGCATTTGGAAGCGTTTTGGCAAGCGGCGCGGGCTGGGCGCTGGAGCGGCACGCTGACGACCCTGGTACATCTTTATCCAACGCAGAGCGACAATCCGACTCTTGGCACAACCTTGCGCTTTGGTTATACTATAGATTCGCTCACAGGTCTAATGTTTGTAATGATTACGTTCATTGGAACGTTGATTCATCTCTACAGCATCGTTTATATGCGGGAGGAGCTTCCTCAGCCCTCTGAGCCGGATCCCTACGACCCTTCTCAACCTCAATTACCTAGTCGCTTCTCACGCTTTTATATGTATCTGGCTTTGTTCTGCTCAACAATGTTGCACCTTGTCTTGGCTGATAACTTCTTTCAGGTGTTCGTCTGTTGGGAGTTAGTCGGCCTCTGCTCTTACTTACTGATCGGGTTTTACACCGAACGTCCTGAGGCCGGACTCTCCGCCAACAAGGCCTTTCTGGTCAACCGCGTGGGCGATATCGGCTTGGTGTTGGGCATGGCAATCTTGTGGACCTACTGTGGCACACTCGATTTCGACCGCCTGTATGCACAAATACGTCATCCGATGGCCGATGCCCACCAAATGCCGGGCAAACTAGCTGGAGCACTAGTCCGGGCTGAATACAAGCAGACCTCCAAGGGAACACAGATCGTCGTCAGCAAGCCGGGCGAAGGCGGCAACCTCGTTGTCTTGTTTCCTGAACAGCCACTCGGTGAGACGCCGACCGAAGAACAAGCAGCTGAGTTGAAACGCTATCGACAAGCACTCAATCGCAGTAGCGATCCAGCCGAACGTGCTCGACTGGAACGCATTCTCGCCGCCAAAGATCCAAGTATCGACCACTTTCACAACCTTTCGCCCAACCGTGTGATCCAGCCGCGTCGTGATCGCGTTGCCGAAGAATTCGGCGTGATGCCTTACTGGCTGCTCGTCTTGGCCGGCCTGGGCATCTTTGCCGGCTGCGTCGGCAAATCCGCACAATTTCCCCTCCATGTGTGGCTGCCCGATGCAATGGTTGGTCCCACCCCTGTCAGCGCCTTAATCCACGCCGCGACGATGGTAGCCGCCGGCGTTTACTTAGCTGCCCGCAGTTACCCGCTGTTCACGCCCGAAGTGCTGCTGAGCATAGCCTACATCGGTGGCCTCACGATCTTGCTCGGGACGTCAACTTATACTGGTCTACGCGCGGCACGACCAGCGCCAACATCTATCGTTTGGAGCGCGGGGTGCGCAACCAA
>JBDNDE010000204.1:0-8653 GCA_046719305.1 Gemmataceae bacterium | reverse complement strand
GCAGCCAGTATCTGCCCAAGGCTGCACTATCACGTTGATGGATCACCAGATAAGCCAAGGTGGCCGCGATCAGTTTCGCCACCTGCAGTTTGTTCGAGTCGCCCTCGCCGTAATCCATCGACTTGCTGGCATCGACGAGAATGTGCGCGATAAAGTTGGTCTCCTGTTCGTATTGCTTGATCGTATAGCGTTCGGAGCGGCCGTAGCTTTTCCAGTCGATATGGCGAATATCATCGCCGGGGACATATTCGCGATGCTGAACGAACTCAACGGAGAAGCCTTTATAGGGTGACTTATGCTCGCCGATGCGTAGGCCCTCGACGATCCCACGCGCTTTGAGGCCCAGAGCCTCCGCGCGGCTCAGAACGTCCGGTTGCAAGGAAAGAGTAGGCATTTTTCCCTTTGCTAAACTTCTTGATCACCGGTAAAACATGCATACCATACACATACAACAACAAGAGGCTTCGTGGCTCATCCGGTGTATCGGTAGCGCACGGGCATTTTCAGTATCGGTAGCGCACGGACATTTTCAGAACTAAAATTTATGAACAATCCAAATTTTTGTTTTATCTCTTTGAGATCATTATTTTGAATGTCTCTTGTGTATGTTGTTGATTCGTAGTTGCACTGTTCTAGTCGGGCCTTTGCCGTCAATTTTTCGGGACGGTCTTGAGGATCCGCTGGATAACATCCTCCACCTTGATCCCTTCGCTCTGGGCGTTGAAGTTGCAAATCAACCGATGCCGCAGAATCGGTTCGGCGACAGCGATCACGTCGTCCACCGCCACATGGAAATTGCCCCGCAGCACGGCGTGGGCCTTGGCCGCCAAAATCAAGTTCATGCTCGCTCGTGGGCCGGCCCCCCAGCTGAGCCACTTGTTGACAAAGTCGGCCGCTTCCGGGGTGCCCGGCCGGCTCAGGCGTGTCACTTTGCGGGCATAGGTGATGACGTGGTCAGCCACAGGCACCCGGCGGACGATTTTTTGCAGTTCGAGAATAGTGTCAGCGTCCAGCACTTTGTCCACAGTACTACTGAGGTCGCTGGTGCCCAGGCGGATGATCTGCTCCTCTTCCTCAGCCGTGGGATAATCCACTTTGATGAGGAACAAGAAGCGGTCGAGTTGCGCTTCGGGCAGCGGGTAGGTACCCTCCTGTTCTATAGGGTTTTGGGTTGCCAGCACGAAGAACGGATTTTTCATCGGATGATCCACGCCGCCGATCGACGCCTTGCGTTCTTGCATGGCCTCTAGCAGGGCGGCCTGGGTTTTGGGGGGCGTGCGGTTGATTTCGTCTGCCAGAAGAATATTCGTGAAGATGGGGCCAGGGAGAAACTTGAACACACGTTGCCGGGTCACGGGGTCATCCTGAATCACTTCGGTGCCGGTGATGTCGGAGGGCATCAGGTCTGGCGTGAACTGGATACGCTTAAACGTCAGGTCCAGCGCTTGCGACAACGTGCTGACCATCAGTGTCTTGGCCAGTCCCGGCACCCCCATTAACAGAGCATGGCTACGGCAGAAGATCGCCATGAGCAACTGATCCAGCACTGCCTCTTGGCCGACGATGATCTTGCCGATCTCGCGGCGGAGTTGTCCGTGAGCGGCACGCAGTTTTTCGATAGCCTGAACGTCGCTGGAAGGCAGGCAAGGTGCGGCAGCGGTAGTCATGGGTGTCGATCCGAGTTTTGGGGTCGGAAAAAATAGGCGGGTCCTCTTCATTGTGTTGTAAGGGAAGAGGTGTTAACCTGCAAGCGAAAACTGGGCCGCCCTCTGTTCCGCCTCAGAGCGATATAATCTTCCTCATGGACAAACTTCCTGCACAAGCAGTTTCTGGTGAACAGGCCGGCCTCACCCTGGCCGCCCTGCTGCGTGTTCGCATGCCTGGGGTTTCTTGGAGCCGCATCAAAGCCTTGATCGACGCTCGCCGAGTGACGGTGCGCGGTGAGCTATGCCGCGATCCAGCCCGACGCCTCAAAGAAGGAGACGTGGTGGAACTATTGGCCCGACCACTGCCACCGCCACGTTCCCCCGAAGAGATGGTTTTGCGGCACCTCGATGAGCATCTTGTCGTGGTGGAGAAGCCTGCCGGTATGAACACCGTACGCCACCCTGCAGAATTGCAGTGGACCCAACGCCGCAAAGAGCTTTCGCCCACCTTGCAAGACTTGGTGCCCGCGGCCATCGCCCGACGCACGGGACACCGCGGCCCGCGTTTGCGGGTTGTCCATCGCCTAGATAAGGAAACCTCGGGGTTGTTGGTCTTCGCCCGTAGCGTTGCCGCCGAGAGTGGCTTGGGCAAGCAGTTCCACGCTCACACTGTCGTTCGCCGTTATCTAGCGATCGTCTGGGGGCATCCTTCCGATGGCGTGATTCGCTCGACCCTGGTCCGCGATCGGGGCGATGGCCGACGTGGCAGCGGCGAGGGCGGTAAGCTCGCCGTCACGCATGTCGAAACGGTGGAGGATCTCGGTAGCTATTCCCTGGTGCGCTGCCGATTGGAAACCGGCCGCACCCATCAAATTCGCATCCATCTCAGCGAGCAAGGGCACCCCGTGGCCGGCGACAAAGTCTACCATCTGCGGGCCGACGGTGTTGAGTTGCCCGATGGTTCGGGGGCCTCGCGGCTGATGCTGCATGCGGCCGAGTTGGGCTTTACGCATCCGATAACCGGCGAGACGCTGCACTGGGAGATGGGGTTACCCTCTGACATGCAGCAGCTGTTGGCCCGTCTTCGCAAGGGAGCCTAAGAGACTTTTCCCATGGGTATTGAGATCAAGTGGACCATCGACATTCCTGAGACTGGCGAACGACACTGGATCTTAGCCGAAAAATTCGCCGGCACCTGGCATTTCAAGCGTCGGCGTTTTCGGCGTGATGTATGGGTACGGTTCAACGATCCCACGCGTGAGATGTGGGAACATATTTTGGAACAGTTGCATAGGCGTTATCGCCGCCGTGAAGGGGTGAGCGATGAAGATATCGCCCATGTCACAAAGATACTGCGAGAACTGCCAGTGCCTCGTCCATTCCAGGACGAGTCGTCCACACCTGCAACCAACCCTGTGCGCAAAACCTCAAGCGATCCTTTCCCCGCTGAACCCCAAGGAGAATCCTAAATGGCCCTGCTTCTGCCTGAGCGTCGGTTGTTCCTCGGCTGTGCCGCCTGGACGGCCGCCTACTTCGTCACCCCCGGTCTGTTCGCGGCCGAGTTGACCAAGACCCCCCGACAGACCGAGGGGCCGTTTTACCCGGACAAGCTACCGCTGGATACGGATAACGACTTGCTGATCATCACCGATCGCATCACCCCGGCGGTGGGCACCATCACACACCTTAGCGGGAAGATACTAGACCTCAAGGGGAACCCGGTCCGTAACGCCCTGGTGGAAATCTGGCAGTGTGACCACAACGGTGCCTATTTGCACTCGGGCACCAACAACGCCAGCAAACGTGACAAGAACTTCCAGGGCTACGGTCGCTTCCTCACCAGCAGCACGGGGGAATATTACTTCCGCACCATCAAGCCGGTGCCCTATCCTGGCCGCACGCCACACATTCACTTCAAGATTCAGCTGCGGGGCAAAGAAGTGCTGACGACCCAGATGTACATCAAAGGACACCCCCAGAATCTGAAAGACCGCATCTTCACTAGTGCCGGCAAAGAGGGGATGGCAGCCCTGAGTGCCGAGTTTACACCACTGAAAGAATCGAAGATCGGCGAGCAACAGGCCAAGTGGGACATCATTCTGGGCGTAACCCCGGAGGTGTGAGTTGTAGGGTAGCACAGAGCAAGCCCAGCGACGGTCGGGAAGCATTCCCTTGGACGGGACCATTGCCGGCCGTCTTGGTTTTGCTACACCCACAGCATGAGCAACGGCAAACTCAAGGTGTTCAGCGGCCGGGCCAATCTGCCGCTGACGGAGAAGATCACCCGCTGTCTGCATGATGTTCCCGGGAAAATTGCCTTGGGCAACTTCCCCGATGGCGAGATTTCCTGTCGCATTGATGAAGACGTGCGCGGCCGGGACATCTTTGTCATTCAACCGACATGCCCGCCGGTGAATGAAAACCTTATGGAATTGCTGGTGATGCTCGATTGCTTCAAACGGGCCTCCGCTGCTCGCATCACCGCCGTCATCCCCTACTTTGGCTACGCCCGCCAGGACCGCAAAGACCAAGGCCGCGTGCCGATCACGGCAAAGCTAGTAGCCGACCTAATCACTGAAGCGGGGGCCGATCGTGTGTTGACGATCGACTTGCACGCAGCCCAGATTCAAGGCTTTTTTGATATTCCCGTCGATCACCTCTATGCCCAGCCGGTCATCGCCGATTATGTGCGTTCGTTAGCTATTCCCAATCGGGATTTCGTGGTCCTCAGCCCCGACGAAGGCAGCGTCAAAAAAGCGGTCGGCTACCAGAAAAAATTGGGCGGCGACATTGCTATCGTCGATAAACGCCGCACCAGTGCCACCGAGGTACGTCAGGCCAACCTAATTGGTCCGTCGCTGGAAGGCAAAACCGTGGCGATCTTCGACGATATGATCTCCACCGCTGGCAGCATCGTCGGGGCAGCAGAAACCGCTAAGGTCGCCGGGGCCAAAGAGGTCTACGCCTGTGCGACACACGGCGTGCTGTGTGGCCCGGCTATCGACAAATTGCGAGACTCGGTGATTAAAGAAATCATCATCACCGACACCATCCCGCTGCCGCCGCACAAACATTTGCCCAATCTGAAGGTTCTCAGTGTCGCCCCGCTGCTAGCCGAGGCTATTCGACGCATCAACTCAAATGAATCGATTAGTACGTTGATCAAATAATCGCTAGGCGGAAGCGACCTGGGTCGCGCAACTAAGCAGTCACACCGAATTCCCCAAGTGTACCGCGACATGCTTCGTTGATGTTCCAAGCCGCTGGAATCACCACCATGCAACCCACGATCACCGATACCCTGCTGCCGCCCCCAGAGACCCAGCCACCGGTTCACGGGCCGCGCCGTATCGATTCTTACGAGGTGCTTCGTCTGCTGGGTGAAGGCGGGATGGGCGTCGTCTACCTCTGTCTGGACACCAAACTCTCACGCCGCGTCGCCCTGAAAATGCTCAAAGTCGGCCGCTACGCCAGCACCGACGAACTGCACCGCTTCCGTCATGAGGCCGAGGCGCTGAGTAATTTCCAGCACCCGCATATAGTCCAGGTGTTTGACCTGGGTCTGTTCGAGGGCAAACCCTACCTGGTGATGGAATACCTGGAAGGCGGCGATTTGGCCTCGCGCCTCAATGGTCGTCCGTTGTCCGCGAGGGGGGCAGCCAAGCTCGTCGAAGCCTTGGCCCGTGCCGTGCAAGCGGCCCACAGCGAAAACATCGTGCATCGCGACTTGAAGCCGGGCAACGTGCTGATTGTCGAGCGGGCTACGGTGCCCCTGGAGCAAGCCACGCTCAAGATCAGCGATTTCGGGCTGGCGAAGCGGCTAATGGATCAGGACGAGTGGACGGTCAGCGGCATGATTCTCGGCACGCCGGAGTATATGGCTCCCGAGCAGGCCAGCGGCAAGATCCGTACCATCAGCCCAGCAGCGGATGTCTACTCGTTGGGTGCGATTCTGTATGAGTGTCTCACGGGGCATCCGCCGTTTCGCGGGGCCACGCTGCTGGAGACGCTGGAGCAAGTTCGTTCGGCTGAGCCAGCTTCGCCGAGCCGTCTGGTGCCGCGCTTGCCCTCCGATCTGTGTACCATCACGCTCAAATGCCTGCAAAAAGACCCCGCCCGCCGCTACCACACTGCTGGCGAACTGGCCGACGACCTGGAACGCTTTCTTCAGGGCAAGCCAATCGTGGCCCGGCCGATTCATCTCTTGGAGAAATGGTGGCGCGTTCTCCTACGCCATCCGTTGTCCTCGACGTTGTTAGCCGCCTCGCTCGTCTTATTGCTGGCCTTGACCGCGCTGGGCTGGCAACTCTATGTTGCGGGCTGGAAAAACCACGTCGAGAAGGAACGCCGCCGCATCACCGAGGAACAGCGTAACGACGCCCGGCAACAGCATCAAAAGTCGATCAGGGCGTTGCGGCAGATTCTGACGAAACTAAGCGGCCCGCTACGCTCTCATCCCGACCTGGACCCGCTACGCGACGAAATGGTCCGCCACTTCAAGGAACTGCTTCAGGCCCACCACGAACGCCAGATGGGCGACCCGCTGTTGCTAGCCGAGGTGAGTCTCGATTTGGCCCGTCTGCTAGGGGTGCTGGGTAATCACCCCGAAGCCCTAGAGTCGTTGGACACCGCTGAGAAGTTGTTCCATGAGGCCGAAAAAGACAAAGACGACGACTCCCAAACCTCCCAGCCCGCAACAACCCAGCCGCCCGAAAGCTTTCTAGCGACCTTGCTGCTGGAACGCGGGCGACTGTTCGGCCAGACGGGCAAAAGTGCCGAAGCTCGCACGACGTTTCAACAGGTATTGAAGTTAATCGGGGACGACCCCAGAACTCCAAGTCAGGCTATCGCAGCTGACGCTTGGCACCATCTGGGTGAGTTGGCTCTGAATGCCAACGACCTACCCGAGGCGCAACGCTGTTTGGAAAACTCGCGCGACCGCTGGACGCGGTTACAGCCTCAACGCCCTGATGCCGAGGTTCAACGCAAACTGGCTCGGGCGTTCGGCTATTTGGGCGATGTCTACTTCCGTCAGGATGACCCCAGCCGGGCCGATCAAGCCTACACCCGCTCGCACGAACTGCGTCGTGCTTTGGCTGATCCCAGCCGGACCCAATCCATCGAGGCCGAGGACCGTTTTCAACTAGCCCGGAGTTTTGGCAACTTTGCACGCATGCAGACCTATTTCCGCCTGCATCAAACAGCGATCCATTTCCACCAGCAGGCTCTAGCTCTGCAAGAAAAACTTGTGGACGATCAGCCTCGCGTGCCGGCTTATGTGCTGGATCTGGTCGAGACACTGCATCGCATCGCTGAGTTGCGTCTGTTGGAAGACGAACCGCCGGCTAGCATCGCCGCTCTTTTGGACCAGGCGCAAAGCCGGCTTGCTTCGATTGCTAGTGTTGCCCAGACGCTCGATTTCCGAGTCGCGCGGCTGGAGAATCACTTGCACTGTGCCCGGCTGCTACTTCATCGTGAACCGGAAAAAGCCCGCTCTGAGTGCGATCAGGCCGAGCAGCTCCGGCAGAAGCTGCCGACCGCCGAGCTACGGATGTCGGCCCGGTATCAACTGCTCGCTCTGGCCGCTCTCCAGGCAGCCTTGCGCGACGAGGAGCCGCTACGCCAGGCCACACGGCAGCGGGTACGCCAGCAGTTACGGCATCTGTTATCTGGGGGTTACCGGGGGCTGTCGTGGGCCGACATTCAGCGCGATCGAGCGTTTCAGGGGGTGGAACTCCGTGAGACCCCGTGAACCCCAGCGAGCGCCCCGTTCGGAGCCGCTGCCACGGAAAAAGCTGCTGGGGCTCTGCGGAAAGGGGCAAACGATACGGCCCGTTGTTTCGTCTAAGATAGTCGTAAGCTCTTTCTCCGCTTGGTAGAAGGCTAAAAGTGTTTGACGAAGTATTACCCCGTTGGTCGGGAGGAGTTTTTAAGCATGACGAGCCGACAAATGGCCATATCTGGGTTAGCTTTGCTGGTGATGCTGACGGCCGCCTTGACCGCTAAGGCGCTGATGATCGCGCCGCCCCCGGTGGGGCTGCGCCTCGCCACGGCCCAGATCGCCGTAGTAGGCAAGGTCACCCAACTGGCTGACAAGACGGTACCGGCGGAACTGTTCAAAGACGATACCCAGCAAATGATGATCGCCACCGTCAAAGTCGATCAAGTCATCCTGGGCAAGCCGGGCAAGGAGATCAAAGTTGGCTTTGTGGTGCCGATGGATCTCCCAGGGCGACCGCCGTTGGGTCGGCCGATCTTCCGTGGCCCGATGGTGAATCTCGTTGTCGATCAAGAAGCTCTCATGCTTCTCAAACCGCACCCCAAAAAGAAAGACGTCTACCTCGCCGCCGATATGTTTAGCATCTTGAACAAGAACGGAAATCCGAACTTCAAAAATGAACTGCAAGAAGTGCAAAAGGCGGCCAAAGTACTCAGCAACCCCCAGATGGCGTTGAAGGCGAAAAATCCCGACGACCAACTGTTTGCCGCCGCCCTCTTGTTGAGCCGCTACTACACTCCTGAGGGAGAGGCGACTAAAACGGAAAAAGTCAGCGTTACCGAGAGCAAACTGATCCTGGACATTTTGGCCAACGCGGACTGGAAGGCCCCCGAACGCGGCCCAGGCGGCTACGCCTTGAACCCGCAGGGGTTGTTCTTCCGCCTCAATCTCACCTCCAAGGACGGTTGGAATCAGCCCGCCGATTTTAACCGTCTGGAGATCGAGGCCAAGAAATGGCTCAAGGCCAACTCCGGCAAGTTTCAGCTGACGCGTTATGTACGGCCGAGCCTGTCCAGCGGCGAGATCGACCCGGAACCATAAACGATTAGCAAGGACAACTGATGGGACGCAGGAAAACCGCGTCCCATCAGTTGTTTTCCCTTCTCCAGGAGTAAGGCATGCGGTTGACGTGGTGTGGGGGGCCGGCCCTCCTTCTTCTTGCCCTTGGCATTCTAGCCTTTGGCAGTACCCCTGCCTTGGCGGACCTGATCGCGCCGCCCGCTTCTCC
>JBDNDE010000203.1:0-8664 GCA_046719305.1 Gemmataceae bacterium | reverse complement strand
GCCGATTTAGGCGTCACTTCCACGATTCGAACCATACCGATATATTTGGGGTTAGTCCCGAGTCGGAAGACGCTCAGTTCGTGTCCGCGTTGAATCCCATCGTCGCTGCCGATGCTGATGGTGATGAGGTTGTTATCGACTTTCTTAACTAAACCTTCGACATTGCTCGGCGGGGGCGATTTGGCCAATGTGCCAGGCAACCGACCACTGGCCCCCATCCCACTCGCCAAGGCACGAGCAGTGACGAGATCTTTTTCCAGCCGGGCGACCTCCGCGGCCAAGCTGGTGGCCCGATCTTTGTAGGCGTCACGATCGATTTCAGCAGCGGTTTTGGCATCGAGCAGGTCATTCTTTTCTTTCACGAGTTGATCATTGCGGGTCCGTTCGGTTTTAATTTGTTCGACGAGTTTAGCTTGGTCAGCTGCCCGACGATTGACATCCTCGACAGAGATGCTGGTGGTGCCTTCAAGCGTTTTGACCTTCAGTTCCAGTTGGGCCATGCGTGTGTCGCGGTCACGCAAGTCTTTTTTCAGGTTGTCGATTGCTCGGGCGCGAGCCTCTAGTACGGCAATCGCCTTGCTAGCAATTTTGCTCGAATCGGCATCTTGCAACTCGGCACCGCCTGCTTTAGCTAATTCGGCATTGAGTTGAGCCTTTTCGTTGCTGAGTTGTTCGAGTTGCGAGCGGAAGGTCGCGGCTTGGCCAGCCGCAACGGTGTATTGGGTTTCGAGTTTCTTATAGCCCTCTGCCCAGTGAGTGCGGGTGGTGTAATCCATGACGGCAAACGCCCCGACGACGAGGCTGAAGACGAGATTCATGATGACTAAAAGTTTTCCGACGGTCGTCATGGCCCAGGTCCCCCAGACGCGGTCGAGGCTACTGCCTCACAGACCGCGCACGCATTGGCAAATCGTTTTCTTGGAATGGCCGCTCTCATGCCGTCTGTACGAGGAAATGTCAACAGCAGTTTAGTCTAACGAGAATCCTTGGCTTCGTCTAGCCCTTCGAGGCGTTTGAGAGTAGCTTGCAAAGCGGCGATCTGGGCATCGAGAGCTTCGATCCGTTCGGAGATGATCACCCCTTCGACTAGAGCTTTGGTTTCCAGGTGCGAGACGGCGGCTATTTCGGCTCGCAGTCCCTGTTGTTTGAGGCGTTCACGCGTCAAGGCGTCTCGCAATCCCCCTTTGCCCCCTTTAGCTGGCACCAGTTTCAAGGTCAGTTCAATATCTTGTTTTAGCAAGCCATCGAGTTGCTTCAGGATTCCCTCATTCTCAGCCATTGCTTTTTGCAAATAACTGTCATAAGCAGCGATGGATTGTAGAGGTTGCTTGGTACGATCTTGGGCATTGATGCGGACCATACCGGTGGGATGCTTGGGATCGAGCTGGGGCCGGCCATCGTCTTGATACTCGGTGGTGCGGGCCGGCGATTCGGCCGTGGCATTGCGTTGTAGGTGGACCAGTTCGGCCCCATAGGCCACCTGATATTGGAGACGGCGGCGCTCGTGGGCAACGACCTGTTTGTTAATCTCGACATGTCCAGCCTCGACGAGCGGGATCATCTCCATCGCTTCTTTCAGTTCGGCTTTTCGCTGGGCCGTAATGCCGGCCGGCTCGCCCGGCTTGGCGGGGCGGTCAGTAAAATCAATACTATTTGCATAAGTAGACATACTAATGGCTGCCAACGCTACGCTCAGCACAAGGTTGGCCAGCACAAACAGCTTGCCCAAGATGGTCATGAGTGGCTGCTCCGATGTCAGAAGTGGGATGGTTGCTCGTTGTTAGCGTTTAGCTGCCTTGGTTTCGGCGATTTGGACCTTCTGTTCGAGTTGGCGGATGGTCTGCTCGCGCTGGGACAGTTGGTCGAGCAGATCGCGAGCCTGGATACGGGCGACGCGAACACGCTCAGTGATCTGTTGCAATTCTTTCAAGGTCGCTTCGGTCACTTGGAGTGAGGCCTTCAGTTCAGCCTCGGCCTGCTCCACGTCCGCTTGGCGACTTTTCACCGTCAATGCTTGCTTGTTCACGTTGGCGGTGTTCTCGGCAATGCTGGCCAACTCGTCGCGCCACCGAGCAGCAATCATGCGAGCCTGTTCCAACAGCAAAAACTCATCAGAGAGGAATTGCGTCCGCTCATCATCGATAGCCGAGTTAATCTGAGCCTCAATTTCACGCAGGGCAGTGGTACGCGCCGTGATAGCGTTCAGGCCGGTCTTGATGCCGCATACCACATAAACGCGTGTGAGGAGACGAGGTAATTCCTCTGGAGTGGCGGCCAAGCTGTTACTCAGACCGAAGAGAAGCCGAGCAATGGCGGCCCGCTGCGAAGTTGGCGAGTTCTTGGGCCGATCCGCCGCGGCCCCGGTAGATTGCTCAGCCGTGGTAAGGGCAGCAGCAAAGAGCGTATCCAATCGCTTGAGCATCACTTGACGTTGCAATTCCACCGCCTCTTTGAACAGAGCATCAACATCCACTGCCGCAGATGCATCGTTGGGCAATTTGGCCGCAATCCAATTCGTGTAGGCCTCGCTGGGTACACCGCCCTGAGCACGGACCGCCAAGCGGAAGGCCATCTCGAAGGTACGGTCGGCTCCAGAGATTCCTGGACGCTTTGCCTGGGCAATGGCTGTCTGGTAGCGATTCTTCAACGCTGCCAGAGTTTTGTCATCTTGGAAGTGTGTTTGAATGGCCAGATATTCGTCCCGTTCCAAGAGGGTGTCAGCAAAAGGCATCAGAATATTGGCCAGCACAAATGACTGGGCACGGGGGTCGGCCTGATGAGCGGCGACAGTAGAATCGATGCGGGAGCGGACGGCGGCTACTTCGTCCAGTTGAGTGCGTGAGGGATTGCCGCCGACAGTGCTAAATAGTTCGCGCAAGGCATCGTCGGTTATTTGTTCGACGATGGGAAGGCCACGTTTATCGGTTTGATTTGCATCCAGAGGGATCCCCTGGAGCATCAGATCATACCGAAAGGCTACATACGCCCACTGTTGCCGAACGCTATAATCGACGGAGGCCAAGTAGATCAGCGCGGCCGCTCCGAGCAGGTTCAGAACCGTCAAGATTTTCCCGAACAACGACATAGCTTGCGGTCCCCGTCACTGGGTTGGATGCCTGAACCCTCCACGCAAAGACGTAGAGAAGCATTATAATTGTGCCCGATAGATCAAGCCCCCGCCAGAAAAAAGCATCCCGTTTCCGTCGCTTTCAGGGTAGGATGAGTCCACGCGGAGCACTTGTGCTAAGGACGATTTTAGCGATATGGGAAGTCTTTCCAGAAAAAACACGGCCAGTTGGTGATTTCGCGAGTTAGAATCATCTTGAGTGATCTTACGGGGAAGTCAGGACATGGGAATGACCTCGGCGATGAGTCCGCTGCAAGTCGTCGGAAAATACGAACTGCTGGCCGAAATCGCTCGCGGCGGCATGGGTTCCATCTATCGTGGCCGCGACCGCGAAACCGGTACCATCGTCGCCGTGAAAATCATGCCGCCTCACATGGCAGCCAATCACGTGTTGCTCAAGCGTTTCGAGCAGGAGTTCAAGGCAGCCAGCCGTCTGGATCATCCCAATATTGTTCGGGCACTGGATTATGGCGACGCCGGTAATTCGCCTTATCTGGTGATGGAGTTCGTCGAAGGCGAATCCCTGGGGCAAAAGCTCGAACGCGAAGGGCGGATGACCGAGACGGAGGCGATTCGGATAATTGCCCAGGTGGCCCAGGGTCTGCATCGCGCCCACAAAGAGGGCATGATTCACCGCGATGTCAAACCCGATAATGTGTTGATCCGTGTGGATGGCGTGGCCAAACTGGCAGATTTGGGCCTGGTCAAGGAAACCGAAACCGATCTGAACCTAACCAAGACCGGCCGCGGCCTAGGCACACCTCACTTCATGGCTCCCGAACAGTTCCGCAACGCCAAAGGTGCCGATGCCCGCTGCGACATTTACAGCCTTGGGGCCACGCTCTACCAGATGGTCACCGGAGAATTGCCCTTCAAATCTTCCGGACCGCTCGATGCCTGGATGAAAAAAATTCAAAATGACTTGACGCCCCCCCGGGAGTTGGTCCCTACGCTGTCTGAACGAGTCAACTGGGCCATCCTGCGGGCGATGAGCGCGGACCCCGAACAACGCCCTAGCACCTGCCGCGAATTCGTCGAGGACTTGACCGGCCATAGTACCCGCCGGGTCGCTACGGTGCGTGGCGGCACTACGGACCTGTGGTATCTGATCTACAAGGACGACGAAGGCACGACGCATACCGTGAAGGGTAGTACTGCCGCCATCCGTCGCTCGCTCAAAGAGGGCCTGTTGGGGGATGCCTCGAACATTCGCGCGAGTCGGCAAAAGACCGGCCCGTTTGAATCGCTACGGGGCTATCCAGAGTTTCGCGATCTACTGGTTATGGCTGCTCCCCTGCCAGTGCCTGGAGCCACCCCAGCGGTCCCCCCGCGTTCTGCGGGCAACACACGCCCCGTGCAGAAGGAATCGACCACCGAAGCACCGATCTACAACCCACGACAACAGCCTGCTGAAGCAGCCCCCCACATCCCGCTGGCCCCCTCGAGACGCCCCGACGATGCCCCGCTGCCGTGGCTGACTTGGCTGTTGCTCATGGCCATTGCCCTAGCCAGTGCCCTAGCGGCTTTCTATTTCCTCCCCAAAAGCTGGGTGGGTTAACCAACCGCGGTCCGGCCTGGGGTTTCTTGGGCTTATTCCTCTCGCAGAGCATAAAACGCTGCTTCGCGTTCGGCTAGTTTGGAGGTGCCGGCCAATGCCTTGCCTCCGCCGGTGAATAGCATGCCGCGATACACCTGCTCGGTCCGTGGAAACTTGATCGCAAACTCCACCATGTGCGGTTTAGGACCAATCCGGCCGTTGACTTCGTATTTGGCTCCGTCACGGTCGGAATAGTAGTAGCCGCCTACCTTGCCGTCGTCGTTGGCCGTCAGCACCAGCTTACCGGAACGGCGGCCATCGTCGAACAGTTTGAAGGTGCCGTTGAAGTGACGTGGTTCGACCTTGTCGCCCATCACGAACGAACTGCCTTTTTTCGGTTCGACGGCTGGGTCGTGTTCGGTGAGGACAAATAACCGGGCCTTAGCGACTGGCTCTAAGAAGACCTTGTCGCCCTCGACCACGAAGCGCAGGTCGCCCCCTAACTGCTCGGGCACGATCTGCCCCATATCGAGGCTCAGGCGAAAGCCCGCAAACAGCGCCAGGTTCTTGCCATCGGCCACGACCTGGCGTTCTTCGCCCTCTTTATAGGTGACAAAGCGTTCGACGACGAGAATCGGCACCGTCTTGTGGTCGGGCAACTTTTGCTTACCGGCGGTAACGAGCAACTTGGCCCACCGATCCGCGTTGGTCTTTACAAGCAGCATGGCCGCCCCCGCACGGGGCAGGGCGCGGTCATAGTCGATAATCTGCGTGGGCAACAGGTGTCTGAGTTCCTTGATGCGTTTGCCCGCTTCCACCAGTCGCTCACAGTCGCGCGGCAGATAGTAATCAAACAGATCGGCCCGGCCGACTCCAGCCAACAGTAGCAACGCGATCAAGCAACGCATGATGGCCCTCAGTAGATACTGATTAGTTCTTGATGGTGTAGCGAAGGCTCAGTAGAGCAAACGATGTGGCCAAGGACGGATCCATTTCGCCGAAAGTCTTATCGCCCTTATTACTGAAACCGCCATTCTCCATTTGACGCTTTTTGAGCGCCTCCAGCAGATCCTTCCGCCAGTTGTGCTTCTTGCCGTCGGCCGTTTCAAACTCTTCATCCCCTAGGGCGTCCATGGCCTTAGCGAAGGTGTGATAGTAGTAGTACAGGCCGGCAGTCTTCATGCCGGGGTTCTCGTCGAGGGTGTAATGCTTGCGAATCCAGCGGATGGCTCCCTGAACGCGCGGGTCGGTTTTGCTGACGCCGGCGTAGAGGAAGCTTTTTAGCCCACCGTAGGTCATGGCCCCCACGGAGCGTAAGCCCCCCTCGCCGACGGCATGGCCCTCTTCATCGACATCCAGCCGATAGACGAAGCCGCCCTGGTCCTCCTCTTTGGCCTTCGTGGCAAACGGCAAGTCGTTGCCCTTTTCTTTATCCGGCAGGTTTTGGCAACGCGAGATAAACTTCAGTGCCCGTTGCACCGCGGGATCATCCTTGGGCACGCCAGCGGCCAGGAGCGACTCCAAGAAGAACTGGGTGTTGCTCATATCCGGCTTGCCTTTGCCATCGTAGCTGGCCCCGCCGACCTGGATACTCTTGTTGGCTGGGTCGTCAATTTGCAATTTTTTGAGAAAAGCCGCCGCATTCTTCAAAATCGTATCATATTTCTTGTCGGTGTTCACTTCCTTCAGGGCCATGATGGCGACGCTAGTGGTGTAGTTCTGCAGCCCCTTGCCATAAATGCCGCCATCCTTCTTCACCAGCGATTCCAGATACTTCAGCGCTTTGGCCACCACGGGGTCATCGGCCGGCACCCCGTGGCGAACCAGAGCAGCCACGGCAAGGGCAGTCACGCCCGGCCCCATCCGCGGATCACTGAACGAGCCGTCGGCCTTTTGTTGCTTCTTCAGAAAGGCGATTGCTTTGTCAGCGATCGCTTTGGCTTCAGCGGGATCGGCCTGCACGGGCTGGAAGGCCAACACTGTCAGGCCCAAGAGTAACGCACACGGGAGTAAGCGCATCGTGGTAATCTCCAGAATGAACAAGAGCGACTGGTAGACGCCATGCAACTCTGGTGCCGGTCGCATGTTCCGCTTTATGGGCCCGACTGTCTGGGGGGGCGTGGTGATGGTTTACGCACGCCTGGTGAAACTCTGCTCATCATGCTAGGCTTGACCGACCGCCTCGGCCAGTCTGGGGCAGCCTTGCTATAGTGAGGGCATTAGGTTCACGCGACGCTTCTCGAGGGACGCATGGAATTGGTACTGGCGGCGGTGGGGGTACTAGGACACCTCGTCTTGCTCGTGGGCACGCACAACTACCTGTATGGCCAGCCCTTTCCGAAATGGGCTAGCAAACTGGTACATCTGGGCCATCTGCTTGCTTTTCTTGCTCTGCCCGTGGGTTTGTGGCTCGGCTGGGGTCTCTGGCTCGATAACCTATTCGCCTGGCCACCCACTTGCGTCACCCACGCGCTGGTTCTGAGCTACCTGGCCGTGTGTGCGGTCTTTGCTTTGATCGTGTTGCCGAGCCTTACGCTCGCACGCGCCTTGCACCGCGACGCGGCCAGCCAACGGCGTGTTGAAATTGTCCACGTGCCCTGTCGCCGCTCTCGCCATTGGCTTGCCGCTTTGCCAGGCAATGAGATTTACTCGGTAGCCTATCAAAGCCTTAGCATCCGCCTGCCCCGCTTGCCTGCCGCCCTCGAGGGGCTGACGATTCTCCATCTAACAGATCTACACTTTCACGGTATCCCTGATCGCGACTATTTCGAGGCGTTGGTGGCCCACTGTAATCAATGGCAACCCGATATCATTGCGCTTACGGGCGATGTGGTTGATAGTGATGACCATCATCGGTGGATTCTACCTCTGCTTGGTCGCCTGCAGGCCAAGCTGGCACGCTATGCCATTTTGGGCAACCATGATTTCCGCCACGAACCCGAACGTGTCCGACGACGCTTGCGCCGGATTGGCTTTCAGGTGTTAAACAACACCACTCAAACCCTCTTTGTATGCAATACGCCTCTGCACATTATTGGCCACGAGGGGCCGTGGCTACTGCCCGCGCCGGACTTGTCCACGCTACCACCTGATGGTTTGCGCCTGTGCCTGAGCCACACTCCGGATAACGCCGAGTGGGGACTGCGCCATTGCATCGACTTGATGCTGTGCGGCCATGTTCACGGCGGGCAGATTCGCTTGCCCTTCATTGGGCCGGTGTTCATGCCCAGTGTCTATGGACGCCGCTTCGACCAAGGCGTCTTTGCCCTGGGCGAAATGCGGCTCGTGGTCAGCCGGGGCGTCTCGGGCGAGCATCCAGTGCGCTATCGCTGCCGGCCAGAAGTCTCGCTGCTGACACTGCAGCCCGCCGAACACAGCCGAACACCACACGAGCCGCTTAACCCTCAAGGCCAATTCAAGCCGTAGGCAAGGCGTGTCTTCCGTTTTTTCGCCATTGGGATTACTTGCCCAAGCGGTGCCAGCGCGGGTAAGTTACTTACGTTCTCTGAATCGCCTCATTTGCCAACCGGTCTTCTTAACTATTAGCATTCTTCCTCCAAGAGATTTCTGGAGAACGTGCGTGCCGGCCCGATGATCTACGCGCAGCAGTCGTGCAGATCAGGAAGTGAAATGTGCTTGCTCGCCCGTAAAAACTCTGTCTGCAGCTGCGCTGAGGGCCATGGACCAGCTGCGCAGCTGGTCGAACGTGACCTGAACGGGCGAGCGAGTACTTTTCCTCTCGCTCAGACGGGCGTTCAGGCACTTTTTGTCGGGCGACCGGGCACTTGGGGGATCGTTTTATCGGGTCGCCGCGCACACTTTTCTCGGGCCGGCAGGCACATCCTGCTTGGCTGTTCCGTGCGCTAATTGCCCACAGGTGAACCCTTTAGGTCGGTCGAGTTATCTCCGGGCAAACAATCTAGCAAAACGATTCTCGGGTCAAACCACTAACCGCTTGCCTTATGCGGTTTCTCGCCGAGACGCTCTTGAACCGGGGGGG
>JBDNDE010000202.1:0-8670 GCA_046719305.1 Gemmataceae bacterium | reverse complement strand
GCCGGTCTGCACAAGCAGGCAAGACAGCTTCGAGATGGGGGATGAACTCCGGTCGCTCGGGACGGGGGCCAATCAACGCCATCTCCCCGCGAACGACATTGAGCAGTTGGGGTAATTCGTCGATATGGCTTTTGCGGAGAAACCAACCGACGAGCGTGACACGCGGGTCCCCCTTGGTACACCATTGGGCACCGTTTCGTTCGCTGTCGACGATCATCGAGCGCAACTTCCAAATGGTAAACGGCCTGCCACCCAGTCCGACCCGCGTTTGGCAATAGAAGGCCGGCCCGCGTGAGGTGAGCTTCACTAGCAGGGCGGCAACCGCGATAATCGGCAAAGCGGGAACGGCGATCAGCAAGGCCAGCACCGTATCCAACCAGGCCTTGAAACGCAAATACCAACTCTCTGGCGGCCGAACGGTCGGCCGAGCCGTCGGCCGAGGCCGCCGCAAGCGGAGCAACTTAGCCTGTTCCTCGGATCGCGATTCGTGGGTGCGATGGGCCAACGGAACGGGAAGATTGGTGGTCAAGGGATCGCCTCCATGCAGAAGTATCGGAGAAAGTCCTGGAAACGCCGGCCTTGCTCCTCCTGAAGAGCCGGCGGGAATCATACTTGATAATCAACCAGTAAACAACTTTTCTTGCATAACGGGGATGAAATCATGCAGAAATGCTTCGCATGGTTCCATCCCTTCAGGGATGAGCGTGTTCAAGTCACGGATCACATACAGCTTGTGTAGGATCGAATGCCGGAATCGTGGAAACTCGCGACGCGCCTCGTGACTGGCGACCCACCCCTGGCCCACGCTCCAGGCCCAGTACAGGCGGATTTTGGTCTGTTCCGAAGTCCGTGTCCGTGTTGCATCGGCGGTCCAAAATTGTGCCGGCGTGCCGCTCGCATTGGCTATCTCAATGGCTTTCTTAGCTCCCAACAGATAGCCGCTTGCTCCATAACAGGCTTCGGGCGTGTGCGTAGCCACGGGTCCAGGTCTGCCATTGACCAAAGCGATGACGACAGTGGCCTTGGTAAGACGATGGGTATATGTACGTTGCAGGGAGCCAGTCACACCGGGCGCGCTACTACCGGTGCGTTCAATTGGGCTGCCTTCCCAATCGCCGAACTGGATGGGCAACTCCTGTAGTCGTTGGGCTGCCTGCTGGGTGTCTTCGCTACGCCCCCAACGATCGGTCCAGAAGCCGTGGATCAGTCCGGCTGTTAAAATTAACATACTCCCCAATAATGAATATGTCCACGTTATCATGAATATCCTCCTGTTGCAGAATCCTTATGAATGGATGCCGGCGAAGTGTGCAGGGGGTCGGGCAGCCAACGCTTCTTCAGGGTTGGCCGCATTGACCACTGCTCCCAAGACGCGGATTCCCAAGGTGTTCATCTGTTGAGCAGCCGCATAGATTCGCGGCATCTGGCTCACACCGCTTAGAACGCTAAGCAACACCCCATCGACTTGCTTGCCGAGGTGCAAAGCATCGGCAGCTTCCAGAACGGGGTGACTATCGATGAGAACGAAATCGAACTCATCGCTGATGCGTTCAAACAGATCGCCCAAGCCATCGCGGGACAACGCCAACAGGACTTCGCGATCCCACTGGCCAGCCGGCAACAGCCAGAGGTTCTCCAGAGGCGATTCGACGACTGCATCGGCCAAGGGAACCTCTTCTAGCAACACCTCACTGAAACCGGGATGTAGTTCAAGCTCGAAGAGTTGGTGGAGACTGGGTCGACGCAGATCGCCATCGAGCAACAGGGTTTTACGCCCCGCGCGGGCCAGACTGCTAGCCAGAGCGGTGGCGAGGGTAGTTTTGCCTTCGCCAGCTACGGCGCTGGTGACCAATATAGTACGAATTGCCTGAGTGGTATGTTCATGCAGGAGTGCAGCACGGATGGCGTCGATCGATTCCATCACTGGGGTACCTTCGAGATCCGACGCGCCATCTGGACCGACGAGCTGCTTACTCAACTCGCGTTGCGGGGGGACTGCACCAACGACGTGAAGGCCCAGGCCGCGGCTGATCTCGGCCGGTCCTCGCACCCGTTTCTTGGTGCTTTCGGCATAGGCCAAACTCGCCGCCACAGCGAAGAGGATGGCCAGGGGGGTAATGGCAGTAGCGGCCAACTGTTTTTTGATATCGGGTTTGAGGAGTTCGGCTTGGTCGGAGAATCGAGAGACGCGTGGCTGAGCTTTTGCTTCGAGCCGTTCCGTTTCGAGCTTGGTAAATAAGGTGTTGAGCAGTTCTTCATCGCGGCGAATTTCTACGGCCAAGCGATCGTACTCGGGACCAGGGGGGACGATTTGGCTGGCTTTTTTGGTATCTTCGAGGATCTGTTTTTCGAATTCCTCTACGAAGCGTTCGAGGTTTTTCACCTGGCGGACGAGATGGTTACGGGTCAACTCGGGGGCGACCACTCGTTCGCCTGTTGAGGGGAGGCTGGCTTTGCGGGCTTCCTCTTTTTCTCGAGCGGCAAGGGTGTCCCGGACGCGTGTGGCGATTTCTTCCTTGCGGGCAGCCAAATCCCTGCGAAGCTGTTCGAGTTCTTCGCGGTGCTTTCGTGATTCAAATCCATACATACCGCGACGATCATAATCTTTGACGAGTTTCTCCTTGGCTTGGAGGCGTTGGCCCAGAGAGCGAAGTTCGGCGTCGGCATCTAACGCATTAGCGATCAGCAGGTCGGGGTTGAGTTTGTCGTCTCCAGGGGGGAGCGTGTTCCCTGGACGATTTTCCAGCAGTTTGAGGTTATCCTCGAAGGCTTGTAGGTTAGCGCGGGCCTTCTCCAGTTCGAGTTGTACTTTGGTGAGTTCATTCCGCGAGGTGCGAATCCGCAGCATCAATTCAGTGCGATCGTGCATCGCCTGGATGGGATCGCTGTGTTCGCCCACCTTGCCGATGTCCGCGAGATTCTTCTTTTTTTGCTTGTGGGCTTCGACATGATCATTATATTGCTTTTCCAGATTTGCGATCTTGTCACTACGAGCCTTCACTTGTTTGCGATGAATCACATCAAAATAAGCATCACACAGAGCGTTCGACACAGCTAAGGCCACCCGTGGTTCGGGATGGGTGAAGTAAACTGTGAGCAACTCGTTGTTGTCCTTGAACTCGGTACGCAAGCCATCTTCGATTATCTGGGCTGGATCGGGATAGAGTTTGTCGAGTTGCAAGCGACGAACAGCTTCTGCCTTCAGGGCCTGGTTAATTACCACACGCGACGTAATGGCCGAAGCTGTCGTCGAAAGCACACTTTTGAAATCATTAATCGCGCCTGGACGACTCAGAAAGCCTGGCTCGCTGTAGGCAACGGCAATTTTGATATAAGCCGTTGCACTGGGAGCGAGGAGGTAATAGACGGCAACAGCGGCCAATGAGCCAAGAGAACCACCTAGCAGTAGAACCAAGATCCAACGACGGCGCAGTCCATCTAGAAGCGCCATCAGATCCGGCCCCGCGGATAAGGCGGGAGGTTGGATTGGCGAAAGTCCAGCGGGCGGCATGGGCGATGGAGCCACCGGCGGTTGGATGGGGCGTGGAAAGGGTAACGACGAGGAAGCATCTTGCTGCGGAACCACGGCTGGATCTCCTTATCCCGTTTGAACATTCAGCGGAACGAGGAGAAAAATTTCCTTCTCCTCGTGATCGGCTCAGCAGATTCACCTTGTCAGCGGATTGACCTTGAAGGATTGGTTTCCACTGGCTGCGGTTGGGACTCCATAGTCGCCTGGACCTCCGATAGTTTGCGTCGGGAACGTGGAACTCGCGTCATGGTCGCTGCACCCGTTCGCCGAGGTAACACCACCATAGGTCGGTTGGAGGTCTGGGGCTTGTCCACAAACAACGCATCGAGTAGTCGGAGCTCGACCCAGAGCATCGACAGGGCTAGCGGCATCATGATCCAGCCGGCCAGATCGTGGAAGAAATGATTAGCGGTTTCGCTCATTCCCAGGCTGTAGAGGATACCGGTAGCAGTGATGCGAACCAGGTTCGAGAGCAGAGCGATGGGGACGGCGCTAAGGAAAAGGATGGTCCGATCGATCCAGTGACGTTTGCTAACAAGTACTACCCCAGTGGACAAGGCAAAAAAAACTACCAGCATGCGCAAGCCACTGCAGGCTTCCACAATACCAATCTGATGTTCATTTATGAGAATGACATTGCCCTCGGAGATGGCTGGCAATCCCATCGTTTGCATCAGAAACGTGGCGCTGAGCGTAGCGAGCGACTGCAGTGGGCCAGCTAACGCCGTAGCGATACTGAAGGGCAGGGGAATCATAAAGACGAGAAAAAGCAGCGAAGGCCAAGCCCAACGAATAGCCGCCCAACCGCCCAACAGCAGCCAGACTCCTGCGATGCAAGGAATGAGCGACACTTGCTCAAATGAGTGAAGATACAAATATGTCGAAGTCAAACGCAAGCCCAGTCCACCTGCAAGCAGGACTAGCCCCCACCCACTCGGTCGTAAGGCAGTCGTGTCGAGTTTTTCTCGCCGGTGATACAGCAAATAGATCGCAAAAATCGGCACAAGCCAGCCGTGTCCATATTGCTGATTAGTGTTCCAGGTATGCACCAGTTCGGTAAGCGTCGGCCAAAAGGTCCAGGCCATAGCCAAGGAGCAGACGGCCAACGGGGCCGACAGCCAGATACAACTTGGGCGATGCGAACTGGGGCGTTGCAAATTCTCAGGAGTGTTCGTCATGGCATCCCTTCCGATCGACGAAGTCCGCAGGCTTGCCCTAGAGGTCATCCCGCAGATGGAATAACGCGGCGGGTATCTTAGACTAGAGCATCTTCGCGAATCAACCCCGGAAACTACGGCTTCGAATCGCTCCGGTCTGCTCTTGTGTTCTTCACGTCTCGATGGTTAGCATGTCACCGTTTCGCTGAGGAGCTAAAGTGGGCGAGAAACTCCAGCAACTGGTTCTCAGCGCGTTGTCGCGTGCGGCAACGCAGCCTGGCATGCAACCACTGCACAGCCAACGAGGAGTAGTCGGTTTGTTCCCGGCAGGCCAGGGCGGCAAGCAAGCCGCTCAACATAGTTGCCAACAAGGCTATCTGAATGAAGCCGGGACGTTGCAACCGATGGGTTTAGCTTACTTGCTACGCGAACGCCCCCCCAGGCAGTTGCTGGAAGACTTTGTGCGTGCCATTGAAGCGCGTGAACAACAACTTCACGAATTAGGTCAACAGGTTTGTACGCTTTTGACCAGCCATGAAGCCATGCGTGAGCATCTCATGCGTGTGTTGGCATCCTTTGAGATGCCTTTAGATTCGTATTGCGAAAATCAACTGCTCACAGCGGTTGCTCAGTGGGCCGGTTCGGAAGATATGCCGTTGCCTGAATTATATCGGCAAGCAGGACAAGGTCTAAGCATCGGACGCTTCCATGATAGCTTGCGATCCTTGGCGGCTCAGGGCCGCATCCGAATCCAGCCCTGGACCGGACCCTTATATGCGTTGCCGCAACCCGAGTTGGCCCTGATGATCGGGCACGAGATCGGCTATTACGTCAGCCTGGTAGGCAAGGAGTAAAGTCATGATGACGAGCAGCCTAACGGCGCGGCCGGCCATGGAACGGGCCATCGAACTGTTAAAGCGATCGGGCAATCCATTTCGTAACTATTTCGCACGCAACGCCGACGACGAAGTGTGTGCTCGCTACCATGTGCCAGAACTGTATGCTGCTCAACGGGAGATGTTGCTCGCGGTGGTAGAATTGTATCGCTACACGCCGGCCCATCCGTGTGAGGTGATTCCGATTCTCGGCAACAAAGGGGCGGGCAAAACGCACTTACTACACTCCATCAAGCATGGTAACGGCTCCGCCTGGCAACTGCTCATCACCCCCGGTACATATCAAAAGGATGCAGAATTTCTGGAATATCTGCTCTTTCAACTTATAGACACCCTGTTAGGAGGCGGGCGACAACGCGGAACGCGGCCGCTGGAGTACATCGGCGAACAGGTGATTCGTGCTCAGTTAGCCAACGCACTAACGGCATTGTCGCCGGCTCAACGGCTCGAGTTGTATCCTCCCGGCGGTATCGCCTGGTTGCGGCATCTGGGAGTGGGTTCGGCCACCGCTCAGAATCGGGTGCGGTCACTGCTAGAAGCACTGAGTCGGCCGTTGGGAGCGTCTTTTCAGGCGGGGGCGATTCGCCGGTTGTGCGAGGAGAACGGGCTAAGCATCGAGCGGGCCTGCAAGTTGGTTCAGGATTACACCGAGCGAAGTGAACCGCGCAACACCGCTGGTCTAATGAGACGGCAGATCATTCATGGGTTCACTCGTGCGATGCTGTTGGGCGACGAGGCCGACCTGGCTACCTTCCTCACTTATGGGTTTGCCGAGCTTGAATTCCAGGTACGACCGAGTCGGCAAGATTTAGTGCTGGCACTCTTCAAAGCGCTCATGAGTGTGTTGCAGTCGCTGCGTGTGCCAGTAGTTTTCGCTTTTGACCAACTCGAAGATCTGTTGCTGGCGCGTCGCAGTGACGAGGCCCACCGCATTGCCGAGGCCTTCTTCGCCGGCATGGTTCAGGCGATGCATCAACTCAATGGCATCGCCTTTCTGGTCTTCGCTGAACGTGGGCTATGGAACCGCTTCGTGCCCTCACTAGACGGCTACATTCAGGATCGCTTGAACAATCCACTCCATTTGCCCACGCACGGGACGGTCTCGTCGCTCAAGTTAGAAGCCCCGCCCGCTGATCTGGTGCGTCGTGTCGTCGAAGCCCGATTGAAGCCGTCGTTACAACCGCTTGGAGAAACCGGAGCGTTGCCTAGCGTCTTTCCGTTTCAACCTGAGCAGGTAGAACGCATCGCCCAGACCGAGCCAACCTTGCGCGACATGCTTCAGCAGTATCGGCAATTGTTTGATGCGCTTGTTTATCGAATCGGTGAAACAACCGTGGAAGTACCGACCAATCGACTGCCGGCCGAGACGGCCAACTCGGCGATGACGGTGAAATCGGTGATGGTAGTACAACGCGGTTCACAAGCGGCGGCATCACCCAAGTTGCCTCTGTCGGAATTGTGGGAACAGGAGATCCGCGCTGCGCGGCGAAAACTAGAACCGGATGGTGCGTTAACCGGCGCGACCCGTGAATTGCAAGCAGGACTCGGTCTGTTCCTGCGTATCGGGCACGAACAGGGGTTCAAAGTGGGACCGTGGCGGCTGACGCATGTAGTGCCGGAATGGACCTTCGGCGAACATCCAACCTACGGGGTTTTGAGTATCGCCCACTGGGTGTGTCGCGGTGGTCAGCCTTGGAAAGTGGGTGTGGGACTGTTTCTGGCCAAGAGTGCCGCCAAGCCGCGCGATTTGGGGATCAAGCTCGGCTCGCTAGAGATGGAACCCGCGGTACTGGATCATCTGATTTTGCTCCGGCCCGAGGAAGATTTGGTTTTGACCGGCAAAAGCAAGGCGTTGTGGCAGGAGGCAGAGAAACGTGGCCGTCATGCGCGATTGGAGCCGGCTAGCCTGGACTCGTTTGCGGTCCTGTATGCCTTTCCGCGAATCGTGACGAGTTTGACGGAATCGCTGACAGAGGGGCAGGCGTTGCCAGATTTATCTGGGTTAGTCCAGGAGCGATGTGAAAAGTTGCTGGAGCAAATTTGTATGCCTGTTCAGATGTAAATTTGCAGGATTACCCGGTTCCGATCGCACAACCTGGAGAATGTGGGATATACTGATCTCCAGAGTTGTGCGGAGGTTCTGTTTTGATACGGGTCGTTGGGGCGTCCGCGTTAGTCGGGCTGCTCAGCCTCGTCTATCTGGGTTACAACACTTGGCTGGGGCGTTCCGTCTCTCCCCTTGAGGTGTTGTTGCTTTGCACTCTTGGAACTGCTCTTGCAGCTAGTTGGGTCGCCTGGGCTGATCAACGAGAATGGCGTCGGGAATGTCAAGCGTTGGCCAAACGGCTCGATGTCCTACGGGACGAAGCTCGGCGAAGCACTTTTGAGTTGGTTTTGGAGCAGCTCAAGCAACCTGGGTTCAGAGATCTGGGTCATTCCCTGAGCAAACTGGTGCGATCCTACCAGAAAGCTTTGGCGACAATCGTTCGGCTGCGTGAACGGCAGTCTCTCTCTCCCAGCCCGGATCCATCGAAGCCTTCGGCCAGCCGACCGATCTCGGCGACGCATATAGTAATCGGCTCCTCACGGCATCGACTGGTGGCTCGATTGGCCCCGAATCTGGCGATCATTGCCGCGACGCAGCCGTTCTGTCGGTATTTGAATCGACCGATCAGTCAGTTGTTAGGGATGTTCATATACGATCTGGTGCATCCCGATGATGCCAGCTCGCTTCGAGAGGAGTTGAATCAGGCTCTGCGCGATGGGGAGTCGCATAACGTCGTGCTTCGGCTCGTGGTCGATGGCGAGGAAAAGTTTCTGCAGATGGATGTGATGACCTGCTACAACGAGGATGGTTTACCGTTGAATCTGCGGTGTCACTTTGCCGATGTGACCGATCGAGTGCAAACCGAACGCGAACTTCGACGCATCACGGTCGAAGTGAGCCAAGCCAACCAGCGCCTGCAACAATCCCATCAAGAAATGGAACGGCTTAAGGAAAGCTACCGCGACCTCTATCATCACGCGCCCGTGTTTTACTTCAGCCTCGACCCGGCCGGACGACTGGTGGCGTTTAACGAAGGCT
>JBDNDE010000201.1:0-8678 GCA_046719305.1 Gemmataceae bacterium | reverse complement strand
ACCAATTCAGTCAAGGCGGCCCTGCGGGCAGGACAACCAGCGGTGGGAACCTGGCTGTCTCTGGGCAGTATTACAGCTTCCCGTTTTTTAGCGCGGGCCGGCTTCGCCTGGTTGACGGTCGACCTGGAACACTCTCTAGTCGATTGGGAAACCGCTTCCCATATGTTTGCAGCTATTGCCGATGCTGGTTGCGTCGCGTTGGCGAGAGTGCCCGCCAATCGGCATGATCATATCAAACGTGCGCTGGACAATGGGGCACATGGCATCGTCGTGCCCATGGTCAACACCCGCCAGGAGGCCGAAGAGGCTGTACGGGCTGTGCTGTATCCGCCCAAAGGCAATCGCTCGGTGGGCGGCAGCGTACACGCTCTGAACTTCGCTGCCAGCCCGGCCGAGTACTACGCTCGCGCCAACGACGAACTGCTCATCGTGCTGCAATGCGAGCATCCTCTGGCCGTCGAACATGCTGCCGACATTTATTCCGTGCCGGGTGTCGATGCTGTCTTCATCGGACCCAACGATCTAGCGGCCAACATGCGCGGACCGGAGGGAAAAAACCCCACGGCCGAGGAGCAAGCCACAGCCCATCGTCAGGTGTTGCAGGCCTGCCAGAAGATCGGCGTAGCGGCCGGCATCCACTGCTATTCCGCCGAAGAGGCCAAGCAGCGTATCGCCGAGGGCTGGCAATTTTTGGCGGTCGGCAGCGAGTTACGCATGATGATGGATGCCGCAGGCGCTATAGTCCGCACGATCGGCCTAAACGCTAAAGGAGAGCTTGCGCGGTACTAGCGTCCGGGTTTACCCGATGCGATCTGCTTTCCAATCGGCGGATGGTTTTTGAAAGGATTTCCTCAAGCGCGATTCCCTTCGTCGGGTCTGCTCGCGAAGATGAAAGCAGGCAGAACGCAAGGGAGATTACCATGTTGGCCCGATTGGCTTTGATTCTCGCCGCCTCGCTGTTGTTGTGTGGTGTGACCCATACAGCCGAGCCCCCCTTGGAAGCGTTGGACGAACTGCTCGACACGCAATTGGCCCGTGCGATTCATCGCGCCCTACTCCAAGACAAGGAGTTTGCTAGCTACGGTCTGGAGGTCGAGGTCAAACAGCAGGTCGCCCGACTGAAGGGACTAGTCCCTAATCGCGACTATGCCGACTTGGCTGTGGCCCGGGTCAAACGGGCCTTTCCGCAATTGAAAGCCGTACAATCAGAGCTTAATTTCTCCGGAACTGTCGTACTCAAACCAACACTCCCCGAAACTGTGCAGCGTAACGAAAAGCCCACCCAGGCCAAAGCAACGACGATTCGCATAGAATCCCTGCCGGGAACACCAACCCCCTCGAACGCCTTACCCCGTGCCCAGACCGAGGGGACACCGACCCGACGCGAGGTACTGGCCGAGCGAGTTGCAGCGATTCAGCGTCATTCGAGCTTTGCCCAGGTGCGTGTCGAGATCCGAGGACGAAAGATTTTAGTGTTCCGAGATGACTCTACCTCCGAACTGGCTGATCTGCTCGCGCAACGCTTGCGTGATCTGCCCGGTGTCGAAGCAGTGGAGATTCTTCGCGGCGATTCCTCTCGTTGATCGTCCCCGTCGTTGATTGGCTCAATTCCCTTTATCTTTTCCCGACTACTCCAGTGAATATGAGCTAGGCTTGCGGTAAACTCTTTCCCCGGGGAGCCGCTCATGTGGTTCGGCATCGAAGTAATCATGGCAGTGGTCGGTGTGATATTGGTGCTGACGGGCAAAATCCCTGTCGGTGGGCAAACTGTGCGCAATCCGATTGCCACGCTGACCGGCATGGTCTTAGCCTCGGCGTTGCCGCTGAGTGTGACGCTGCTTGTTGTTCTTAGCTTTCGTGAGGTTTATCTGATGCAAGAAGTGGTCGCTCCCGAAGAAGCCTATCGGGGGGCTTTGGAAACGTATTGGTGGGTCTACCCAGTAAGTGTGTTCAGCGCGCTGTCTCTGGCAGGGGGGCTCATCTGGCTCGGGCTGCAACAGGAGCAAGAACTGCCGCCGCTGGTCAATGAAACGATTAATCCCGAGGCGATGCGTCAACGTGCAGCGGAGGTAGTGGCGACTCACCACGACCACCTGGCTCAAGAGCCGATCTGCTCACGCATCCCCAACGAGGAAGATTTGCCGCCGGAGGTAAAAACCTACACCGCACCGCCGGAGCAGATTCCCGAAGAGATCGCGGCTCTGGGTCAAGCCGAGTGCGTGTTCGCCTCACAAGAAACGCTCTGGTGGGGCCGCAAGCCGACGAGTTACGCGCTTTTTCGCCAAGGGCTGGTGATTCTGCACGGCGACGACTTTACCCTGATCCCCTTCAGCGCGATGCAACAGTTGGAAGGCCAAACCCTCTGTCTCACCGATGGCTCAAGGCAGCTTCTCAATGCCAGGGTCGAGCATCACGCCCACCTGTTGCAGCTGATCCAGCAACGGCTGATGAGTCGGGCCACAGCGAACGTCTGATCAGCGTACCCGGACTTGAAACTGGATACGGCCCGTTTCGCCCGGTTGTAACGTGCCGCTTATCTCCCAGCGGAGCAAGCTGCTACCGGCCTCATTGTCACGCACGGTGAAGACCGCCTCGCGGTCGCTCTTGGAACTGCCTTCGACATATTCCAAACGGCCCGAGAGACTATCGACCACTGCCACATCGGTGAGCGGTCGCGCACCCAAGTTGGTATATTTCAGCGAAAAGGTGACGAGATCCCCGACTTTGGCCGAGACTTTGTCGGCGCATTTGACCAGCTGCAGCGGCTTGTCCGGCGGCAGAGGCACAGGCAAGTCACAGCAAGCCGTCAGGTCGCGCAGCGAGACGGAGCCTTCGACCAGCTGAGGGCCGCCCTTGACGCGAGCAACGACCGAAGTACCTACCGAGTTGTCCATCTGGGCTACCCCTTTGACGCCGGCCAGATCGGCCACCAATTGGGACGCCTGCATCAGGACCAGTCGTTCGTCCTTGCCAAGCGTTGCGATTCCTTTGGTGCCGATCTTCTCGATCAAACCGAAGTTGAGTTGCTCGGCTTGCAAAACCTTTAACTGGCGAAAGATGCCGATGCGAGTGACATTAGTATCCTCTGCGGGACGCTGCCGCCCATCCAGCCCCATCGGCCCTTTGACCAAGCGGACATGCTCCGGGGGTTGCATGCCGGTGAACAGGTCCGGTCGTTTGCTCGCTACGGAGGCAATTGGCCCTAGTTGGCCATCGGCCGCTGCCAAGGGCATGAACTTACGCAGAGCCAGATAACGCGGCACACAGATGCACACCCGATTAGAGGGCACGACCTGGCGACGGCCTGTGCTGTCGGTCCACTCGGCTACGGTATCTTCCGGTTCAATGTTCACTAGAGTGCCCTTAGGATCGAAGCCGGCCTTCAGGCCGCGATCGCCGCCGTCGTGCAGACATTCTTCCTCGGGCTTACGCGGGCCGACACGCGGATCGAAGTACGGCCAGACCGCCATCGGCAAGACCGGTGGCCTGGCCGCATGGGCCACCGCTTTGTCACCCGGAAACAGAATGGTGCCAGGTACGTTGAGACTAGCCAGCTCCTCCGCGGGGGGTTCACGTTGGCCCAGATACAGCACGGCCATCACTCGGCCCCGAGTGCGGGCTTCGTGAAGGATGTTCCCGGAGCGAGGGACCTCGATCTCGATGACCTCGTCGGCCTTAGTAGCACGGGGTTCGGCCTTGTCGGGATGTTCGAGGTAGTACACCTTGGTGACCATCGCGCCATTGGCAATGGCCTCGAAATCGGCTTGGCTGAGGTTGACCGGCACGGGATATTCGGCCGCAGAAAGTTTAGGATGCAATTGCAACGCGCCGTGAATCTCGAGGGTGGGATAAACCACTACGCCGTTTTGTTCCAGCCGCAGGCGATAGAGGTAGCCCGGCCGCATGCCGACACTCACTGGGGCGTCGAATTTTCGCGGTGCTGCCTTGCCTTGATAGAAGCTAACATGGGTGCCCTTGGGACCAGCAAAGCGGACGTAAAGCAAGGGCGAGGGGGCACGCGACGGCAACGGGGCCATGGGGGGAAGGCCCCCAGGCCTCCTCGTCGGTTCTACCGGCGGAACAATGAGCGGTTGTGCGAATACGGCCAATAGGAGGAGGGAGTTCATGAATGGGTCTCCATGCAGGAGGAAAGCCCAACGGCAGGCCGAAGCCTGCCGCTGATTTCCAAGGAGGGGAGTTACTTCTTGGGTGCGAAGAAGCCCACCGGCAGGATACTGTTGCTGTTGGATTTGTTCGACGGCGTCGTTGCTTTGCTCATCGGCGTGGAACCAGCCTTAGGGGTGCCGGGTGTATGAGGCACTGTGCCTGGGGGCATCATCATTCCGCCTGGAGGCATCATCATTCCGCCTGGAGGCATCATCATTCCGCCTGGAGGCATCATCATTCCGCCTGGAGGCATCTTGGCCGCAGCGGGGTCTGGTGCGTCCATCGCGGGCGTGTTAGGTGCTTCCAGGTCATTGTTGCCCAGACGCACCACCGCTAGAATGCTGCCACGCCGCCGCGCCTCGATGATCGGATCGACCCCCGGCTCCAGCCGTGACGACACTACCTCATCCGGACCGGTGGCCGCTAGATCTTGATGTGCCGGATCGGGCAAGTAGATCACCTTGACGACAAAGTTACCGGCCGCGACCTGTTCAAAGTCTTCTTCGGTGAAGCTGACCGGTACAGCGCTGTGAGCCAAGAACGTGGCGGTCTTGGAGTTGCTGGGCACCACTTCGAGCGTGGGATACAGTTCGACTCCCGGACGGTTGGGAATATCGCTGAGCTTCAGCCGATAGATCGACGCCTGCAGGAAGTTGTATCGTGCGGGCGCTTCCAGATACTCTTTAGTGAAGCCCGGCTTGCCATCACTCTTGGGCGCGTACCAGGAGATTTTCATGCCACTGGGACGCACAAAGCGAATTTGTGTCCGCGACGGACCTTGAGTTGCCTGTTGGCCCGTCAGCATGCCAACGCCAGCTACAGCTCCAACGGGAATCTGCGGACTCACAAGCGGGCCGCCCGGATGACCGCCCGGACCGGGCATTCCCGGATAGCCATGCGGTGCCGGCCCTTGACCGCTGCCGTGACCCGTCTGATAGTTGACCTGTTGCAACATGCTGGGCGGCATCGTCCTGGCAAGCATCATGCGGGCGAACTCTTCCCCGGCACTGTAGCGACCAGTGCCCAGCCCACCGGTGTTGATGGCATGTACCGGAGTACCGTAGGGGCCAACGTAGCCGGGGGCATTAGCATAGTAGCGTGCGCCCGAGGAAACCCCCTCCGAGTTGCCTGTCCAGTGGCCGGCCATGAATTTACCCGCGTGTGCCCAACCGGCCAGCCCGGCGAGCAACACCAAAGCAGCGGCTTTGCGTGTCATCCGATCCCCTCCTGAAGCACCGCATCGCGGCGCGTGATAAGTCCCCCGTCTGCTTTGTTTCATCGGCACTCGCCCAGACGGCACTTTCATCAAACTCTTCACGATCGCGCTAAGCAGTTGGTAAACTAACCTTCAGGAGGTGCCCCATGAAAGAGGTGCGGATCGGCAACGGCTGTGGCTTCTGGGGCGATAGCGTCGATGCACCCGCTCGGTTGGCTGCTGAGGGGCAACTCGATTACCTCACGCTGGAATATCTGGCCGAACTCACCATGTCGATCTTGGCGTTGCAGAAGCTGCGCGATCCCCAGGCCGGCTATGCGGCCGACTTTATCGACGTGTTGCCGAGCTTGTTGCCGTTCTTGCCCACGATGCGGCTGATCACGAACGCAGGCGGTATGAATCCGCATGGCTGCGCTGAGAAAGCACGAGCGTTGCTTGATGCTTCTGGGCTGAGCAACCTCCCCATCGGGGTAGTCAGCGGCGACGACCTGTTGCCGAGTCTCGATCGATATGAATTGCGTCATCTGGACACGGGCGAACCGTTGGCGACGGTGCGAGAGCGGGTTGTCAGTGCAAACGCCTATTTGGGCAGTGGGCCGATTATCGAGGCGCTGCAACGCGGCGCGACCATCGTAATCACTGGTCGGGTGGCCGATGCCTGCTTGACCGTTGCCCCTGCAGCCTATGAACATCAGTGGCGCTCGACGGATTGGGATTGCCTTGCCGGCGGCACCGTCGCGGGCCACCTCATCGAATGTGGCGCGCAAGTGACTGGCGGATTGTGGATGAATAGCGATGAATGCGATCTGACCGACATCGGCTATCCTATTGCGTCCGTAGCGGCCGATGGTTCCTGTTACATCAGCAAGCCACCCGGCAGCGGTGGAGCGGTGAACCGGGAAACCGTGGCCGAGCAACTCCTCTACGAGGTTGGCAATCCCGCCGCCTATCTCAGCCCCGACGTGACGGCCGACTTCACCAGCGTGCAGCTGCGGGAGCGTGGCCCCGATGAGGTGAGCGTCAGCGCGGCACGGGGCCAGCCGGCTCCGGAGATGCTCAAGGTGTCGATTGCTTATCGCAACGGTTGGGCGGCCGCGGGGACACTGGTGGTGCCTGGTCCGGGGGCTACAGCCAAAGCGAGGCGATGTGGCGAGATTGTGAGGCGGCGGCTGCAACGCATCGACGCGCTTCCCGAGGTGTTTTATGTCGAGGTGATCGGCTCAGGCGACACGTTACCCGCAGGGACGATGCCCATCGCCGATCCGCCCGAGGTGCTGCTGCGCATTTACGTTCGTGATAGCATTCGGGCCAAGGTCGAACGCTTTGGCCGCGAACTGGCTCCGCTGGTGACTTCCGGTCCACCGGGCATCACAGGGTACACCACGGGCCGACCTGTCGTCCGCGAAGTACTTGCCTACTGGCCGGCCTTGGTGCCGCGTGAGGCAATCACTGCACATGTCGAGATTCTTTGATTCCGAACGCGAGGTCCCCATGAGCCGGCTTATGGTGCATCTGTCGGAAATCGCCCACGGCCGCAGCGGCGACAAAGGCAACCATGCCAACGTAGCAGTGATCGCCTACAGCCCTGCGGGGTACGCTTGGCTGCGAGAGAATCTGAGCAGCGAGCGGGTCCGGTCGTACTTTGCTCCGATGGGCGTGCGCCGCGTGGAACGTTACGAGGCATCGAACGTGCAGGCCGTCAACTTCGTGCTGTATGACGTGCTGGATGGCGGGGCAAGCCTGTCGCCGCGTAGCGACAGCCAGGGCAAATCGCTGGCCTTAGCCTTGCTACGCATGCACATCGATTTGTACCCCGAAGAATTACAAGCGATGCGGAGACGACCATGAGCTTGGTCACCTACGAGATCCATGGCCCGGCGGCCGTGCTGACGCTGAATCGCCCTGACCGTCGCAACGCCCTGAGCCGGGCCTTGATTAGCGAACTGGATGCCGCCGTGCAGCGGGCCAACGCCGACTCCGTTGTCCGCGTGCTGATCCTCACCGGTGCTGGCCCTGTCTTTTGTGCCGGCATGGACTTAGCCGAACTGCAAGAATCGTTAGGCGATGATCCCGCTGCAACGCCGGTCTGGAACGACGCCTTGACGCTTGGTCAGCTTTATCAACGCATCTATACATCTCCTAAACCTAGCATCGCCGCTGTCAACGGAGCAGCCGTCGCCGGCGGGGCCGGTCTGGTTAGCGTCTGCGATCTAGCTGTGTGCGCTCCTGCCGCCCAGTTCGGTTATCCCGAGGTGCGGCGCGGCTTGGTAGCCGCGTTGGTATTGCCCCATCTGATGCGACACGTCGGCGAACGCATGGCCCGTTGGCTGTTGCTCACCGGTGAACTGATTGACGCCGCCACTGCCGAGCGAACCGGCTTCGTCAATGCTGTGTCCCAAGATGTGTTGGCCACGGCGCACTGCTGGGCGTTGTTGTTGGCCGAGGGTGGCCCGCAGGCCTTAGCCCAGACGCGGGCTTTGTTGGGCCAATTCTCGCATCAGGCTCTGTCGTTGGAAGAGACGGCCAAAGCCTCGGCGGCCCCACGATTGACCGAAGAATGCCGTCAGGGACTGGAGGCGTTTTTTGCTAAACGTCCGGTGCCCTGGTCCCCTCAAGCCAAAATCGTATAATTAATCTTGTGTATGGCCCAGGCAGATTTACTCAATCTAGGATTATCCCACCGAGACGCCCCATGAATCCGATCTGTCCTGAAGATGGTTCCGCCCTCAAGACCATCACGGCTTCGCCCCTCGATCAGCAGACGCAGATGCTGAGGCTCAAGCAAGACCAACTGCGTAAGCGGTGGGCACAAGGCGAACAGCTTGGTGCCGAAGCCCTGTTTGATGAGGAGATGGACCGCGACACCCAGTTACGCTTGGTGATGGCGGAACTACTCCTGCGTGCGGAATACAGCCAACCGATCGAACTGAATGATTTGCTGCGGCGTTTTCCGCAGTTTTCGGCCGAGTTACGCTATCAGGTCGATTTCCTGAGAATGATCTCCGGGCAGTGCGGCAGCACCTGGAGTTACACAGTTCCAAGAATACCCCATGCGGTCGCTACTATTCAGATACCCGGCTATCAGGTGCAGCAACTGATAGCGCGAGGCGGCATGGGAGCGGTCTATCTCGCGTGGGAGGAGAAGCTCAAACGCCTGGTGGCTTTGAAACTGATGCTTCAAGGAGATGCTTACTCGCCAGATAAACTTGAGCGTTTCCGCCAGGAGGCACAGGCTGTTGCCCAACTGCAACATCCCCATGTCGTGCAGATCTATCAAGTCGAGCGGCTCAAGTTG
>JBDNDE010000200.1:0-8734 GCA_046719305.1 Gemmataceae bacterium | reverse complement strand
TGCGCAGCAGCCTGATTGGGCCGCTCCCAATAACTCCCGCAAGCGGGCGATCCCCTCGGCCGTCTGAGGTTGCTCGCCATATTCCGCCTGCAACCGATCGAGCATCTCGTCGTTGCTGCCGCTTAGCTGCGATAAGCCTAGCACCTGCTGTGCTTGTTCGAGGGTGACCTGGGCTTTCTGCACCATCTCCGCTGCGACTTTGTCGGCCTCGACTTTACCGAGCTTGTCTAAGCACCGCAGCAGGACCGCCGCGCGATCAGCTAGGCCCAGCGTGGCCAGCAACCCGTTGAGAATCAGTCGATTGTTTAGCCGAATCTCGAACTGCTGCACACCCAACGCCACCATCAGGTCGTGAATCACCAAGGCCGTCTCGATGTCAGCGGCATTGGAGGTGGTGCCGATTGTGTCGAAGTCACACTGCCAGAATTCGCGATAGCGACCGCGCTGGGTGTTTTCGCCGCGCCAGACCGGGCCCATGTGATAGCGTTTGAACGGGGTGCCCAGGGTGTGCAGATGCTGGGCGGCAAAGCGAGCGAAGGGTACGGTCAGATCGAAGCGCAGGGCGACCTCATCATCGGCGTGGCGAAAGCGGTACATCTGCTTATCGGATTCATCACCGCCTTTGCCAAGCAGGATCTCAGTGAACTCTAGTGCGGGCGTGTCGATGGGGGCATACCCATATGAGCGATACACCCGCCGGGCACAGGCCAACAGATGCTCACGCGGCATCATCAGAGAGGGGAGATAATCGCGAAAGCCTTTCAGAGTGCGTGGTGTAATCATATCTCCCCTAGGTGCTGGTATCTTGCTCCGGTTTGCAGCCAGGCGCGGATCATTTTAGACTCCTGGCTTCGCTCTGCAAAGTGGCCCGTAGCAATCCTCTCGTTTTCGCCCTGCTGGTTCAGCCTTTGGTAATCGTCTCATCCAGATTTAGAAGCACGTTGGCAACCACCGTCCACGTGGCCCACTGTACCTCGTCTAGACTTCCATCGGCTAGCGATGCTATCAGGGCTTTCGCCCTAGCCCGGTCCTTTAGGTAGCGAGCGTGGGTCTGCTCGATTAACGGCTGGATCGCAGCCCGCTCCCGCTGACTGGGCAACCGCCCCACAGTAGCCAAAAACCCGAACCCTAGAGGGTCGTCTTGCCCCTCGCGCAGCATCCGTCGCGCTAGGCCGATGGCTGCCTCGACAAAAGCTGGATCGTTGAGCGTGGCCAGTGCTTGGAGGGGGGTATTACTCCGGGGTCGGCGTTCGGTACAGACTTCGCGGGAGGGAGCATCGAACGCCATGAAGGTGGCATACGGTGCGGTGCGTCGCCAGAAAGTGTACAGCCCCCGGCGGTAGCGATCACCGCCCGAGGAAACTACCCAACGGTCTCCCGAGTAGGGCTGAAACCAAACGCCCTCGGGCTGGTGGGGAAATACACTCGGCCCGCCTTGCACGGGATACAGTAACCCGCCGATCGCCAGAGCCTGATCGCGAATCGTCTCGGCATCCAGGCGGAAACGCGGTCCGCGCGACAGCAACCGATTAAACGGATCGCGAGCCAGCTGGTCGGGACCGACTCGGGATGCCTGGCGATAGGTTGCACTCAAGACGATCTGGCGTTGAAATGCTTTCAAATCCCAATGAAGTTGATGCAACTCAGTCGCTAGCCAGTCTAGCACTTCGGGATGGCTAGGCGGCTCCCCCTGGCTGCCAAACTCTTCACTGGTTTCTACTAATCCTCGCCCAAAAAATCGCGCCCAGAGACGGTTAGCCAACACTCGCGCCGTCAGCGGATTGTCCGCGGCCGTCAGCCATTTGGCTAAACCAACACGGTTAGCCGGTACGCCCGGTCCACGAGGTGGCAGGGCGGCTGGGGTGTCGGGCAGCACTCTCTGGCCTTTGGATTTATGATTACCGCGGATCAGCAAATGAGTCTGACGTGGCCGGGGCAACTCCTGCATTACCAGCGTCGAGGCAGGCCGGATCGAAGCCAACTGCTGCAACAGGCGTGGCAAACTGGGGTGCAAGCGTTCCGCTGCCCCCGGACCAGCGATCGCCCCTACTAGCGCCCGCGATTTTTTCTGGCTGTCGATGCTTCCCATGAGCAAAGACCGTTGAAGTTGCTCTTGGTCCGTGGGCAACTCCAGCACCGGAGCCAGGCTCCGCCCGCCGTCAGCCGTGTTGTTGAATATTGCAAACAGGGCGTAATAGTCACGCATCGTGAACGGGTCGTACTTGTGATTGTGGCACTGAGCGCAGGCCATCGTTGTGCCCATCCAGACTTCCATCGTGGTGTTGACGCGATCGACAACGGCCGCTACGCGGAACTCTTCATCGTCCGTGCCGCCCTCGGTGTTGGTCATCGTGTTGCGATGAAAACCAGTGGCAATCTTTTGATCCGTTGTTGCTTCCGGTAATAAATCGCCGGCTAACTGTTCCAACGTAAACTGATCAAACGGCATGTTGGCATTAAATGCTCGGATCACCCAGTCGCGATAGGGCCAGATACTGCGGCGTTCGTCCTTTTCGTAGCCGTTGGTATCGGCATAGCGGGCCAAATCCAGCCAGTAACGGGCCTGATGCTCACCATAAGCCGGCGAAGCAAGCAGACGATCGACCACCCGCTCGTAGGCATCGGCCCGGTGATCGGCCAGGAAATCGCGAACCTCCTGTGGCGTGGGGGGCAAGCCAGTCAGGTCGAGCGTTACCCGTCGTAGCCAGGTAGCGCGATCCGCCTCGGGGGTAGGGGCCAGCCCCTCTTTTTCAAGCCGCGCCAGAATGTGGGCATCGAACCCCACGCGGACCCAGGCCGGGTTCTTGAGAGCAGGCGCAGCCGGCCGCACCGGCGCCAGATAGGCCCAGTGCGTCTCGTACTTGGCCCCTTGAGCAATCCAGTCGCGTAGAATCGCAACCTGCTTCGCACTGAGCGGCTCGCCTTTAGGCGGCATCCGCTCTGGGCCGTCGGCCAAGCTGACCCGAGCTAGCAGCGTACTTTTCGCTGGGTCGCCCGGCACGATCGCGCGGTCGCCCGAACGCAACTCCTGCGTCGCCTTCTCGCGGGTTTGCAGATCCAGCCCAGCTTTGCGGACGTCCGGTCCATGACACTTATAACATTTGGCCGACAAAATCGGCCGTACATCGCGATTAAAGCGTATCTCGTCAGCGGCAGGGCAAAGCAGCAGGAGAGTTAGGTGCAGCATGAGGCCACTCCCGGTGGGTTGTGAACTTTAAGAAGCTCCATCTTAGCAGATCCCACAGGCTATTGCATCCCTCGTCGGGCAGCCTGGATAGCGTCTAGCGTTATGAACCACAGCCCAGATAAGTAGCCAGATAAGTGAATTGTGGTCCCAGGTGCCAGGTTCCCTAGGATAAAGAACAATCGGAGTCGCCCTCTGGTTGTTTTGTTGGGAGGCCGCGCTCTGCGGGAGTTTGCGTTGATTGTGGTCGGCTTCCTGTTGCCGCTGGGCGTCTACTTGCTTGTTCTGGGACGCGTCAACCAGCGCTATCGGCCGTTGGCTGTCTCTGGGGTGTGGGATGCGATTACCTTGCTCGCGGGGCTATCGGGCTTTTTCCTCTTGGCAGGGCCAGTGGTACTCACATCGCTTCAAGAGCGTTGGCGGCGGCTATGGATCATGGGCGATCGCTCCGTTCTGGAAAGCCTCGACCTGTATCGGCCGGGCTGGATTCTTGCCGCCTTGGGCTATTTCCTGGCAGTGGTGGCGTTGGCAGCCTGGATCGTGTGGCGCTCGCGGCATTTGACCGTGGTGTACAACCTAGAAACCGAGGACATCAACGACCTTTTCCTACAAGCCTGTCAACGCGCTGGTATCGTCGCGGAAGTGGTCCCCGGCGGGTTTCGACTCACTGGCTGCGGCCCCAGCCCAAGCGGCCATGTCCGCATCGAACGCATGGACGCGCTGAAAAACGTAACGCTTCATTGGTCAGCCGAGGCGTTGCCTTTGCGTGAGCCGGTCGAACAGGCTTTGAACGGCGTCTTGGCTGAATATCAGACGCCTGACCACTGGGCCGGGCTTTGGATTACCCTGGCTGGACTCGGTGTGCTGACGGTGGCCCTGTTGGTCGCGCTTGTGGTAGTCGTTCGTCTGTCGATGGGATACTAAGCATGAAACCGGCAGTGATTCTCCTCTCAGGCGGTTTGGACTCGGCTACCGTCTTGGCGGTGGCTCGTTCGCAGCGGTACGCTTGCCACGCCTTGAGCATTGCCTATGGTCAACGCCATGCCGTCGAACTGGTGGCGGCGGCTCGGGTGGCGGCGCAACTGGGTGTATCCTCCCACCGCACGATGCATCTGGACCTACGCGCCTTTGGTGGCTCAGCCCTCACGTCCGATGTCGCAGTGCCCAAGGACCGCGACCAGGCCAGCATGTCCAGCGGCATCCCCATCACCTATGTACCGGCACGCAATACGGTTTTTCTGTCGCTAGCGTTGGCCCTGGCCGAAACGCTCGGGGCCTTTGATCTGTTCGTGGGCGTCAATGCCGTCGATTACTCGGGCTATCCCGATTGTCGGCCGGAGTATCTGCGGGCCTTCGAGGCTATGGCGAACCTGGCGACGAAGGCCGGTGTGGAGGGCGGGCGGTATACGATTCACGCTCCGCTTGTGCATCTGCCCAAGGCCGAGATTATCCGCTTGGGCGTGTCGCTGGGCGTCGATTACGCCCTAACGCATAGTTGCTACGATCCTTCGCCCGAGGGGCTGGCCTGTGGGCGCTGCGATTCGTGTTTGCTCCGCAAGGCCGGCTTTGCTGCCGCTGGTGTGCTGGACCCGACGCGTTATGTCATAGCGTGAACGACTCTGCCACCCGCAACGCATAAGCCAACGAGCGCAGACGTGTTGCAGTGTCATCCGCACGAGACATGAACACCACCGGCACTCGCGTGCCCACCAACACACCACCAAAGCGGCAATCGGCCGTGTACATGATAGCCTTGACCGTGAGGTTGGCGCTGTTAAGATCGGGAAACAGCAAAGCGTCGGCCGCCCCGGTTACCGCGCCGCTGATACCTTTGCGTTGGGCAGCTTCCGGCGCATAGGCCAAATCAAACGACAGCGGCCCTTGGACGATACAACCCTCATAGCATTGTGCAGCCAGAGCAGCAGCCTCGTGCGTGTCGGGCAAGGCGTCGGTCGGCTTCTCACTAGCAGCCATTAGTGCTACGCGTGGGTTCGCCTCACCCAGTTGATGGGCGATGGCCACTAGGCTACCCAGCAGGTCGCGTTTTTGTTCCAACGACGGCCGGGGCGTGATGCCGGTGTCGGCCAAGAGGAAACGGCGTTGATCGCGGAGAATTTCCATTAGCACCACTTGGGCGATGGTGCGTCCAGTACGTAAGCCGCCTTCGCGGGCCAGAACCGCACGCATCAACGTCGGTGTGGCAATCTGTCCTTTCATGAGCAAGTGTGCGTGACCTGCATGGATGGCCGCGACGGCTGCTCGGGCGGCGAGGTCCGGGTCGCCCTCGTCCACGATGGTCATGCCGTCGCTGGCGATGCCCAACTCCGCAAGCGCTGCGGCGCTGCCAAAGAGCAGCGGACGCACCCAACCTCGATCGGTCGCTTCGCGCAGAGCGGCCAGGACTGTGGGATCCGCCGCCCCGGCGACAGCGACCCCCAGACGCGGTTGGTGTTGGTCGGCCTGGGCAAACAGGCTGTCGAAGCTCGGCAAGGGCACGCGGAATTCTCCCAGAATGCGATCAGGCCCGGCGTAACGATGCCGAGCCTGATCTGTTGCTAGCAAAAAAGTGGTTTGAGGAAGATTAGTTCTTCTTCTTCTTGCCGCCGACTTCGATCTTGACAGCAACTTCGGCGTCGCCTTCGCCTTCGGTGGTTAGCTTGCCAAAGACGCCTTTGACCTTGGATTTCGCGATCTGCTCGCCGAAAGCTTCGATCGAGACTTCCTCTTCGCCCTTCATGATCTTCAGGTTCTTGGCCTTGAAGGTCTTCTCTTCGCCCTTTTCACCCTTCTTCTTGGCCTTGATGGTGATCTTCACTTCGTCCTTAGTGGCCGAGGTGATGATGCCAGAGTAGGTGCCAGCCAGCAGGACACCAGTCAATACAAATGACGCAACAGCAGCGTAAACCAAACGGCTCATCAGTTAGCTCCTTGTGAACTCGGACTGGACGATCGTGATGCAAAACGACACGAAGAGCAACGCCCAGTGCGCAAGTGTAAACACCGTCTTAGGCACGCAGTTCCGTGATGGCCAGGGATTCTTTATGAATTCTGGATGAGAAAGCTGGCTTAACCACCGATCGCCAACAGGGCTGCCGCCTGTCGGGCCATCTCTTTTTCCTCATCGGCCGGGATCACCCAGATTGTCGTTTTGGCCCCAGCCGCAGAGATCACCCGGTCCCCGGTCAACGGTTGCTCGTTGCCATGAGGGTCGGCTTGGAAACCCAGCCAAGCGAGCGGCTCCAGGATGCGGGCACGCACACTCGCGGAGTTTTCCCCGATTCCTCCCGTAAACACCAGGGCATCAACTCCGCCCAGGACCGCTGCATACGCCCCGATGTATTTCCGCACCCGGTAACAATACATCTCCACTGCCAACTGAGCCGCTTCATCGTCCCGAGCGAGCAACTCACGCATGTCGGCAGTACCAGCCAGCCCCTTCAACCCGCTCTCACGCGTCAGCACGTTTTCGATCTCGTCGGCGTTCATCCCTAGGCGACGCTGCAGTTCCAGCACGACATCGGGTCCAAGGTCGCCACAGCGGCTGCCCATGATCAGACCAGGCAACGGAGTCAAGCCCATGCTGGTATCCACACAACGCCCGGCGCGTATCGCACTGATGCTGGAGCCATTTCCCAAGTGTGCAACAATCAACCGCTGGGCTTCGGGCAGATACTCGGCCATTTGCCGTACCACATGCTGGTAAGAGATGCCGTGCATACCATAGCGGCGCAGGCCGTGGCGTTGGGCCAGTTCGCGTGGGATCGCCTCGGTAAAAGCCACCGGCGGCAGCGTTGCAGGAAAGGCTGTGTCGAAAACGGCCACTAGGGGCAAGGCGGCATCCAGCGATTGGAAATAACGCAAGATCTCGGCTGCGATCGGGTTGTGCAGCGGTGCCAGGCGGCCCCAGTAGTCGATGCGTTGCAACACCGCCGCATCGACGCGCACCGGGCCGACAAAGTCGCTGCCGCCATGCACGACGCGACAAACAACGGCATCGACTGCGGGCCGGGTGGGAAATCGCGTTTGAATAGCAGGCAGCAGCCCCTGCGGACCGGCCTCGACGAGCTGGCTGTCGGCCGAGGCATCGTTAGGAGCAGACATGTCAAAAAGTTGGGTTTTAAGGGTCGCGCTGCCAGGATTCACTGCCAGGATCTTCATAGGTCGGCCCCCCGAGGCAAGAAGGTTCTCTGAAGTGGAGCTACTAGAAAAGCAACAGCAGGACCAGAGCAGCGAGTTGAGGTGCAAGGAATCGAACCCTGACCTCCCGGTTCAAAGCCGGGCGTCCTACTATTAGACAACACCTCCCTTTTTTCTCATTTTCTCATTCCGGCGGCTGGAATCGAACCAGCACCTTTCCCTTAACGAGAGGATGCTCTAACCGCTTGAGCTACCCCGGCAACAGGGCAAAATGCGGATCGAACACCTCTTTTCGACGGCGAAACATCCTTCATGCCTGGAGTGTCAAAGAAGGAGAGCCGAGAGTGGGAATCGAACCCACGACCGTCGCCTTACGAAAGCGCCGCTCCATCCGCATGAGCTTTCCCGGCAAGAAGGGCAACAAGACAGGGACCAGGAAGGCAGCTGCACCCCCGAAGAGGCCCACGCGTTGCGGGCTTCTGAGACCCGTGTGACTGCTGGTTCCACCCCCTAGTCGTAGGGTGACCGGACGGACTCGAACCGTCTAACGCCAGGTTCCCAGCCTGGCCCCTCGACCACTTGGGAATGGGCCACTCTCTCCCAGGCAGGACTTGAACCTGCACTCTCCGCCACCCGAAGCCGGCACGCTACCGATTGCGCTACTGGAAGAAGGGGGTGATTATTGTCGTTGTCATCGTCGTTGTCACCGATAACTCGTACGGCCGAGGGAGGCGGCTGTGACCGCGAATCTCGTTCGTGCGTGAGAAAGGAGACGAAAAAAAGCGAAAGGTTCGCGCGAAAAAAAGAGGCCGAAGATGTACTTGGACCCCTCCGGCGTGCTGAGTGGTAAATTAGCTACCGCCACCGACGAGAATGCCCGCGTCAAGGTGACGAGAATGCCCGCGTCAAGGTGATTGAGGCGTCGTAGTAGTTGACGGTTGGAAAAGGGGGGCACGCGATGCTGAATCATACCAGACCAAAACGAGTATTCGCCATCCGCAAGCGTGAAACAGTGTTCTAATCATTTGGATGGCTCATCTCTGTATCTGTCATAATCACCCTGCCATCTGCGAGTGTGACGAGCATTTCCCGCAGAGCAGAGCGTGTGAAGCAAAGCGGAAGCGGGAGGAACAATCGTCTGGCTGGGGATTCAGCAGATCCCCAATGCGGCGACGAACGAGAAATTGAAGATCTATTGTCTACCGTTATTTTTCCGGATGACAAGAAACGATGAGATTTTCATTTCCTGACTGGAGAATCACCAGCCACAGCGATTGCTTACAAGATAAGCTAAAAAGTTTAAGGGGGGAGAAGTCCATCGGTCTCTGAATTTGTGTTAAACAGTATCTAGTAGCTGGTTGGAATGCTTGCCGCGTGACCTTCTGGCACACGCCAGAAAACGCGGTTGCTGTT
>JBDNDE010000020.1:0-25014 GCA_046719305.1 Gemmataceae bacterium | reverse complement strand
GAATCGCAGGCGAGACAGCTTCCACGGCCGGACCTTCGCATCGCTGACGGCGACGGCGCAACCGAAATATCATTCGGGGTGCGAGCCGCTCTTGCCGGGTTTTCAGTACGCACCGTATGGCGATCTGGAAGCAGTGGCCCGGCTGATCGATAACGAGACGGCAGCGATCATGCTAGAGCCGATCCAGGGCGAGGGGGGGATCAACCTGCCGCCTGCGGGTTATTTGGAAGGAATACGGGAGTTGTGCGACAAACATAAACTGTTGCTCATCTTCGACGAGGTGCAAACCGGCATGGGCCGAACCGGTACCTGGTATGCTCATCAGCAGTGGAACATCACTCCAGATATTGTCACCTTGGCCAAAGCGCTGGCTGGCGGCGTAGCGATGGGGGGACTCATCGCACGCCCCGAGGTGGCCGAAAAGTTGCGACCCGGTACGCATGCAGCGACTTTCGGCGGGAATCCGCTCTCGTGTGCGGCCGCGTTAGCGACGATACAGACCATTGAGGAGGAAATTTGCTGCAACGAGCCTTGACCATCGGCGAGAAGTTCCGGGAGCGATTCGTAGCCCTACAAGCGCGCTGCCCGCTGATCCACGAAGTACGCATCCGCGGTTGCATGATCGGCTTGCAACTCACGGTTGATGGTGCGGCTGTGGTGCGCCACTGTATGGAACGGGGATTGCTCCTGAATGTCACGCAGCAAACAGTTATTCGACTGTTACCAGCCATCAATCTCAGCGACGCCGAACTTGAGGAAGGGTGCGGCATATTGGAAGAAGTGCTCCTGTCCTTGGATCTTCGGGCGTGAGCCAGACCTTTAGCGATCCCAAAAGGGAGCGACGCATGCGTCACTACCTGTCGTTCCAGGATATTACGCCGGCTGAAATGCGCTACCTGCTGTGTGAGGCAACTCGCCTGAAAGCTGACCTGCGTCAGGGCAAACGCCCACCGCTTTTGGCCGGTCGCGTACTCGGGCTCGTGTTCGAGAAACCCTCGCTCCGCACTCGGGCCAGCTTCGAGGCGGCCATGATCCAACTGGGAGGCGGCGCGATGTTCTTTGGGGCCAACGACGGCCGTATGGGGGTACGCGAGCCGGTGGCGGACTTTGCCCGCACGCTTTCGGGTTATTGCGATGCAGTGGCCCTGCGGGTATTCAACCATCACACGTTGCTAGAGTTTGCTAAATATGCTCGTGTGCCAGTAATCAACGCCCTTTCGGATATTGCCCACCCTTGCCAAGCCCTGGGAGACTTGCTGACCATCCAGGAAACCTTCGGCTCCTTGGAAGGCCGTACCCTAGTCTTCGTGGGGGATGGCAACAACGTGGCCATGTCGGTGGCGCTGGGCTGTGGCATGGCCGGGATGCGCTTCATTTTGGCCGCTCCAGAAGGCTACCGATTCGATGAAGCGTTTCTGGAGCGTTACCGTCAGGTTGCCCCCCACGGCGAGTTGCTGATCAATGGCCGGCCCGAGCATGCCGTTTCCCAGGCCGACATCATCTATACTGATGTGTGGACTAGTATGGGGCAGGAACACGAGGCCAACCAGCGACGCGCAGCCTTCGCCCCGTTTCAGGTCAATGCTGCCTTACTCGCCCAAGCTCCCAGCCATGCCCGCATCATGCACTGCCTGCCAGCCGTGCGCGGTGAGGAAATCGACGAACCGGCTCTAGAATGTGAGCGGTCGATTGTGTTTCAGCAGGCGGAAAATCGGCTGCATGCCCAGAAGGCATTGCTGAAGTGGTTATTGCTGGAGCAAAACCACGCCTGAACTGATTCAGGTCAGAATTTACTCCGGTTGCCCCCTTCGTCTCCTAGCTTATGCTAAAGTAGCACAGAAGGTTTTGATTTGTTCGGATTGAGTGGGGGGTGACGCGTGATCCGTTTCCAATGCCCGCACTGTAAAACCGTGCTACAGTCCATGATTAGTATGGCCGGTGCTGTCGTAACCTGTGGCAAATGTCAAGCTCGCCTGCGCGTGCCAAACGAACAGGCGACCTCGTTAGCACCGTTGCCGGCTCCTCCGCCGACACGCAGTCGGTATTTCTGGCCAGTGCTGGTGGGGGTGTTTCTAGTAAGTTTCATCGGGACGGCAGCGGTGTCGTTGTTGCTGCCGCCCTGGAAGAAAGCGGCCGAACCGGTCGCCGAGGTTCCCCAAGACAACTTGGAGCCAAAAGACAGCGAATCGAAGTCAGCTGAGCCGAACCCTAGTGAGCCAAAAACTAGCGAGCCGAAGCTTCCGTCGGAGAAACCGACCAGTCCGACCCAGCTGCGTACAGAACCGACCGAAGCGCCCAATGAGCCGCCCCAACCTGTCTTGCCTGTGCCCCCGACCAAACCCGTCGAACCCACCCCAGCCCCGCCCGCGGTTACCACGATTCGTACGCTGCCGCGTGAAGAGTCGCTCACGCCCACTGTGGTGGCAGTGGTTCCCAAGGACAAAGAGCCAACAACCCCCAAATCACCTGGTGGCCCGGACACTCCCAAGGACAAGGAACCACCAGCCATTGCTAACAAGTCACGGCTGGAGCGAGCAATCAACCGGCTCAATGACGCCCGAGCAGCGGCGAAAGCACCAGCGTTGAGTTTGGATCCGTGGGCCTGTCAACGTGCGACCGAACACGCTCAAGCCCTTTTGAAGCAAAGCGATGAACCGGTCCTCGATCCCAAGAAGCCCGCCAACGCCATCTTGTGGAAAGCGCCGCTCTCGGCGATGCTCGATTGGTTGGAGGCACCGCTGCATCGCGATCTGCTGCTGCTGCCGGCTCGCAAGACCTTGGGAATTGGTACGGCAAGCGACGAGAAGGGCCGCACCGTCACCGTCATCGAAGGGCTATTTGACAGCCAAGTCTCGCTTGGAACGGTCCCGGCGGTTGTCTATCCCGCCGGAGGCCAGACCGAGGTGCCACTGCAGTTTTCGGGAAATGAAGTTCCTGATCCGTTGCCGGAGTTGACCGATAAACAGGTCGGTTATCCCATAACGGTACAGTTTCCTGCCAACCATCGGGTCAGCAAAGCCCAACTGCTTCTCGAAGGCCCCGACGGGCGGGCGGTAGAGACCTATCTCAGCACGCCAGAGAAGCCAGCCAACCCCGAGTATCCTAGCTACCAGCAAAACACGGTGTGCGCCTTCGCGGTGAAACCGTTGCTGCCCAGTTCACGCTATGTGGTGCGAGTGCGGGCCTATGTCGATGGCAAGCCCTGGGCGCGGTTGTGGGCCTTCAGCACCCAGGCGGGCGACCGATCGACCCTGACACCCGAGCAGGCCCGGGCCGTCCTGGAGCGAATCAATTTTTTTCGTCAGGCGGCAGGGCTGAAGCCCGTTCGGCTTGAGGAAAAGCTAAGCCAACCCTGCCAGGAACACGCATTGTACCTAGCTCGCAATCTAGGTCGCGACGGTGCGACGAATCCACTGACCCAGAACGAGCGACTCCCCGGCGCAACCGAAGCCGGGGCCAAGATGGCCCGCCAGTCGATGGTCCGCGTCGAGTGTGGACCAAGTGCCCGCGACGCCGTCGATTGGCTGGCCGAATCGGTACTCAACCGCAACCTGCTGCTCAACCCTAGTCTAGAGACGGTCGGCCTGGGTGCCGCCTCTCGTGGGCCGCGCGGCTGGATGTGGGTCATCCATCTGCCCCCTCAGCGCACTCGAGGCGATGGCCAACCGGTGCTTTACCCCGGCAAAGATCAACGAGATGTGCCCTTAGCTTTTTCCCGTCCCTTGCGCGATCTGGTGGCCGAGGCCAAGGCCGATCAGGTCGCTGGCTTCCCGATCACACTGACCTTCTTCCCCACCCAAAAGCTCACCGAGGTGTCCGCCACGCTGCAAACAGCCGATGGCTCCGAGGTGCCAATATGGCTCTCGACACCCCAAAAACGATTGCCGGGCACAGGCCAATATAACCAAATTGTGCTGTTGCCACAGGAGCCACTCAAACCGGAAACTCGCTATGAAGCGAAGGTACAAGTACGCGTCGATGGATCTGCCAAAACCTTCCGCTGGACCTTCTCCACCCTTGCCTGGAACAACTCGCTGGCCGAGGTGGCCAACCATCTCGTCGAGGAACTCAACCGCCACCGCCGGGCAGCAGGCTTGGCCGAGGTGACGTTGGAAGAACAACTCTCCAAGGCGTGCCAGTCGCACGCCGATTATCTGGCTCGGAATCTGACCCATCCCGCTCAAGTCGGACTCAACATCCACGAACAGGATCCCAAGTTGCCTGGCTACACCCAGGCCGGACATCGTGCCGGGCAAGCATCCGTGATTGCCGTCACCTCCGAGCCGCGCGAGAGTGTGGCGTTGTGGATGGCTACGCTGTACCATCGCTTACCCCTGCTGCAACCCGAGGTGAAACGAGTCGGCTACGGTCAACGCTTGCACCCGACCCGCGGATGGATCACCGTTTTGGATTGCACGTCGGGCAAATGAGCCGCCCACTGTGGTTGCTGACTCACTTCCGCCGAACAGCCTCCGTAAGCCAACGCCTCGGCCGAACTGTTCTAACTATCCTTATCCCTTTTGGTTGCCTCAAATTAGGCCAGTTCTCGAGTTGTTGTATCTGTGCCGAAAGATGGTCATCACCGTTGTTCTCCGGTAGCTCGTCCAATCCCTGGCCCGAACTGCTCAGCGCAATCGTCACCTGCCCTTGCACCGCCGAGGCCAGTTCATCCAGATACCCCGTCAACTCCTCACGGCTGAGACGGCTATTGTTCGCGCAATTGGTGATCTCCAGCATTCCGCCCAAAGCGATAGCCGTTTCCGTTTCCGTTTCCAGTTGCCGGCGGATTTGGTAGCCGTTGACCTGAGAATCGAACAGACGGAATGGGCTGAGAACCTGGCCCTTGAAGTCGAACACCTCAGTGCCGTTGAGCGCCTAGATGACCACGGCCAGCTTTACGGTGCCCAGTCGTAGGGGATCGCTGGCCGGCGCGGTACGCGCGGGGCGCATTTGGTTGTTGCGCTCAAAACAGCCGCGAGGTAGCAGCAGCGATCCGAATAATGTTTCGTTTGCAAAATAGGTGTGTTGGCTCGTTTATCCATCAGTAGAGCTTGTACGTCGGCTGAGAGGGCAGGCAGGTTGAGGCCCCGGTACACACCATCGCTGCCGACCCTGCGAGCCATCGGCTCATCGGATGCTGCTCCTTTGCTTGGGCGAAACATGACAAGGAGAAGGTGGTGGGCAGACAACCGAGAAGGCGATTCCTGGCGGACCAAGGTGTAACCGAATCGTGATACACCGCGTGCCCGGCAGGATCCCTAAAACAATCCCTGTTTCTCTGCCTGTGTGACTGGTCTGTCGATTCGCTCTCTGGAGGTGATTATGTCTGTCTTGGTCGTCGGCTCGCGCAATGCCAAAAAACGGGCCGAGATCGTCGCCTTGCTTCATGGTTTGGACATCGAAGTCCGCGATCTGCGTGACTTCTCCGACGTGCCCGACATCCTTGAAGATGGTGGCTCGTTCGTGGCTAACTGTCGCAAAAAGGCCAGCGGCTACGCCCAAGCACTGGGGCACTGGGTCTTGGCTGATGACTCGGGTCTCGTGGTGCCCGCTCTGGGCGGTGCGCCCGGCGTCGATTCCGCCTTGTATGCCGGTCAACATGGGAACGACGAGGCCAACAACGACAAACTGCTGCACGAGATGGCTGGGTTCACTGGCGAGCAGCGAAACGCGTATTATGTTTGTGTCTTGGCCTTGGCCGATCCCTCGGGAGCGATCCTAGCCGAGAGCCAGGGCCGCTGCGGTGGCCGCATCGCAACGCAACGAAGCGGCCAAGGCGGCTTCGGCTATGATCCGTTGTTTATAGTGCTGGAGTATCATCGAAGCTTCGGGGAACTTTCGCCGCGTGTTAAAGCAGCCATCAGCCACCGGGCACGAGCTTTGGAGAAGATCCGGCCGCAGTTGGCAAAGCATTTAGCCAGGCCGGCTGGGGCCACCGGTCATGGTCGCTGAAGAGAATGCGACTGAAGAGAATCCGACCGGAAGTTGAGAAAAGCGCTTGACCTTGTAGGCAGACTTGTCCTTTCCACGGTGGTGAAAGGGATTTGTCTTCACTAAAATTCCCGCATGAACCACTCGACACACAAAACCTGGGGCGGGCGATTTGACGGCGAAACCGATGCGCGCGTTGTCGAATACACCCAGTCGATCCGCTACGATCGTCGGCTCTTCGCACATGATATCCGTGCCTCGCAGGCTCACGCCCGGATGCTCGGCCATGTTGGTCTACTCTCGGCTGACGAGGTACAGAGCATCGTCGAGGCTTTGACGGCCATCGGTGAGGAGATTGCGGCCGGACAGATGGCGTATGACACGCGATTGGAAGACATCCACACGCATATCGAACGGGCGCTCATCGAGAAGCTCGGTGATGTGGGGAGGAAATTACATACTGGACGCAGTCGCAATGATCAGATTGTGACAGATGTCAAACTGTGGGTGCGTGACCAGATCGACGCCTTAGACACGCTCTTACGCGAGGTCCAGCGTAGCTTTGTCGCAGCGGCCGAGCGGCATCACGATGTAGTGTTGCCCGGCTATACCCATTTGCAGCGGGCCCAGCCAGTCCTTGCTCCACACTATTATCTGGCCTATGTCGAGAAGTTTCAACGCGACCGTGAACGCCTGACCGATTGCCGCAAACGTGTCAATGTGCTGTCGCTGGGAGCGGCGGCTTTGGCGGGTACGTCGCTGCCGATCGACCGGGCGTTCGTGGCGCGGGAATTGGGCTTCGAGGGGATTGCGGCTAATTCACTCGATGTCTCCAGCGACCGCGATTTTCTGTTGGAGTTTGTCTTCGTACTGGCGACGATTGGGTTGCATCTGGGCGGTTGGGCTGAGGAGTGGGTGCTGTGGAGCAGCACCGAGTTCGGTTTTGTCGATCTTCCCGATGCCTTTTGCACCGGCAGTAGCATCATGCCGCACAAAAAAAATCCCGACGTGCTGGAACTGATGCGTGGCAAAACTGCTCGCGTGGTCGCTGCTCTGCAACGGCTGATGGTTCTGGTCAAGGGGCTGCCGCTGGCCTATAATCGCGACCTGCAAGAGGACAAAGAAGCGCTTTTCGATGCAACCGATACGATAGCTGCCTCTCTAGAAATCGCTGCGGTGGTTGTACGCGAAACAACCCTCCGCCGGGATGCTATCGCTGCCCGCCTGGAAGATGGCTTCCTCGACGCTACCACGCTGATGGAGTGGCTCATCACCCAGGGCGTGCCCATGCGTTCGGCTCATGAGATGGTCGGCAATCTGGTCCGGCTGTGCGAAACGCGCCGCTGCCGACTGGCCGATCTGCCCCCGGCCGACTTCGATTCGCTCCGCCCCGGTCTGTCGCCGGGGGTATATCAAGTGTTAGGCGTCCGCAACGCCTTGGCAGCGTTTCGCTCCTACGGCTCCACTGCACCGGCAGAAGTCGAACGTCAGCTAAAGCATTGGCGAGAATGCCTCAAATAAGGTGGGATCATGGATCATTTTGTTTATCGCGATCGGCAATTGTTCTGTGAGGAGGTCCCCGTCCGCTCGCTGGCCGAGACCTACGGTACGCCTCTGTTTGTCTATTCTACTGCCACGCTCTTGCACCACCTGAAGCAATTGCAGACTGCCTTCGCCCCGGCGGCCCCGCTTATCAGCTATTCGATCAAGTCCAACCCCAACTTGGCGATTTGTCGGCTGATGGCCGAACACGGCGCGGGGTTTGACGTGACCAGTGGGGGGGAACTCTATCGGGCACTCAAGGCAGGCGGCACTGGCGACAAGATCGTCTTTGCCGGCGTGGGCAAGACCGATGCCGAAATCGCGATGGCCCTGGACAATGGCGTTTTTCTCTTCAACGTCGAGAGCGAGGCCGAGTTGCACAACCTGGCGCGGGTGGCATCCGCTAAGGGCAAAACAGCAGGTGTCGCTCTGCGGGTTAATCCTGATCTGCCACCTAAGACCCATACCAAGACCGATACTTCCGTCAAAGGAGTGAAATTCGGCCTCGACATCGAGACGATCCTGGATGTGGCTCGCGGCGTCATCGGGATGCCCGGCGTGCGGGTTATTGGCCTGCATATGCACCTGGGTTCGCCGATTCTCAAAACCCAGCCGTATGAACTGGGCGTGCAAAAGGGGTTAAACCTGATCGCGGCTCTCCGCCAGATGGGTCACCCCATCGAGCTACTCAACATGGGGGGCGGCTTTGGTATTCACTACCGTAAGCAGGAAGCCCCGCCTGCTAGTGCTTTCGCGGAAGTCATCTTGCCCGCCGTGCAGAACGCTCAATGCCGCTTGGTTCTCGAACCGGGCCGTTTCATCGTCGGCAACGCCGGGATCCTGGTCAGCCGTGTGCTGTACACCAAGGAATCGGGCGGTACGCATTTCTTAATCCAAGACGCAGCCATGAACGACCTGATTCGTCCGACGCTGTATGATTCGTTTCATCGCATCTGGCCAGTGGAGCCACCCGAGGGAGTGCCTACGCCGCCTGAGGATTACGAGGCTACCCTGCCAGGCACGCTGGTGCAAGATGTCGTCGGCCCGGTTTGTGAGTCGGGGGATTTCCTGGCCAAGAAACGCGCTCTGCCCAAGATGCAGCGAGGCGAATTGCTAGCGATCTTCAGCGCCGGGGCCTATGGCATGTCGATGAGTAGCAACTACAACAGCCGGCCCCGCGCAGCGGAGGTGTTGGTGGATGGCACACATCATCGCCTGATTCGTCGGCGTGAAACCTATGAGGATTTGATCCGTCCCGAAATCGAGGTGTGATCATGCATTTTGCCGCGCGTCTCTTGCTCGCTGCTTTGTTCTGTCTTTTGGGGGTCGTGGCCGTTCGCGGACAGGGCCCAGACGACTACCGCCGCTTCTACAAAACCCCCGAGACGGCGATGGAGTTCTGGGTGGCCCTGCAAGTGGAGTTGGACAAAGGAGCCTACGATCTCGCCGGACGTTGGTTGCGCGGCTTAGTCGAGCGGAAACCGACCGATAAAGAATTGACTGCAATTGTCGACCGCGACGGTACCATTGCCGTGTTACGGCTGCGTACGGTACGTAACTGGACCAACGATCCCAATGCCTTGGACGTGACGTTGCCCCAGGCTCAGAAACGTCTCGCCGATGCCAAAGCCACCAAGGAAGGCGTCCCCCAGGCCGAGGCTCTGCTGAAATCGGTGACCCTCAACACCACTACCCTGCAGGCTGCCGAGAAACTTATCGAAGCAGTGCAGGCAGCAGTGCGCAAGCGCGCCGGCGATGCTAAATATATTCGGGAGTTGATCGCGCAGCTTCAAGCCACTCCCGAGGAACGCACCTTCGCCCTACGCGAACTATACAAGCTCGGCACGCCTGCCGTCCCCTATTTGTTGGAGAGTCTAGACCAAGCAACCGACACCGATCAACGCCTGCAAGCGCGTCGGGCCCTCGATCGCATGGGACCGGCAGCTCGTGCCCCATTGGTTGCTGCCCTCGATGGCTACAAACCCTCTACCCGTTTCGAAGTACTCGATCTGCTGCGTCGTCAACATGCCGCGGCTGCTCTCTCCCTGGCCCCGTTTCTGATCTATCCATCGGCCAATCCGAAGGAGAATGCGGCCGTGCGTCAAAGAGCCAAAGAGTTGTATAGTGCGTTCACCGAAACGCCGGTGGATCGGCTGCCACCGGCCAAAGTGCTGTTGACTCGTGAGGCCGAGCGCTACGCTCGCGGAGAAATCGCCTTCGCTGATCCCAAGGCAGTGACGGTGTGGCGATGGGATGACAAGGAGGGGCAGGTACGGCCCGGCTGGCCCGGTGCAATTACCATTCCTCAGAGTCAGGCCGAGGAATACTACGGCCTTCGTTTCGCCCGGCAGGCGCTGGACCTCGACCCCGACTACCTGCCGGCTCAAATTGTTTTCCTGACGCTGGCCCTGGACAAATCCGCAGAAAAGCACGGTCTAGCTAAACCGTTGTCGGCTACGTCTCCCGAGTTGAACGATCAACTGAATAAAGCCAGCACCGACTTACTGATCGAAGTACTCGATCGTGCCTTACGAGAGGAACGTTCTGGGGTGGCCTTGCCGATCATTCGCGTGTTGGGGGCTCGTGCTGAACCCCGCGCCAGGCGACCGCTTACCAAGGGCGAACCGGCTCTGATCCGGGCATTATATTCCAAGGAGCCGCGTGTTCGCTTGGCTGCTGTTGAAGCCCTTCTGGCTATTCCAGGCACCACTCCACCGGGCACTGCCAAACGCATCCTAGAGATTCTTGGCCACGCCCTCACCTCCAAAGCAGTCTATCACGAGGGGCGTAAGCTGCTGGTGGCCATCACTGATGCCGACTGGCGGAACAAGGCACGAGCCACGGTACGCAACCTGAATCGGATTCCCGTCGAAGCCAGCAACGGCCGCGACGTGATGCGGCTCCTTCGCAGTAACGCCCAGATCGAGGCAGTGTTGTTGGATTCCTCGTTGCCCACGCCTGGGTTGGCCCATTTACTGGCCCAGCTACGAATGGATGCCGATTTAGCAGGTTTGCCGATTTTAATCGCAGCAGTACCATTAACACCAACAGCTGATGCCGCTTCTCGACGTATCTATGATTTGAAAGTGTCCCGACAAGCATTGGATGCAGATCTTTCCGAGTACCGCCAACGCATCCGTTACCTGAACGCCGAAGAAGACCGTGAACGCCGGAACCTTGTGGAAGATCGACAATTAGATAGTCGGCAACGGTCCGATCGGATTCGCAAGCTAGAAGAATATTACCGAACTCTGCGTAGCGAAGCGGAGCGGATGAATCCTGGTGTGGTCAACGCCCTAGCACGCCTGGAACAGACCGAACGGCAGATCGCTAGCGCAGCGGCCACCTTCGACCTGGAAGCCCAAGCTCGTGAGGCCGCTCTCAGCCGCTTCGTCGCTCGTTATCCCCGTGTTCGCGTGGTGCCGATGGCCACCTTCTCAACTGCTGAAGCGTTAGAAAGCGAATTGGCCGCCGTGACTGCGTCCGAGGCCGTTCCCCTGCTCTCAGCTGAAGAACAGGCCGTCGCTGCGGAGACAGCCCTACGGTTATTGCGGGGCATGGCTTACGGATCTCCGCCGGGCTATGACGTGCAGCCGCTCGCTGGGCTGATTCTTGACAGCCTGCGGATGGGCCGACTCACCCCGCAGGGACAGCAACATGCTATCGACCTCGCCCAGACGTTGCCCGGCAGTCGAGCCCAGCAAGAGTTGGCCAGCGTGGTTCTGGATGCCAAGCGACCTGGCCCGGTGCGTGTGGCCGCCGCCCGGGGGCTGCTCAGCCATCGGCAACGCTTCGGACTGCAATTGCCGCGGCCGGCGTTGGACTCGTTGCGAGCTCAGGCCAATCAGGCAGGGGTCGATGCGGCCTTGAAAGAATCGCTGGACTTGCTGATCGGTTCAGTGGGGGCCGACCCGCGGTCGACTGGAGATCGGTTGCGTGATTACAACCCGGCCCCCACTACCCCGCCCAAGAAAGACCCGCCGCCCAAAGATCCGCCTGCCAAGGAACCCGAAAAAAAGGATCCCGACAACGACTGAATTAGGATCCCAACACCCACTCCATTTGCGTTTGCGGCCGGCTTCGCCGGCCGCGGTTGTTTTCTCCCCAGCTACACTCGTTTCAGATGTCGACAATCACTTCGGCCAGCCAACCGTCCCCCTCGGGTTCGACTCGCAACCCGTGATAGGTGATCGCCTTGACCTCATGATCGGCCTCGTGCCGGCTGCGGTCCAACGGTTCGCCGTGAGCCGTCACTTGCAACTCGCTGTCGGTCAATTGTACTTCAAAGAACGCCAGCAGAAGCCGTTGTTCCTCGAAGCGGGTCAGAATGGCTGAGAGAAAATCGAAGAGCATAAAAGGCAACTCTTCGCGAGGTTGGGTCCAGTCGACCCGCTGAAGCGGTTGCACGTTGGCGAGATTCTCCACGAGCAGATGCGTCAGTGCTTGACCCGCTTCAGCAAACAACGCAGGCAAGTTGGCGGCACGGATGCGCAAGCCCAAATCAGCCGTGTGATCGAAGGTTTCGTACATGTCTGGATGATACCGAAGGGGATCGCTACAGTGAAGAGCAGAGTCTGGAGAAAAAGGTTATGTCCGAGCTAGTCGCGCGACTCCGAGAAATTGTCGGTCCCGGTGGGTTGATCAGCACGCCCAGTGAACTACTGGTTTATGAATGCGATGGCTACACCATCGAGAAGAATCGTCCCGAAGTGGTCGTGTTTCCCATCACTACCGAGCAAATTGTCGCCATTGTTCAGGTCTGCCGGACACTCCAGGTACCGTTTTTGCCCCGGGGAGCAGGCACGAGTTTGGCGGGCGGGTGCTTACCGGTGGGGGGCGGCGTAATCATCAGCTTGGCACGCATGAAGAAGATTCACGAGATCAACTATCGCGATCGCTATGCGGTCGTCGAGCCAGGCGTGGTCAACCTGCACCTAACCAATCAACTCAAAGCGCACGGCTACCACTTTGCACCGGACCCCAGCAGCCAGGGAGCCTGCACCATCGGGGGCAATGTGGCAACCAACTCAGGCGGACCGCACACGCTGAAGTATGGGGTGACGGTCAATCATGTCTTAGGGGTAGAGATGGTTTTGCCCGATGGCCAAGTGGTGGTGTGCGGCGGCCCAACCCAAGACACGCCCGGACTTGATCTGACAGGCGTGATCGTCGGAAGCGAAGGTACCTTTGGTATCGTCTCGAAAATCTGGGTGCGGATTACCAAAAACCCCGAGGCCGCCCGCACTCTGCTGGGCGTCTTCGAGAGCATCGACGACGCCACCAATTGCATCAGTGACATCATCGGAGCCGGCATCGTGCCCGCGGCGTTGGAACTGCTCGATGCCCCAGTCATCCGCGTTGTCGAGGCCGCCTTCTCATTCGGCTTCCCACTCGATGCCGAGGCAGTGCTGATCATGGAGGTCGATGGGCTGGAGGCCGGCCTGGATGCTGAGGCCGCGCGGATGGTGAAAATCGCCAAGGCTCACAACGCCCGCGAGGTGCGCACGGCCAACACCGACGCCGAGCGAACGCTGTTGTGGAAAAGTCGCAAGCAAGCCTTTGGTGCAATCGGTCGCATGGCCCCCTCCTACTGCACGCAAGATGGCGTGGTGCCGCGTACCAAGCTCCCGCACATCCTACGCTACATCCGCAGCATCAGCGAGAAATACAAGATACCGATCTGTAACGTATTTCATGCCGGCGATGGCAACATTCATCCCGTGTTGCTGTTTGATGAACGCGATGCGGCTGCGGTGAAGCGTGTGTTGGAAGCCAGCCATGAGATCTTAGAAGAGTGCATCCGCGTGGGGGGTAGTGTGACCGGAGAACACGGTATCGGCGTGGAGAAAATCGACCTGATGCCCAAACTATTCAGCGAAGCAGACTTGGCGGTGATGGTGCGGTTGCGGCAGGCGTTCAACCCCGAGAATGTCTGTAGCCCGGCCAAAATGCTCCCGACCGCCGGCGCGTGCGTGGAACAACATGGCCTGGCCCGACGGGCGGCGGTGTGAGAGCCACGGGGATTTTTCGCCTTGCTTGGCCCGGCAATGCTGGAGCCTGACCGGTTGGCATGATACGATAATCTCATATCAGTGGATTCCTGCGCGGGGCCTATCATGCCGATTAGCTTTCTTTGCCCGCACTGCCAATCCCGGATGACCGTGCCCGATAACCTGGCCGGGAAAAAAGGGCGTTGCAGCAAGTGCAAAAATCCTATCGTCGTGCCTTCGCAAGAAGTGGCTTCAGCGACGGCACCACCTGCGCCGCCAGTTCGGCCCAGCGTGGCACCTGCCCCCCCGGTTCGGCCCAGCGTGTCCCCCGCGCCTGCGATGCCCCGTGGCTCTGTTGCCGCACCGCCGCCGCCGCCGCCACCGCCGCCTTCCCTGCCCTCGTCGGTGCAAGCCCCAGCACCTCCGCCTGACCCGGCACCTCTGGTCGACATCGAAGCGGCTGCGGCCGAGGCTTTCGCCGACCCCAAGGAGGAGGAAGTCGAACTTTCAACCGTGGAGTTCACCTGTCCGCAGTGTGACGAGCCGATCAGCCTGCCCATCGCCGAGGCGGGTAAACGGGCACCGTGTCCGAAATGTTCGCGTATCATCGCCGTGCCCGTGCCGCAAAAACACAAGCAAAAGCACTGGCGCGACACGGGGCCGAAATTGCCCGCCGGAGCCAAACGCGACCTGGGACCGGAACTCGAAGGAGCCTGGGGCACCGACAAGACGACTGGCCTGAGCGAAGAAGCCGCCCGCGAGGCGGGCCTCATCAAAGAAAGGGAACGGCCCCTCACTTTCTACCAAAAATATGAGATGCTGTTTCTGATCGGTGTCCCGTTGCTCGTACTTAGCGCCTTGGGCTATGTCGGTTGGTCGTGGTGGGCTGCCAATCGCGAGGCTGCTGCCTACCACGCAGCCATGAGTTTTGCCCGCTCGGAAAACGGCAAAAAAGTCGGGGCATTAGCCTTGGCTGGGCTGAATCTCCAGGCCGCCCGTTATCACCTCCGCTCCACGACCCACGGAGCCGCAAGCCACCTTCGCGAACTGCTCAGTTCGGCACTAACTACGTTAGCCAAAAGCCGTGGTCCGACCCGCGATGCGCTGTTGGGCGAATTAGCCGTGATCGCCCTATCGGCCGCAGGGGAAGGGGTGGACCTGGATCGCGACACCCGGCTCAAGCGTGACGAAGCGCAAAAACTGGCCCGACAGGCCCTGATGACTATTGCCAGTAGCGAAGCCCGCGAACGCGCTGTACGGCTCTGCGCTCGCCAGCTGCTCCAGGATAACCAGATAGATCGAGCGATCTCCCTGGCCGCACAGGTGGCCGGTGGAAACGATACCGAAAGAGCCGAACTGGTCGCTCTGACCGGTCTGGAACTGCTCCGCGCTTCGAAGACCGAGGCGGCCATCAAGGCATGGAAAGCGGCCGAGGCCGTCTACGCTCCACCTTCAGCACTGGAGAAGGGCAAGGACAAAAACAACCCCCCGCCCCGGCCGCCTTTGCGGGCCAACGTGGTGACCTTGGCCGTCGCTCTAGAACGCAAGCCACCCGAACCAGGCATAGATCTGGCCGAACGCGAGGCAGCCCTGTTTGGACGGGTGGCTGGTCTGGCTCACCAGGGCAAGCTCGACGAGGCTCGCCAGGCCATTCGTGAGGCCGACTCCAACTCGGCCCGACTGGTCGCTTCGATTCGTCTGGTCGATGCCGTCGCTAAACCGACTTCCGAAGACCTCAGCGCGGCCCTAGCGGCCCTAGCGGCCCTTCAGGAAGTCGATGTGCGGCCGCCCGAATGGGAACTGTTGCGTCTGGTCGAGGCTTGCACGGTCGAACCGGACAAGGCCGACAATGTGGAAAAGGTGCTATCCCAATTCACCAGCCCGGAGATGCAGCAATGGGCCGCTCTGACCGCCCTACGACAGAAGGCCGCCCGTAGCCTCTATGCCCTCGACCTGACTCAGGCAGAAAAGATCCCCGCCGAGAGCCCAGCCGGCTTACTAGCCCGGCTCGAAGTGGCCCGGCAGAACACCGCCGCAGACAAAGGTTGGGCCAGTACGATTTCTACTTGGGAGGAGGCTCCGCGAGCGTTTGGCTCGTTGGGCGTAGCCCTGGGGTTGCAACGCAGTCGCGAAAGGTAATTTCATGCAGGCCGATCCGGCGATGAGTGTCGTAGTGTTTCAATTGGTCTCGCCCGAGGGGCCGATTGCACGCGCTACCCATGGCATCGCTCCGCACGACGATTTTCTCCGCCAAGCCTGGCAGTGTGTCGCCGAACAATATGGCGCGCTCGCCGCGGATGTCCGGCAAATCTACAGCGAGTGGGAACCCTCCGAGGCCGATTTGGCGTTTGTCGATGCCACCTTCCCCAAGGGAATCGACTTGAGCTTTTCCTTTCGCCGGCCCCGCTCGTCCGAGGAATGGCCCGCTGCCCTAGCTGCTGCCCAAGCCACCATCCGCGAGAAGTTACAACAGGCCCCGGCACCCGGTGAACTGCTGCCGGTGGTGAGAGATCTGGATATTCTCAGCCAAGCAGTGGTGCATCGGCCGCTCACGCCCGAACTAGGGGTCTTTTTGGCCTATGTGTCGATGACGCCTCAGCAAACGCTCAGTATCCATTATCTGACAAATCAGCAACTGGCCGATTCCCCGCTCCCTCTCGATGAAACCTTCCGGTTAGCCTTCGAGAATCTGATTGCGGGACTGAAAATCGAGGCTGGTACCGCTGGCCTCGAAAAGGTTTTCACCGTCCGCCACTCGCACGATCTGGCCGTTGCCGCATTGGCGTTGCCGGACTTTTTGGCCAACGCGCAGCAGTGGGCCGGGGTGGAACGTGTTTTTCTTGCCTTTGTTGAGCCAGGCGTGCTTTATCTCACTGCCGATGCCGATGGCCCATTTGCCAGCCGGATGCGTCGGGCGGTGCAGACTTCGGATTATTACGATGCCGTGTCGCTGACGCCCTCGTGCTACCTGCTGGGGCCGGATGGCTTCACCCTGCTGACGCGGCGAACCGTGATCGCCTAAGTACTAAGCCCATCCGGGACGCTGTTTGTTATGCAAGTGCGGTTTCGTCTGCCTCCCCAGCCCGATTCCTTCCTCGCTCGTCTCGATGGTCGATGGAGGCTGGCCACCTTGTTGCTTTTGATGTTGGCCTCGGCCATCGCACAGGGGCTGGTGGCAAATCTGCTGGGGCTGGCTCTGGCCGGCTTGGTAACACTTGTGGCTCGGGTGCCGCTAGGCTGGCTAGCGAAACGGCTAGCCAATCTCGGGTTGTTGTTGCTGCTGTTTGCTGGCCCTCTGGCGCTGCTTGGCCAAGCCACTGAAGCAACGCAGATTGTGGTCAAGGGGCTATCTCTGGGATTGCTGACCGCGGTGATGCTGGTCAGCGCTCCGGTGGAACAGACCGCCCAGGCTGCCCGAATGCTCGGTATGCCGGCACTATTTGTTTATCTTCTCACTCTGACGTATCGTTATACATTTCTCCTTGCCGATGAACTCCAACGCCTCCGCTTGGCTCTTCGCCTGCGTGGCTACCGCAATCGGGCTGACTGGCGTTCCTACGAGGTCGTGGCCGCTGCCACCGGCACTTTGCTGGTTCGGGGAGCCGAACGCGCCGCACGGGTTGCTGCCGCAATGCGCTGTCGCGGCTTTAACGGTCAGTTTGCCATGCTGACCAATCCGCGTACCGGTGGGGCCGAGGTGCTGACCCTGGCCGCGAGCCTAATTCTGGCGGCCGGGGTGCTGGGGCTTTCCTGGCTTGGTTGAGCGGCTCTTGTGAGTTGCCGTTGAGGTGTTATCAATCCTCTGGCAAGCGTTTCTTGGCCTCGGGAACTTCGGCTTCGCTGGGGAGAAGGTCCGGCGGCAGCATGGGGTCGTTTTCGACTTTGAGCGGTTGAATCTGCTCGACACCATCGACATTCAGCACCACGCGATAAGTACCCGCCGGCACAGGACGCCCGACTCGTGTGGGCACACCACCGATCCGTTCAGGTAGCAGGCCTGCGAGACCGGTAGTGCTACGCAGATTCCAGGTGGCGCGATGCAACCCCGGCTCCGCACTTGCCTTGAGCGTCGCTAGCGATTTGCCGGTCACGTCCTGAACCTCTAGCTTGATCTTTTGGGCCTTTTTGCCCAAGGTGTAGTAGATGGACGCGCCCAGTTCGGGATTGGTGCCAAAAAACTCCCGGTCGCCCGCCCCATAAATGGTCCCGCGCAACGGCTCGACCCGCCATCGCACCACGGGGGCCGGTGTCAGCAACTTGGCCGGCTCGGTGTTGTTCTTCCCCGTCAACTGCCGCAGGGCGGTCACGTCGAGAATCCACAAACTGCGGCCGTGTGTCGCAGCAACGATTTCGCCGGCCGTGGGATGCTGAGCCAATTCGTGGACGGCAACGGTGGGTAGATTGTTGTTGATCTTGGTCCAGGAGGTGCCCCGGTCGATGCTGGCCCAGACGGCGAACTCCGTACCGAGGTAAAGAACGTCTTTATTGAACAAGTCTTCACGCAGACAGCGGGTTGAACCGATCGGCAAGTTAGCCCGCAGTGACTTCCAGGTCGCGCCGTAATCCTCGGTCACAAAAATCCACGGCTCATCGTTATCGGAGCGATGGCCATCGAAGGCGACATACGCCCGCCCCGGAGCGAAACGCGAGGCTTCGATCGTGGCCACACACATCCGCTTGGGCAAGCCGACCTTTTCGCTGACGTTGGCCCATTTGGCCCCGCCGTCGCGCGTCACCCAAAGTTGCCCGTCGTCCGTGCCGGCCCACAGCACATCGGGGTTCAACGGCGATTCGGCCAACGCTGTCGCACTGGCGCGGCCATCTTTGCATAGCTCAGGGGAAATCACCCGTGGATCTTCGCCTTGTTTGATCGAGCGAAAAACCTTGTTCCCGGCACAGTAAAATACTCTCGGATTATGCGACGATACCAAAAACGGTGTGTTCCAGTTGAAGCGTAGCGATTCACCCTTGATCTGAGGCTTGAGCGATTTTCGCTCGCCGGTGCGCAGATTACGCCTGCCGATGTTGCCGTCTTGCGATTCGTAGTAGATGACCTCATCATCGAGCGGATCGACCGCACAACGAAAGCCGTCGCCGCCACTGATGAAAATCCAGTCGGCGTTCATGGGGCCGCGGCCATCCAGACCACGGCTCGGGCCGCCCCAAGTGCCGTTGTCTTGCAAGCCGCCATAGACCCGGTAGGGTTTGCGATTGTCGACGGCGACATGGTAGAACTGGCCCAGGGCCATATGGTTGAGGAAGTCCCACTTGCTAGCGCGATCATAGCTAACATACACGCCGCCATCGGTTCCGAGAATCAAATGCCGACCATCGCGGGGATTGATCCACAAGGCGTGGTGGTCGTCGTGAATCTGATTGCGACCGGCCGGGGTGCCGAAGGTTTTACCGCCATCGGAACTGATATGTAAGCGAATCCCTAAAACATAGACATATTTATCATTGCTTGGATCTACACGAATTTGACTGAAATACATCGGCCTTGGATTGAGGCTGTTGACCCGCTTCCAGGTCTCGCCCCCATCCTCTGAGCGATACACGCCGCCCGTCTGGTAGCCCTCCGGCCCTTGAGCGTTTTGCACATTCTCCCGCTGTCCGCCCAACCAGTTGCTATACGGCCGCGTACTGCTAGCCGTGGCCGCTGGGGCGTAGATAAGCTCCTTCTTGTCGTTGTCGCGGAGAATCTCCAGCTTCACCGGCCCCGTGGCGCCACGCAACGCCTCGGCTGCGTCGCGAGCAGTCTTGACCGCCTTACCGGCTACAGCCGTTAGACGATCGCCTACTTTCAAACCGGCCTTGCTAGCCGGGCCTTGAGGTAGCATGGCCGCGACCCGTAGGCCATCCTTCGTTTCGTCGAGTTTGAAATCGAGCGGACGGCGAGCGCTGCCGGTGCCCGGTTGAGCCGGACGCTCACCGACGGTCACTTCCAGTTTGAGCGGTTTACCGTCGCGGCTGCCGACGAGGGCAAGCTTGTCACCAGGCTTGGTGTTTTGCATGATGCGGGCGATGTCGTCGGTGGTTTTGACCGGCTTACCAGCCAAGGAGATGATAACGTCCCCTTTTTGTAGACCGGCTTTCTGTGCCGGGCTTGCTTCGCTGACACTATCGATGCGGGCACCGCCGCCTTTGGCTGTCTCGCTGGTGACACCGAGGAAACCCGGAACCCGGCCGGTACCAATGCGGGCAGAATCCACCACGGCATAAACAATATTGGGGTTCTTACGGTAGTAATCGAGTCCGATGCGTCCTAGTTCACAAGTCGGCAGCCCCGCAGTGATCTTGCGCCAGGTTTTACCGCCGTCGGTGGTCTTGTACAGGCCGCTGCCTTTGCCCCATTTGCGTATCGGGTCGTAGGCATCGTAGCCGTCTTGCAAGGGCGGTTGTACGCTGCTGCCCAGGCGGTTCATAGCCCCGGCATGGCTATCGAAGCCGTCACGACGCCGTTCCCAAGTAGCAACCAGTAAGGTGTCCGGCTGGCTGGGATGCATCTTCATTTCAATTACACCGGTATCGTTGTCGATGAAGAGAATCTTCTCCCAAGTTTTGCCACCATCGGTGGTTTTGAAGACGCCGCGTTGCTCATTGGGGCCATAGAGGCGACCCAAAGCACCGACATAGACGATATCGGGGTTGGTGGGATGAATGACAATTCGTCCGATTTGGAACGAATCTTTCAATCCCATGTGCTTCCAGGTCTTGCCGCCATCGACCGATTTGTAGACGCCATCGCCATACGAGACGCTGTTACGTGGATTATGTTCGCCCGTGCCAACCCAGACGATCTCTTTATTAGAAGGAGCTACAGCCACATCACCAATCGAAACAGTTGCTTCTTTGTCGAATTGATGGACAAACGTAGTCCCACCGTTGGTCGTCTTGATTAGGCCGCCGGAAGCCGTGGCCGCCCAGTAGGTTGTCGGATCGCTCTCCCACACGGCCAAAGCAACGATCCGGCCGCCCATCGAACATGGGCCGATGCTACGCCAGGTGAACGTTTTGATCCACGACTCGGGCAAAGCCCCAAAAGTCGATTTTGTGGACGGCGCGGAGGGCACAGGCGGCGCGGCAGTGCGCAGGGGCAGAGTCGGACGCGGCCCGGCAGTGGCCAGGGAAATGCAGGCGAGGCAAAGCAAAAGGATAGCAGGTAAGCGGGACACGATCAATCTCCATAAAAACTTCATAGACATTCCTATGAAGATACCGATCGCGCCCTAGCGGTGTCTACTCTCATGACTGAGAAACTACTCATGGCTGAGAATCGCGTCGCACACTAGACGATTCCGACAGAAGCTAACCGATAGATGTCAAGAAGGATTGTGTCCATCGCGTCTGTCGATTGCGTAAATGTCTATTGCGTAAATGTCTATGACTTCCGCTTCGATTTGGCTGTCTTGCTAAATCGTCTACGGGATGAATTTGTCGTGCCCCAACCTGCTAAACTCGCCTCACTCACTCCTGGATGCTTTGCTCCAAAGTGGGTTGTCGACTCAGTGGCCCTAGCCGCTTTTCATTCGACTCATCATCCACCCGGCGAGATTGATGAAACGCTAGCCCTGCTCGTTCATCATCCATTGTTGAACTCGTTTCACGCTCGACACCTGCGTGAGGGCCACTGCCACGGCTTCCTCTTGGGTGACGATCGGGGGCTGCAACCGCTAGGGCTAGGCAGTGTAGGTGTAGTCTACTTGGCCGAACGACGTAGCGACAAGAAAAGACTGGCGTTGAAAGTATTGCGCACCCAGTCACACTGCTTCGCCAGTGCGCGAGAACGGCTCGGCGACGGCGGGAACGGCTCCCCGGAGATTTCCGAAGCCGTGCATGCCGCCTTGTGTCTGGGGCTAGATGCCAAAACCGAGAGGCGTCCGGCTCGTTGTGGCGAGTTAGCTGCTCTGATGCGAGCGCAGACGCCGGTGCATGTTAGTCGGCTTAGCGGGGTCCCAGAACCTGAAGAACCCGAACGCCGCGTCGCTCGTCGCTTCCCTATTCGCATAGAAGCGACCTGTACCGCCTTGCACAGCGACACCGGGCGCTGGGTGGCCGTCGTGTGTGATGTCTCGCTAACCGGGGTACTGTTGCGGACCAATCGCCGCTACCAGCCCGGCTCCGTGCTCGAGTTGCAGGTATGCCCCGACCCCTCTAGTGAATGGTCGGTCTTCATGGTTCGCGTTTGTTGGGCCAGAGCGGCCCATGAGGATTGGAACCACGGCTGCTGGTTTGGCCGACCGCTCACCGAGGGCGACCTCAACTTGTTCTTAAAGAATTGGTCCACGACCAGCTTCCTCGGTGGTCCCCCTTAGCCCTCGACGCCAGCCGCACACGGGCCTATCCTGCTCCTCATGGCCATCTCGGCTCTCCATCTGGCCATCTCGGCTCTCGATCTATTGCTCGATCTATTGGATGTATTGGTGGGAGGATCTCTCCATGTTCCGTGTTGTGCTGTGCTGGGCTGCGTTTCTGGGTCTGTTGCTCACGCTGCCAGCCGCTGACAAACCGAAGACTCTGGGCACCATCGAACGCCTGGAGAAAGCCCTGGATGAACTGCTACCAGCTGATGCCGTCCTGGAGATCATCGCCGATGGCTACAACTGGGTGGAAGGCCCGGTGTGGGACAAGAAGGCCGGCCATCTGCTGTTTTCGGACATCCCCAGCAACAGCGTGTACAAGTACAAACCCGGGAAGAAGGTGGAACTGTTTCTGCGGCCCAGTGGATACACCGGCACGCGCGAAGACTTGATGGAGCCGGGTAGCAATGGTCTGCTGTTCGATGCCAAGAATCGACTCGTGCTGATGCAACACGGGGACCGCTGCGTAGCTCGCTTAAATGACGACGGCAAAACCTTCACCCAACTTGCCACCCACTACGACGGCAAACGGCTCAATAGCCCCAACGATGGCGTGTTCAAGAGCAACGGCGATCTGTACTTCACCGATCCGCCATATGGCCAGATGCGCAAGGGCAAGCCGTGGGTATTCCCCGATGAGGAGTTGGGCTTCCGCGGGGTGTATCGACTGAAGCCCGGCGGCAAGCCGGAGTTGCTGACAAAGGTGTTGGAGTACCCCAACGGTATCGCCTTTTCGCCGGACGAGAAAACACTCTATGTGGCGCAATCCAACCCGAAGAAAGCGATCTGGATGGCCTTTGCAGTGAAGGAAGATGGCACCTTGGGCGAAGGCAAAGTGCTATTCGATGCAACCAAGTTCATCCCCGAGAAGAAGGGTTTGCCCGATGGCCTGAAGGTGGACACCAAGGGCAACCTGTGGGCGACCGGCCCAGGCGGGGTGTTGATCCTGACGCCCGAGGGCAAGCATCTGGGCACGATCGCTACCGGTGTGCCGACCTCCAACTGTGCCTTTGCCGAGGATGGCACCGTGTTGTATGTGACCGCCGACAAGGCCTTATGTCGCATCCAGACCAAGGTAAAGGGCGTGGGCTTTTAGGTACGATGCCTAAATGGCCCCAACTCAGCAGGCCTGCCGAGTTGGGGCCGGGTGGCTATTTTTTGTACTCTTCAATCGCCGCCTCGCTTCGGTAAAACTCTCCTGACCAACACTTCTATATATTGATTCTATTAGCCCAGCCCTCCTCGAACTCGTGTTGGTGTCGATACAGCAGGTCAGCAGGTCGCACGTTCAGTCTACGGAGTCGGCCACAGCCGCTACGTGCTCGCCACCGACCCGCAGAACTTCGGCTTCACCGACGCCCTCGGCTTCGTCCCCCTTGGCGGCTATGTCACCAGCGTCGCCCGATTCGGGCGAGCTGCAGGCCGGATCAGGGTCGGTAGCACTGGTGAAAACATACTGCCCGCCGAGACTGTACGGCAGATTGGGAGGGGAGAGCGGGTCGACGATTTGATTCACGAACTTGCGGAGCTAACTTATACCTCCGGGGGTCGTGAACACGCCATCATATCGCTCACTGACGGCAGACGGCTGATCGTGCGCGGTGGTGAGGGAGGCATGACCTTTCCTGACGGGCTGCGGCGTGTGATTATTCACACCCACCCACGGCCGACAGGTCCATCCCCGCTCGACTTCGAGATGTTAGAACTGACTGGACAACGTAGCTCATGGATATATGAATTGTTCGGCGGCGGTCTCACGAAGTTCGGGAGGTAGCATGCATGGCAATGCTCATTGAGGGAAAGACTGTCTGCGGGATCTGTGGCATGGTCATCGAGCATGCCGCCGATGCAAAAGCCTTCCCTGCTTTTCTCTCCCGCAGTCATCGACTTGCAAAATTCTCCGATGCAGTCTTTCACTCGGCCTGCTTTGCGAGCTGCACCGAGCATGACGAGGTTGAAAGTCTATTTAGGCGATATCAAGAGATCTGGGAATCCCGCCCGAAAAATCTCCGCACGCTAGCGGAGATCGAAGCGTGGGGCAAAGAAGCCTTCCGCGATCTCTGAGTTCCTTCAACAGTTGGGGATCGATGAGGCGTGGCTATCAGGCGGGCCTGCCGGACGTGGTTGCCAAGGTCATCGAGAAAGAACCGCCAAAGTGAACCCCGATGAGGATATTGACAAGGCGGTGAGTGATGGGCGGATCACAGTCCAGTATCTCTGTCGTTATGCCCGTGTTTAACGGCACTCGGTTCTTGGACCGGGCCGTGCGCTCGGTCTTGTCCCAGAGTTTCTCCGACTGGGAGTTGCTTGCCGTTGACGATTGCTCGGCGGATGGGAGCTTCGAGTTGATGTGTCACTACGGGTCGTTGGACTCACGGGTCCGGCCGCTCCGGCTTGCGACGAACAGCGGTCCATCCGCGGCCCGGAACCTCGCCCTCCGGCATTGCCGGGGCCGGATGATCGCGTACCTCGACTGCGACGACGAGTACTACCCCCATTACCTGAATTGGGTCTACCGCTGCCGCTCCAAGGCGGATGTCCTCGTCTTCGCTTACGACGCCATCGACGATGACGGCGTGTTTTTGCGCCCGGGGGAGGTTCGCACCTGGGACCCCGCGATGGTGCGGTCGATCCTGTTACACCGAAACGTCGCTTGCCCGCTCGGAGTTGCCCATCGGCGAGACCTCTTGGAGAAGGTGGGGCTGTTCGATGAGACGATCAGCATCCTGGAGGACTGGGACCTGTGGCGGCGGTTCGCCCTGACGGGGGCCGAGTTCGTCTACCTGCCCATCAAGAGTGGCCTTTACCACATCCGCGGCGACAGCCTCTCCCGAACCGAACGAGTGCCGGAGGCGATCAAGGCGACGGCAAGCCTCGGGTCAGGCCAGCGTCCAATCGATGCCGTGCAGGACGAGGAACAGATGCGGCAAACGGACGACCTCTCCCGGTCGATTTGGGTCGGCTGAGCGCCGCTCGCATCAAGCGAACCGGACCGGCCGCTTTCATGTCATCCGGTTCTCCGTCCCAGTAGGATGGTGTTCGAGAGTATTGCTCTCGTTTCCGACGACCGAGCGAGATCCGAATTCCCTATCTGTTTGCCAGTCAGCAGGTTGCGTCATCGGTCTCGGAGAGTATTGTTACGAACACTGTTCCTCTCGCGGAGCTTGCCACCCTTTCTACGGGTGGCCTAT